>JBOHFC010000143.1:0-13924 GCA_050701375.1 Pseudonocardiaceae bacterium
GGGTAGACCCCTCCCCCTCTACCTGTCACCGTCCGTATCCGTTGGTGGTGGTTGGGGGGTGGTGGGTTTGGGGAGGGTGGCTCCGGCGGGGACGGCGGCTTCGAGGTCGGCGCGGCGGTAGCCGGCCAGGTTGATCCCGTCGACTTTGACCTGTCGGCCGGAGCGTTGGACCCCGGCGCGTTCGAGTTCCTCGGCTAGGCGCTCGGGGGTGTAGTCGCCGTAGCCGTCTTCGTCCATGTTGACCAGCCGGGCCAGCAACGTCGTGGTGTGCATCCGCTCCACCCCGTGCATGGCGTAGAGCACATCGGCGAGCACGGTGGGGATCGTGACCCCGGCGGCTTCGGCGGCCGCTACCGGATCGCTGGCGGCGTCGCCGCTGAGCGTGCCCGCCGCCACCCGCAGCGCCCGGCCGTGCGCACAAACCTGGGCGAAGGTGGGCAGGTCCATGTAGTCGCAGCGGACGATCTCAAACGACCCCGGCCCGGTGACCAGCACCCCGACCCCTTTGTGGTCCTCGGACAGGATCGAGGCATCCGCACCCTGGGCGGCTTTGCCCTTGCCGAGCACCATGTCCGAGGAGGTCCGGTCCACGACCTGGGTGCAGTACCGGTAGGAGATGATCTCCCGTAGTTTCGCGGGCACACTATCGGCATCCGGGCGTTGGGATGCGGCGTTGAGGATGAACCCGGCCGCCGGGGCCCGGCGGGCGAGGCGGGCGAGTTTCTCCACGGTCTCCTCCTTGACCGGTCCCGGCATCGCGGAGAGGTATTCCTGGAGTTCGTCGATGGTGATGAAGATGACCGGCATGTCGTAGCGGCGGCTGATGTCCGGGGTCAGCTTGCCCTCTGGGCACACCGAGGTGGGCAGGGTGCCGAGTACCGCGAACCGGCGGCCCATCTCCGCAATGAGTTCATCGAGCATGGCCAGGAACGCGGCGATGGCCTCGTCTTCGGCGCCGATCACTAGCCGGTGTGCCACGCCGCGCATCGGGCGCCAGTCCGCGCCGCCCTTGCCATCGGCCATGTAGTGCCGCACGAAGGCGTCCAGCACCCCAGCGGCCGAGGGGAGTCGTTGGGCGAAGGTCTTACCCCGCCGGGGCAGCCCCCCGAAGAACATCGACTGCCACATCAGTACCAGGAAGATCCGCCGCCCGCGGGCGTCTTGCCCGAACGGGATCGGCTCCCACACCGAGAAGGTCTCCAGGCTGGTCAGCGGCGACGGGTTCGGGACACCCAGATAGGGGTCATCATCGGCGACCCACACCGTCAGTCGCCCGGCGTGCCCGCCGGCCACCGCCCGGACCCGGGCCATGATGACCTGGATCTCATCCACCCCGAGCTCAGCAGCCAGAGTGTCGCGTTTGGCGATCACATCGGCGGCGGTTTTCCCACCGCCCCGGGGGAGGTCCAGGGTGACCGCCCACCCGTTGCCATCCCGCAATGGCGGGGTGACCAGTTGCGGTGTGGCGTCGGCCTTGACCAGCCCGGCCGCGCGCAGGGCGTCGGTGAGCATGGCCGCTGAGAGCTCCAGCTGCACCGGCAACACCGGACCCGGCGGCAATATCGGGGCGGTGCGCGGGCGGCCCAGCCACAATGCACCCAGCCCGGCCCCGGCTACCGCCCACCACCCGAACACCGGCCCGAGGGTGACGTAACCGGCGGCCCCGGCCGAGCCCACCGACACCGAGAGCCACGCGGTGGTTTTCACCCGGACCCGGGCCAGCGCTCGACGCTCGGTGATCAGGTCCCGGACCAGATCCCACCGCTTGGCTTCGCGGGCAGCGGTGATCAACGGCTGGTACTCCCCGCGCACACTGACCCACCCGAACCCGGCAGCGATCGCCCGACCGGTGCCGCGCAACAGCCACCAGCACAACGCCAACCCATAAGCCGGGGTCCGCCACGCGTGGAACCCGACATGCCGCCCGGCGTAGCGCACCGCCCACCGCACCGTGCCCAGCGCGGTCGCCCGCGAACGTAGCCACGGTGGTAGCACCACCGGCATCGGCCACCGGGTGAACTCCGCCCGGTCGACCAGTTCCCCGTCCACCACGTCGGGCACAGGTTCTGACCCCGCGCCCCGCCTCGGCGGCTGCCGGGACGTCACGCCCGGGAACGGGATCAAGTTGTCATCGTGTGGCTGCGGCGGTTCTGGTTGAGTGCTCATCGCCGGACCCCCCTCTCGGCATGCAGGAGCTCGGTCACCGAAAACATCCGGGCGATCGCGCTGCCCGCGTACAGCGCGGGCACGCCCAGCGCCACGGCCCACGCGCGGGGGTCGGTCGTGAAGGTCACCACCGCCCACTGCATCCCGACGATCACCACGGTGGTGCCCAGCGCCCGACCGAGGTTGCCGCCCATCCGGGTCACCTCCTGGGTCTGCCGCGCGACCTTGTAGGCACCCCGAGCACCGCTGCGAAACGCAGCCATGACACCCAACCCGGCCAGCACCGCCAACCCGACCAGCACCACCTCAACCTGTGACTGGTTCACCGGGACTCACCCCCACCCCGGCTTGCGTTGGCACCGGCACCCGCTAGCACCGCGACCGCGCTGCTGTGCTCGGGATGTGGGTCGATCGGCCACCGGGCCGGGCGGGACTCGTCCAGACAGCACCGACGGCAATGCCGGTACTCACTGGACGCCGGTCGCCCATCGGAGGTGACCAGACGACGCCAGCCGCTGAACTCATGCCCCTCGGCCTCACACGTCAACACCGGTCCACACGCCGAGCACCACAACCGCCCACCCGGGCCGACCCGCCAACCATGCGCCGCCGCCGCGTCCAATGCGGCATCCTCAGTGGCATAGTGCGCCTCAAACCCGGGGACGCCCATAGCATCCCCGCACTGAGCACAGTGGACACTCACACAGGTATGCACCTGTACCATGCCGATCTCCTCGATTGCTTCGATGAGTGATTCAGGAACCCCGACCCGGCGGGCGCGTTCTTGGCGGTTCGAGCCGCCGGGTCGGGCGTCGAACACATCAATCCGGGTTCCGACGACCGCAGCGCCCATCACGCCGCCCACCCATCCGGGCCACCAGCGACACCCCGCACTGGCAGCACACGCACCGCCGCCGCCACACAACGCCGTGCCTCACGCCGATATCGGCGCTGCGCCGCTTGCCCGTCCATCAGCGCTGACGTCGGACGCGGCTTCGCCACGGCGGCGGCGCCATCCACCTCCCGGAGCAGCGCATCGATCATCTGCTCAGTCAGCCCGTCCGGGCTGAAACTCACTGGACCCTCGTCACCGTTCAACGATCACTCCTCTGTCTTAGTTTGAGTGTTTGCCCTCAAACTCGCAAACTGAACGTTACCGGCTGTGCGCACAGAGTGCAAGATGTTTGCCCGCAAACTGACAAACTTGGCGTAGGCTGGGGCGCATGGAACCTCAGAGGACACCAGCACTGGCCCCCATCGCCCTGCGAGTAGCAGACGACCTGCGCATCGAGATCGAGACCGGGCGGCTTGCCCCCGGCGACTCGCTCCCGACGCTGTACGAGATCACTCAGCGGTGGAAGTGCTCGATCACCTCAGCGCGGACGGCGGTCGCTCTGCTCAAACAGCAAGGGCTGATCACGGGGGGGCGAGGGAGAGCCCCAGTCGTGCGAGCGGAACCACCCAAGGTGGAGCGCACATCGTTGCGGCACCAGGCAGAGAAGGACCTCGTTCGCGAGTCTGAGGAGATCAGGCGCCGTCGTGGCCTTGCCGAGGATGATCTCCACGGCCCGCTCGACGGGTTCGACTTCACCGCCGACTACACGACCGAGCCCGCCGGGCCAGAGCTGAGCGAGATGTTCGGGATCGGCGGTGAGGACCTGGTGCTGCGCCGGGAGTTCGAGCACAAGGACCTGATGACCGGTGATCGTGCAGCATGGTCGGTGTCCTGGATTCCCGAGTCTCTGATCACCGCCAACCCGATGATCAGCGATCCAACTCATGCGGCGTGGCCTGGCGGAACTATGCACGCTCTGAGTACGGTCGGGATCGAGATAGACGGGATCGTCGATGAAGCCACGGCCACGATGCCCACCACGGTCGAAGCGAGCATGTGGGCTCTACCCGAAGGAGTGCCGCTACTGTGGGTTCGTCGAATCTCGATTGACACTACGGGCCGGGTGGTAGAGATCAGCGACGCGCAATACCCGGCAGATCGGACGAAACTGACCTTCCACACTCGGCTCACGCGATGGGACACGAACGGTTGAGGACACGTCGAATTTCGATCATCACTGCCGCCTATGCGCCGTTGGCTCAGTACTTCGCCGAGACGATCGACAGCGTGCTCAGCCAAGAGCTTCCCCATCCGTGGGAACTGGAGTGGCTTGTCCAGGAGGACGGCACCGATCCTCGGCTAGCAGACGTCGTGACCGGGTTGCCAGGAGTGTCCTACTCAGCCAACCGGGTACAAGCGGGGATCGCAATGACGCGGAACCTGGCGTTGACCAGAGCGACTGGTGATCTTGTTCAGGTGCTTGACCACGACGACGTACTGTTGCCCGACGGGTTGGCTCGACTGATCCCGCGCTTCGACGACCCATCAATTCACTGGGTAGTGGGACAGGCTGATGATCTGATGTCCGATGGAACGCGAAGGCCTTACAAGTCAGCGCTTCCGTTCGGGGTAATCGAGGCTGGGGTGGTCAACACCTGGGCGATTGAGCACGGTGGTAACTGGCCGATCCATTGCGCAGGCCTGGTACTGCGAACGCATCTGGTCAGAGCGTTTGGAGGTTGGGGCGCGGTACTGGTAGATGACGATGTGACGATGTTTAGCGCTGTGTCCGAGTGCGCGTCCGGGTACAACGACCCCTCGCTTACCTGGCTATACCGAATTCATGATCAGCAGACAAGCCGTAGCGAAACTTGGCGCGAGCGAAGCGCCGACGGGCGAAGGATTGCCCTGCAACGAGTCCAAGCGATACGCGCGGCTGGAGTCACGATCACGCGGGATGGCAGTTCAGTCGAGCCTTTTAGGCCGGTGCACGTTGAACCGTCCATCAAAGACGCCGCCCTAGGAGCGTGCTGACGCCCGCACTCCACATGTCTGGCAACGCTGACGCTTGGCCCTAACTCAATTTTCCCCGACAGGCGTCTTATGGAACCGGCCGGGCCACCGGGAGCCTGTCGGGAGCGTGGCGGGGGCTGCTCCCACTCGACCGGCGGCCCGGCCGGGGTCTAGTGGTCTCGTGCCGCGCTGCGGAGTTCGGTGTATCGGGCGTGCCCGGCGTCGGTGATCGTGACCTGTTGTCGCCCGGTAGGATCGGGGTCGGCCAATGCCAGCGACCCGGTGTCGGCGAGTCGGGCGAACGGCTCAGCCAGATAACCCGGGGTGAGGACGTTGCGGTCGAAATAGTCGCCGTGCAGGTGGGTCACGCCACCGTCGTGCACACGGCTGAGCACGATCCACGCGAGCAGATCCCGCGCCTCGGCGGTCACGTGGCAGCCGCCAGCATCCCCTGTGCCACCTCGGCGGCTTCGGCACGCGTGAGGATCGTCGCGGTGTTCATCGTGGCGTCCAGCGTCACCACCACGCGGCGTTGGACGATGCCGTCCACCAGGTCCGTCTCCTGCCACAAGATGATCGTGCGGTTGCGGCCCTCTGGATCCTGACCGGTGAGGGCGAAGCGGTGGGACTGCTCGGCGCTCATCGCGTCCTCATTGGTGTCAGGTCGCCGGTTTCCCCGCATGGACTGAACAGCGCCGTGTGAACCCGGCACCATGCGATGCAAGGCCACCGGAGGCGACGGCCCCACCGTTTCGGACACGCCGGGCACCGCCCGTACCGCAGCGGTTGATGAGGCAGCAGCACGGCGCGTAGCGCGTCGATCAGCGTCGGGCCGTTTCCGGCGCGTTCTACCTCGCCGAGGCGAGACCACACCGCACCGACCGGATCACCGTGCCGGGGCAGGCCAGCTAGGAACCGCCGGGTGGTCTCCGGTTGGCCGCTGGGCTGGCGGTGGATCGTCATAGCCCGCAGGGGTTGGCGAGCGCCTGGATCGCCCGTCGTCGTCTCAGAAGTTCTTCCACGAAGGCGTCGTTTTCCGCGTTACAGCCCTGATCGGCGTTGTCCAGGAACAGCTTGGCCAGCGCCTCCCCTGGGGTCAGGGGAGGGTCAGCGGGGGAGGTATCGACCATCTCGACGCTCCTGGCTCAGGGGTGATAGCGGCCCAACGCGCGAGCACCCTTGTTTGTCCTCAAACTCTCAGACTGAAGACTACAGAGCGCGACGGTCAGAGCGCAAGATGTTTGTACGCAAACATGCAAACTAGCCGAACTGGACGCTGGGAGGGGAAGGCCTCGCATGAAAGGAGTTTGCTGTGGCACGCCCCGCCCCTCGCGCGGCTAGGTACGTACGGTCCTACGTGATCCGTACCTACCTGTTCCGTGATATTGCCGAATTTGCCTCTATGGGAGCGTCAAGGCGCCGCCTGCGGCGTCGCGGTTGCACCTGCCGTAAGCGCGGTCGTTGCCTGGCGGCATCCCCGGCCGGTGCGCCACCGCAGCCGGCGCAATCGAAGACACAAAAAGCAGACGCCCGCCGCAGGGCTGTCTCCAGGATGGTCCACAGAGCAACGCTTCGGTCTGCGTGCGGCCCGCGTGCCTGCCTGGGAACTGCCTGTGAAGATCTGCGGACACCTGCTGCACGTGTAACGCTACGCGCTGTACGCCGACATTTCACTCGTCAAAGCGCACCGACGAAGGTTCGTCGCGTCGCACGGGAGCGAGGGGATTTGCGATGACTACCGAGATCAGCCTGCCAGCACGACGGATACTCTCAATAACGACGAGGGCCCGCGTTGACCGGCGCCGTCCAGATTAGACGCTTCCGGCTTGCACCTGACCTACCGGATTACTTTGGTGTACCGTCGACGGAGAACAACATGCCCGAAACATCAGCTAAGGTGGCAATTTTAGTCGCCGTCATCAGCTCAATCGGAGCTATCGCAGCAGCACTCGTTGCCGCGTCACACAATTCTGACCCCCCGCATCCGCCGACGCCTCCAAGTACCAGCGAGACAACTCCAAGTACCAGCGAGACAACTCCAAGTACCAGCGACACGGCTCCAAGTACCAGCGACACGGCTCCAAGTACCAGCGAGACGCCGCCGCTGACTCCGCAAGGAGTTCCCGAAGAATATCAAGGTACTTGGGTTGGAGTTCTTACCTTAGCGGTAGGCAATACGGCGGGGACTGAGCAGCTTGCTTACCAGATCGGTCCGGGACGGGCTGGTGAAGTAGTCGGAACTTTTCAACAGCCTCAATGTGTCGGTAGGGTAGTATACGAGTCTGGTACCGGCCCAATCCAGTTCACTGACCAGACGACCAATAATCCCTACGGCTGGTGCTCACCTTCCGTGCTAGCGCGAGCTGTACTCGTTAACTCAAATACGCTCAGCCTCTCGCTATTTAGTGGAAATGTGGTCGTTGGGCAAGGGGTCCTAAGAAAGCCATAATGATCACATTCAATGTGGGTTATGCGAAACTCCCCGCTGTGATCTTGGTCCAGTTCGCTGAGCCGCTGATCTAAAGATCGTTGATCTTGTTCGTGGAGGGTTTCGCATAAGCCTCAATGTCCACGTACCACGAAGAGCGCAACAGATTTTAAGATCAACAACCCAGTGCCTCCGGCGGCCCTCGCTCCGGGATGGTCCCCGCGCTGGTCGTGAGAGTGGTGGGCACCAGGGTGGCGCGGGTATCCCGTCGCGTCGGCGCCGAAGGTGTAGCGGGTCGTTCAGCCGTCGGGTGCTCCACCTCGATCCCTGCGCCTGGCCCGCTTCAGGACGAGCCCGCCGACGCGACGGGATGCACGCTTCGGCCCCACCTTTCCTGCGAGGGCACAACCACCGTCGTGCTGTCCACGTGCTGTAAGGAGGGGTCAACAGTGGTCAGCTGCGGTACCTCAAGGTGCAATCCATCAGCAGGTCGCGGGTATCACCTGGCACGGTAGGGAGATTCCCAAGCTCAAGATGAACCCGCACATTCAACTCGATTCAATCGGTGCTGCTGACACTGACTGGCTCGGACCTCGATGCTCACCGGGGGTTGCAGGACCGGTTAGCCGTCCGGCTGGCTGGGTGAGGATAGCCCGGAGCGAGTGACGAACTGAGTGGCAATCGGGTAGCACCTGGGCGGACCTTCACGGACGTGCACGGACAGCACAGCTGCTACTACCAGGGACTTCGCCCAGATGATGGCAGTGACAACTTACGCTCGTAATGAGCAGGTCCGGGGTTCGATTCCCCGAGGCGGCTCCACGGCTTTGACCAGGGCAGATAACCTAGGTCAGAGTCCATTGTGGACGGAATGTACATTCACCGACCTCATCCCGTCTCCTCTCGTGGTATCAATCGTGGTGCGAGATCGGTTGCTGCGCGTGGGAAGTGTCGCGACGTGCGGCTCGGGATGACAGTATTAAAGTCTTCGACCGCTGGGATGAGGTCTTCGGCGACGACCTAATCCTTCGTCTGGCTTGGGCGATCTGTTCGACGGTGTGGTCTTAAGGCTGTCGTCAGCCCACCCACACCACGGTAATCACGTCTACCCGCTGCTGATCCTCTAGGATCAGGTAGGTGACCATACCTGCGGCGCCGAACGGCAGTGTCCGCACGGGACCGGTCGGATTGTCCTTGTTGATCGGCTCCCCGTTCCATGGGATCAGCTTGAGCACCCCCAGTGCCTCGGCGTAGCCAGCCAGAGCATCGTCGGGCAGCGCGTGCCTCGGGGTAGGTCTCAACGCGGTACACCTACCGGCCCAGTCGCCCCCGGATCAGCGCCTCGATCTCCTCGATCCCGACGCTGCCGGGTGGGCTCTGGCCGGTGCGCAGTGTTTCCTGGGCTTGGGCGATCATCCGGCGGTACCCGTCGTGCCCGTGTTCGCTGACCAGCCACGCGACCCGCCGCCAGGACTCCAGGGTGTCGTGCACCTCGTCCAAGCTCAGGGCCTCGGCAGCGACGGTCAGGGCCTCACGCCATTGCCGGTCGAATTCCGGTTGGTCCTCCGCGAGCAGCGCGGCGCGGATCTCCGCTGGGGAAGCGTCGGCGAACGGCGGCTTCAGGGCGGTGGTCACGTACCAAACATAAACCACCCTGGGTGGCACTGGTCACGCTGACACGCCTGTCCGGGGGCGGGCGGCCGAGCAGGTAGGTCCAGCCCACGCTGGAGGACGTCTCCTGGGACGAGGAACGGCTGGGCGTAGGCTAACGGGTAAGTCCGAGGATACGCTCGCGCAATCATTCCTCCACGGGCCACAGCTTGATCATCGAAGCCCCGGCGACCCTCCCTTGCTGTGCGGCTAGCCTGGCGTGGAATCAAACGTGGTGCGAACTCAAGTCGACTGCTGCCGCTACTGCCGATATATCGGATGCACGGCGTCGCCCCGGCAGTATCGGATGCACGGCGTCGCTCCGGCAGTAATGGTGCGCAGCCTCTCGGCGATCATTCTCCAGTGGTAGAGGCGCCAGGGGCGTCTCCGGACGACAGGGGCAGACTGGTGGACGCCTTCAGCATCCATGAGCGGCTGATCGGCGACTACCGGTCGTTCACTCAGGGGTTCGTGGAAATCCGCAAACGACCGGATCCGCGCTCACGTCGAGGAGCAGGCCGCTCGGGGAGCGCAGTGGCCGACGCCGTGGCTCGCGCTCAACCCGGCCTTCGCGTCAGGCGGCCACATCGACGAGCTGATCCGCGACGGTGTTTTGCACCCAGAATGCGAACGGATCCTCCAGGTCGGTAAGTCGGCCGGGAGCGGGACGGGCCTCCCGCTGTCGCTGCACCGCCATCAGCGCAGCGCGATCGAGGTGGCCCGGACCGGCGCCTCGGTGGCCAAAACATGACATTTGGAACGATTCAGCAGATTCCCGTTATTCAGCCCGTTGTCTTTGGTGATCCCACCCCGTGGAGAAGCAGCGATACGGTTGGAATGTGGATCACACCGCGTGTTTTGGAACTAAGCTTCAACGCTGAGGACATGTGAGCGTTCGGAGAATACCTCGGTGATGACGGGCTCGCCGTTTCGATGGGATGGGGAGCGGCGAGTGCTGTTGCGAGCGGAGTTGGATGCGGCGTTCTTCCACCTGTACGGCGTGAACCGGGATGACACCGACTACATCCTCGACACATTCCCGATCGTGCGGCGAAAGGACGAGGCGAAGTATGGAGAGTTCCGGACCAAGCGGCTGATCCTGGAGGTCTACGACCGGGGGGCCGAGGCGATCCGCACCAGCGAGCCCTACCAGACGATCCTCGACCCGGCGCCGGGCCACGGACCGCGCCATTCGATGGGCGGATTCGGGCGCCTCGAGTGAGAAGATCGAAGCTGCTCGGTTGCGCTACTAGCCGAACGTCAGGCCCTGCTCGACTGGGCGGTCCAGTCCCGCGCACTCGCCGGGGCGGCTCGCAGGGCGCGGGACTGGACCGCACTGCAGTACGGCGGGGAACCTGGCTCCTACACCTCTGGCGAGGAGCGGTCGGGGCCGCGGTTCCGGTAGCTCAGGCGGCACGTCGGCGAGGCGTCTGGTAAGTCACAGCCTGCTCGACCTCGGCGAGTGTGAGGCCGTAAGTGTCGGCGACGAACTGCATCGGCTCGCCGGCGGTCACCAGCTCGGCCAGTGTTTCGGTGCGGATGCTGTCTACCGTCGGCTGTCCCTGCCGCCGCAGCGGGTGCAGCCACACCGCGGGTTGCGACCTGCGCCGCCACCAACAGCTCCTTACCCTCCGGGGCGAGGAACGGCCGTGCGTAGGCCAACGGGTAGTCACCCACGGTGAGCCGGTGCGTTCCTGGCGGACCACAGGCTCGTAGACCCGTCCAGTTCGCTCGTAACCGTCGATCCACCGCTTGGCGGTACCTGGCGTCAGGCGCAGCAGCCGGTCGATCTCGGCATAGCCATAGACCGGACGCGCAAGCATCGACGCGACCCGGCCCATGGAAGCAACAATCGCACAGCGGCGTGTTGGGACCAACTGAGCCACGCCGCGCTCGCAGAGGTGTGGGGGTGGCGGGCCGGGTTTCCGCCGGAAGGACAGGATGGGTCTGGGCCGTCTGAGTTCTCGGGAGGTCTTGGGTGACCGGAGGTCGAGACCACGAGAACAGGGCGGGTGCCGCCTTGTTCGCCCGGGGCGACAGGGTCGAGTGCGGCGAGCCAGACCTCGCCAGTCAGGCATCCAGCCGCTCGACTATTGGTGTTTCCGAGTGGCTACCTTCGGTGAGGTAGTCATCCCACGCCTCGGGGTCGGCTTCGCGCAGCTGGCGCATCTGCTGCGCGGCCTGCTCCATCAGTGCCGCGTCGGCTACTTGGTGAGAGAGCTGATCGAGCAGTGCGCGCGAACCTCAGCGGCAGCAGCGAAGCGATCCCGCAACTGGATGGGTATCTTGATGGTGGTCAAATTCCGATGCGAGTACGTGATCGAATTACCTTACTGCTGGTATGACCATCAGGCTACGATGGCGGCATGACGGTACGCAAAGTCACGATCTCACTCGACGAGCAGGCGGCGGCACTGGCTGAACGATCGGCAGCGGCCGAAGGCATGAGCCTGTCGGCATGGCTGTCGAAAGCCGCCACTGGGCAAGCACGCGTCGACGAGGGTCTGCGAGCGGTTGCCGAATACGAGGCGGCCTACGGTGCTCCCACGGATGAGGAGATGGAGGCGACCCGCTGCGAACTGGCCGGACTCGGTTTCGGGCAGCCCGAGCCACCGGACGAGCGAGCACGCAGGCTGAACGCACTTCGCCGGTTCTACGGGGAAGACCTTCCCGACGTCCCTGCTGGGGCTGCCTGACATGGCAGGGTTGGTCTATGACACCGGGGCGCTGATCGCCGCTGAAGGAGGCGATGCCACGATGTGGCGCATTCACCGGGCGGCGCTGGAGGCCAAGGCCCCGCCGCTCGTGCCGGCGCCGGTGATCGCCCAGGCGTGGCGCAACGGCGTCAAGCAGGCTCTACTCGCGCGGTTTTTGCACGGCTGCGACAAGGTCGACTTCACCAGCCAGATCGCCTACGCGGTGGGAGAACTGCTCGCCGCGGCCGGCACCACGGATGTGGTGGACGCCGCAGTCGTCCTGCTTGCGGCACGCCGCGGCGACATTGTCGTCACCAGCGACCCTGAAGACGTCGGGCAGCTGGCTGCGGCCCTGGGCGTGCATCTCACCCTGCGCCCCATCTGAGGTCGTGCACCCACCTTGGACGGCGGATCGCGGGCACATTCATCACCACCGTGTTGTTGACGGTGTTCGTCAAGACCCGGATGCAAGAGACCAGGGAGATTGCCCGGGCCCAGCAGGCGCTGCGCGACTGTCGGGACGCTGCTACAAGCCGGTGACGCGGCGGAGCCAGTCGCCGACGGGGGCGAGGGTGGATGCTTCGGCGGTTCCCAGACGGCGTTGCAGCCGGCGCTGCGCGATCGAAATCCTTGCAGCCGCCGGCATCGCTGCCACCCGACCTGCACGGGGCGCTGGGCATGCCCGGCGTGTTCAACGGCGGCGTCGGGTTCAATGTCCAGATCTGGCGGCAGCTCGCGGATTGCGTCGACCCCAGCCCGCGGCTGCCCCTTATCAGGCAGGTGAACCGTATGGACCAACAATGTCGTGGTCATGCCTTCGAGGGGGCGCAGGGAGGTGACCCGGCTCGGAGCGGATGCGGCGGATTGGCTCATCATGGCGTTACCGGCCGCAGCGCGGTGCGTGCCCCGGACCGGGTGCTGCCGGGCAGGTAGTGGCGGCGGAACGCTTCGAGGGTCATCAGAGCGGTCTGCGCGAGTTGTTCGTCGGTGTGTCCGTGCTCGGATCTGTGGATGGCGATGGCGCGCGGGACGACAGAGGGCTCTTCGGCGGGAAGGTCGACCGGCTCGCTGGAATGCCAGCCCATGCGTGACAGCCGGACCCGGAATTCTTTGAACTGCCTGTCGCTTATACAGCCAAGATCCTTGGCGCGTTGGATCAGCATACCAATCGATACCTTCCAGTGCGACTTCAACTCCATCAGCCGCCGAAAGTCCCCGGCCGTCAGCCCGCGCAGATCCGGCTCGATTTCGGCGGCTGGGGTGAGAAACTCAGAAGCGAATTGATTCGCCTCGTTCTCTTGGTTCTCGGCGGGGAACATATGCATAGCCAGATGTCCCAATTCGTGCATGATGGTGAACCGCTGGCGATCCGGAGACAACCCGGAGTTGATCAGCGTCAGTGGGGGATGGCTTGCGTGATGCGGCCACGTGCTCACTGCGTCCTGAGCCCTCGTCCCCAGCGGGCGCACCACCACCACGCCGAGGGATTCCACCAACTCGACGACGTTCGGGATCGGACCCCTCGCCAAGCGCCACCGCACCCCGCAGTGCGCGGGCCACGCCAGCTGGATCGCCGTACTCGCTGACGTCTACGCGCTCGAGTAGGTCCCTGGTCTCGATGTCGAGGCCAGCAAGGATCCGCTCGACGGTCAGGCGCGTGAGATGTGTCGTCGATGCGATCTTCTTCACCGCGCCCATGGTGAGCTCGGAGCGTCGATTGCGGTTGTGCAAGCAGGTGACCTCGATACCACGGACGTACTCGTCGGTGACCAATAGGGCGACCGGGCAGCCTAGGACCTCCGCAACCTTGTCAAGTTTGTCCCCGCTCAACGCGAGCAGGCCGTTCTCTACCTTGGATAAGTACCCCTGCGACAGCTCTGCTTCCCGCGCCAGATCATGCTGCGACCACTGCTTGGCCTCACGCACCAGAGCGATCATCTGGGGGACAGCGATGCTCACACCACGCCTCCTCGATCGGTGGCGGCGGCGAACGTTATCACGCCGGGCATCACCTAGTACGGCAGCCGCAGTGTGTGATCCTGGGCGGCGTGTCGTGATCATGGATGCGGCCACCGTGTGATCAACTTCAAGGTGTGTTGGAACTCGAAGAAGACGCGGTAGCCGCGTCATGGACTG
>JBOHFC010000144.1:0-4669 GCA_050701375.1 Pseudonocardiaceae bacterium
CCCCCAGTCCGATCGGATCGGACAGCGATCGGACTGGGGGTGAGCTTCGATGCTCTGACCAGCGGTAACGCAGTCCAAGCTCATCGGACTGGCATCGGACTCTGGGGGTCGCAAAACTAGTTAGCAACGCTAACTTGTCCGAGATTTCGATCTTATCGGACTCCGTTTGCGCTGGTCAGAGCGTTGGACATGATCGAATCGGACTGGCATCGGACTCCCTTCCACATTGTGGGAATTACCAGGTCAGAGCGTAGTAGCGCTTCGCTGTCCCGTCCCCGGACTCGGCGGCGGCACCCTCGTTGATCAGCTTTCGCAGTGCCGAGTAGAACGCGGACCGCGCCTTGGGATCGACCCCGATCTCAGCCATGACCTGTGGGCCGGTCGCGCCGGCCTCGCCGCAACCAGTCAGCACCGCGAGGATGCGTGCCCGAAGTGGCATCGACGCGTCGTCGGAACGGGACCCCTCGATGATCTGCGAGCCGTGCGACGGGGAGCGGCGCAGCCAGTGGACCTCACCGTCCGGGCCGTCCTTGACCTTCTTCCGCGACATCGTGAACTGGTCGCTGCCTTCGGCCACCGCCCGCAGGATCAGAACCTCGTCGGCGTTAGCTTCGAGCTGGTAACCGCCCCGCGCCCGACCTGAGTCCGACCACCCCGGGTGATGAACCAACACGGCGCAACCGTCGATGGTGGCGGACAGGTCCGACAGCCGGCGCATAATCTGCGCCGCGTCCTTGGTCTCGTCGGCATCGGGCGCCAACGATGAGAAGGTGTCGAGCACGACCAGGCCGTACCCGCCGGAGCTGGCGTAACCGGCCAGTTCCGCCCAGGTGGGGGCGTCCTTGAGGCTGCCTGGCTTGACGATCACGGTCATGTGGTCATCCGGCACGGGCGCTCCGTCGTTCCACGCCTGCTCCCACGCTCGGACGCGCTTGTCCATGCCGTAGGCGCCCTCGCCGACGACGAACAGCACCCGGCGGCGCGTGACCTTGCGGTCTAGCCAGTTGTGACCGGTGGCCACGGAACACGCGAGAGACAGCGCAACGAAGGTCTTACCGACACCTGTAGCGCCGACCATCAGCACCGATGCCGGGTAGGACATCACGCCTTCTACGAGCGGCGTCACCGCTGGCAACGTGGCTAGTTCTGAGCGCTTCAGGATCTGCCCGAGCCGGCTCGGGCCGCTCGGCGCCTCACCGTGGCCGGCTTCGCCATGGGCGCCGGCGGTACTCGGACCCGAGCGCGGATCGACTTTCTCGGCCACCCAGTCGCCCGCCGCTGAGTGGAACGCCGAGTCGATGGTGGCGTCGGCCTTCCAGGTCCGCCCGTCATACACGGTGTGACTCAGAGCTTCGTATAGGAACTCCCGGGCTTGCGTGTCAGACCAGAACGCCGGGATGAAGTGGCTGATCACCTTCGCTGCATCGTTGAGCCGGGCGTTGATCTGTCCGTCCAGGGCAGCACGCAGCGCCTCAATGTGGGGCCGGCAGAACTCCATGGCCTGGTCATCGGTGAACATCCTGTGCGGCCCGCGGCCCGCGCGCTGGTCACCGGCCCGCGGGCCGCGGGCCCAGTCATAGACACCCATTCCTGTCACCCCCCCGATTCGAGTGGCCGAATGAGGTCGCGCAAGTCGAGCAGCTGCACCGCAACCCACCCCATTTCCGGCAGGTGACCTTCGTGCAGCAACCGGGCGGCCAGCGTGAGCTGTCGGACACGAGACGCTCCACGAACGGATGCTTCGGTGAACCCGTCATGCCGGACGGGTGCGGTGGCGGTGCTCACGCCGCGTCACCGCCCCGGCGAGCAGCGGCGGCCAGAACTCGCGTCGGGATGATCGCGCCCAGGCCAGCTCGGTGCAAGTGCCGCCATGCCGCGCGCCAGGCGTCCAGCTCGGCGTCGGACAGCGGTTCGTCTATCGGGTCTGCGGGGTCCCTGCGACCATCAGGCAGTGGCTCGCAGCGCGCGGCGGCGACACGGCGTCGTCGTAGCTCGGCGGAAATGTCCGGCCGCGGGTTATCATCGGGCCGTCGATCCGTTGCGGGAAACGACCAACGAAGCCGCCCGTCAGACTCGGTGAGGGGCGGCTTCGTCATGCCGGAGTCGCCTCCGGTTCGGGCATGAGGTCGCGCGACTGCTTGGCTTTGCGGCGGGACTGGGCGGAACGCAGCGCGAGCCGGGTGAAGTAGGCCTTGCGGGCGTGTTGGGCACGGCGCTCCCGCTCGGCCGGCGGCAGGGTGCCGTCCGGGTCCACTTCCAGCTCGAAGCGGGCGTCGAAGCCTCGGCGAGCTGGGGCGGTGGCGGCGGTCGGGTCGGTGGTCCGGGCCCATCGGGCGTGAGCACCGATTCGCGCACGGAGGATGCGATCTTGCGGAGTCATCGGAAGTCCTCGACTGACGGCCCCGCTATCGAGCGCCCGCGAGCGGGCACCAGACACCGGGGTGCCTAGGTCGCTCGACAGGGCGTCGACCTTGCGTCGCCCGCCGGGGTGGGAGGCGTGGGCCTTGCGCCCGCATGCCTCTCCCGACTCTGCCTCTGTCCGTGCTCGTGAGGAGCCATTCCGGACAGTTACACCACGGCGTATGGCGCCCGTTGCGGGTCAAGCCTCGTCAGTGGTGTCAGCGCGGCTAGCCAAGCACAGCAGATGCTTAGGCCAGCCGCAACGCCGGGAGCCAGATCAGATCCTGTCGCCGAGTCCGGCGCGCCGGTGCGCGGCGCGGGCCCGTTCGTCAGCCGCTGACGCGGCGTACCGGCCGATCATCTGCCGCGAACGCCAGCCGGCCAGCCGCATCAGGTCCTGCTCTTGCTGTCCGTCCGCGAGCCACCGGTGCGCCATGGTGTGACGGAACTGATGCGGGTGCACGTGACCGATCCCCGCGACCCCGGCGCGGCGGTTGAGCACCTGTCGGAGTCCGGCCGGTGCGAGGGGTCCGCGGGTGCCTAACCACAGCGCAGCCTCACGGGCGTGCGGGTGGCGGGCTCGCAGGCGTAGGTAGCGCCGCAGGGCCTCCCCGGTGCGGTTGCCGAAGGGGACGGCCCGACCCCTGCCGCCCTTGCCGAGCACCAGTGCCACGTCCTGCTCGAAATCCAGATCGGCCACGGCGAGCCCGAGCAGCTCGGAGGAGCGGATGCCGGTATCTATCAGGAGACGGATCAACGCTGTGTCGCGGCGCTCGGTGAAGTCCGGGCCCTTGCAGGTGGCGAGCAGCGCGGAGAGCTGCTCGTCGGAGAGCACCGCTACGGGCTGCTCCGGCACGTGCGGCGGCTTCATCCGGTCGAACGGGTTGGCGGTCGCCTCGCCCTCGTCGACCAGCCACCGCCAGAGCTGCTGAAGCGACCGGTAGGTACCGGCGACGGTGGCCGGGGCGATCGTGTCGGCATCGCCCCGGGCGCGGCGGCGCGGCCGGGACTGTTCATCGGCGAGGAAGTGCTCCAAGTGCTCGCGGGTGATCGCCTCGGCGCGGGTGGGCATGCCGTTGGCAGTCAGGAAGGCGAGGAACGCCCGGGCGTCCTTCTCGTAGCGGCGCACGGTGGACGCGGCCCGGTTGGCGGCACGCAGGTGGCGGCGCCAGTCGGGCAACAGCTCGGCGAGATCCCCGACGTCCACTGTGGCGGGTCGAGGAGGCGCCGTCGCATCCATCGCAAGTGGTCCAATCTCTAGCTTTACAAACGGTGTGCTCAGACCATAGCATCTGTTTGTGCAGCTAGCGCCCCCGGCAGGACTCGAACCTGCGGCCTAGCGATTAGAAGTCGCTTGCTCTATCCGGCTGAGCTACGGGGGCCGGACGCCGGTGGGCGTCAGCGAGAAGCCTAGCGACGGCCGGCTGCCTACTCGCACTTAGCTGGTCGACGCATCCTGCGGGCTCAAGCACCATGCGCTAGCACGAAGTCCCGACAACAGTGGGCTTCGTCCCGATATGTCAGGACGGTTGTGCACACCACCTCGGCCATCCACATGTCGATCATGATCTCCTACCCGACGGTGTTGCTCGTCACGCAGCCTGAGTGTCGCCGGCCGAGGGGCCGGCATCCCGCCGCGGAGGCGGGACAGCTGCAGGAGGGCATGTGATCATGAGAGAGACACCGGTAACTGTGGTCGGAACGTTGGTCAGTGACATGCGGCCGCGCCGGGTTGGTCCCGACGCGGCGCTCGTACTCAATTTCCGGGTCGCCTGTAACGAGCGTCGGTTTGACAAGGCGTCAGAGTCTTGGGTGGATGGAGAAAGCTTGTACCTGTCGGTAAGCTGTTGGCGGAGGCTCGCCGAGAACGCCGCCTCGTTAGTCAAAGGCGACCCGGTGATCGTCAGAGGAAAACTGCGCACCCGGGAGTGGACCACCGAACAGGGCGAGCGCCGATCGGTCGTTGAGTTAGAGGCCAACTCGATCGGCCCGGACCTGGCTCGATGCGCCGTCACCGTGCGTAAGCAGCACCGTGACGGGCTTTCGCGTTCCGCGAACCAGGGCGCCGTGGCGCCACCCGCGGAGGATTCGACAGACCTGCTCGGCAGAACCGGTCCACCGGACGGGGTGAGCCTGTCCGACCTAGATGAGTGATTCCGTGAAGTTGGTGTTAGTGGTCGTAGGCGGTCAGTGATCGTTTGCTGGTGATGTTGGTGGTCCAGTTGTGCCAGATTCCGGCAGCGAGGGCCAGTAGGCGTTGGGCGATGCG
>JBOHFC010000145.1:0-5872 GCA_050701375.1 Pseudonocardiaceae bacterium
GTGCACCGTCTGGATAGTGGTGGTAGTGGAGTCGGTCAATTCTTCTCCTCCTCGCCGCGCATACCGGTGGTGGAACCATCGGCGGGGGACGAGGACGGCTGGCCGGTCTTCGATCGAAGCCCCCGGAGCACGCGACATGCTCCCGGGAGCCACTACCGAGGACCGGGCGACGACGGTCCCGACGACGGTGACGTGGCGGCTCGTGCGGCGATGTGTGGTTGTGTATTCAGTGCTGGCTCAAAGGTCAGCAACCCTTGGGTCAGCGGCGTAGGCCGAGGCGCTCGATCAGGGATCGGTAGCGCGCGATGTCGACCTTGGCGAGGTAGTTGAGCAGGTTGCGGCGGCGGCCGACCATGAGGAGCAGGCCG
The DNA here is from genome assembly GCA_050701375.1 of Pseudonocardiaceae bacterium. Lineage (GTDB taxonomy): Bacteria > Actinomycetota > Actinomycetes > Mycobacteriales > Pseudonocardiaceae. The sequence goes on from JBOHFC010000145.1 coordinate 369, forward strand.
CGCCGGGAGTGATGGTCGTGCTTATGCAGCTTGAGGTGCTCGGTAAGGTCCATGATGCGCTTGGTCAGCAAGGCGACCTGAGCCTCAGGGGACCCGGTGTCCCCCCCGCGTAGCCCGTATTCGGCCAGGATCTCAGTCTTCTGTGCGGTGGACAGCGCCACTTAATCTTCTCCTGTCATCTTGTACCGTGCGGGCCACGAACTACGCGTGGAATAACTCACCGAGCCGACCACCACGGACCGCAGCCGGACCCCTGGGCAGGTTACCAGCTCACCCCTCGGCGTCGATTTCCTGGCCTGGGCCGGCGGCGCGTCGAAGCAATGCGGCGAGCACCGGGAACCGGTCCTGCAGCAGACCGGCCGCAGCGGCCAGCTCGGCCGGATCAGCCACCGCTCGCAGCGCCGGGACAAGCACCTCGTCACCGTGCTTGCCGGCGGTGGGTCGACTGACGGTGGGCCGGGAGGCGCGCACCTGCTCCAGCGCAGCCCGGATCGCACTCGGGTCACCGGAAGCAACCTCGAGGGTGAGCACTCGGCGCTCCAACATCACCATTCGGGCCAGCACGGCGGGATTGCCGATCTTCGCTCGGCGACCGCTCATCAGCTGGCTGAGCATCGGCGCGCTCAGCCCGAGGACCTCGGCCAACTGCGCCTGGGAAACATCGAAGGCGACCACGAGTCGCCGCACTCGATCGCCCAGCGGCTCGCCGTACCACTCCCGCTGCAGGGCGACGTTGCGCGTGACGGCAGGCTGGTCATCCACCGGTCACCCCTTCCACGCCAGGCCGGTCGAGCACCTTGCGGGTGCGCGCCACGTCATCGTCGATCTGGGCGACAAGCTCTTCGGGCGTGTCGAAGCGGCACATGCCGCGCAGCCGCTCGACGAAGTCCAGCGCCACCCGCTCGCCGTAGAAGTCCTCGTCGAGATCCAGGACAAATGCCTCCACTCGACGTTCGCGTCCGGAGAAGGTCGGGTTCGTCCCGATCGACACTGCTGCCGCAAACTCCCGGCCGCGGTGTGCGAAACGGCACGCGTACACCCCGTCTGCGGGGATCGCGGCGTGCCGCGGCGTTGACAGGTTCGCCGTCGGGTAACCCAGGCTACGGCCACGCTGATCGCCGCGGACGACGATGCCCTCCACCCGGTGCGGCCGACCCAGAGCGGTGTCCGCGGCCACCACGTCACCGGCGTCGATGCACGAGCGGATGTAGGTGGAGGAGAAGGTCAGCTCGCCCTGGGAAAGCAGCCCCACGCCTTCAGCGGTGAAGCCGAACCGACGACCCAGGGACCGCAGCAGCTTGATGTCGCCGGCCGCCTTGTGCCCGAAGGTGAAGTTGTCACCGACCACGACCTCTGCCACGTGCAGGCGCTCGACGAGCACCGCGTGGACGAACTCGTCGGCCAGCATCCGGGATAGCTCGACCGTGAAGGGAAGCACGAAGAACACCTCGACCCCGAGCTGTTCGACCAGCTCGGCCCGGCGGCGAAGGGTCGTCAACTGCGCTGGGTGGCTGCCAGGCCGGACCACCTCGGAGGGGTGCGGGTCAAACGTCATCAGAACGCTGGGAACACCCATCTCGCGGGCCCGCCGCACCGCGTGGCCCACCAGCTGGGCATGACCGCGATGCATCCCGTCGAACACTCCGATGGTGACCACGCTGCGGCCCCATCCATTGGGAATGGCCTCAATTGCACGCCAGCGCTGCACAAGGTCTGAGATTAACCGGACCCGGTGTCATCGGACCCAGTGCCACCGGACCCAGTGCCGCGGGCTCAGTGCCGCGGGCTCAGTCACCCGCTGGACGCAGCACCAGGACCGGCCGGGCTAGCCCGTCACGCTCGGTGAGCAGCGCGATGGCGTGCCCGTGTGAGTCGATCGCGGCGTGCGTTGCGGCCAGCCCGACCGCCGGCAAGGATCCACCATGAGCCAATACCCGGGCCTGCTCGGAGCCCACGATGCGATGGTCGAACGCGGTGGCCACCACGTCGTCGAGTTCCGCCCACAGCCGCGGTTGCGCCGCCAGCTCCTCCAGCGTGCGCGCGACGTCCAGGCCGTAGGGGCCCACCCGGATGCGGCGCAGCACGGTGAGGTGTCCCCCGACAGCCAACGCAGCCCCGAGGTCCCTGGCCAGTGCCCGGACGTAGGTTCCGCCGCTGCATTCCACCACCACGTCGAGGTCGGTCACCGCGTCGCCGCGGCGCACGCCGAGGAGCTCGAACCGGGACACCGTCACCGGACGGGCGCTCAACGGCACCGGCTCCCCGGCCCGAGCCAGCGTGTAGGCCCGCTTGCCGCCGACCTTGACCGCGCTCACCGTGCTGGGCACCTGCTCGATGGCTCCGCGGAGATCCTCGATACCCGCGAGGATCTCCGGTTCGGCAACCGCCGCGGCGTCGGTGCCATAGACGCGCTCGCCTTCAGCGTCGTCGGTGCTGGTGGACATGCCGAGCCGCACCGTGGCGCGGTAGACCTTGGGTTCCAGCGGGAGATGCCCCAGCAGCTTGGTGGCGCGCTGCACACCGCAGACGAGCACGCCGGTGGCCATCGGGTCTAGCGTGCCGGCGTGCCCGATCCGCCGGGTGCCCAGCAACCGGCGCAGCCGGGCGACGACGTCATGTGACGTCATCCCGGCCGGCTTGTCCACCACCAGCAGACCACCGGGCGCCAACGCGGAAGTCATGACAGGGCCGGCGTTGGCCACGTTGTCACGCACGCGGTGGGTCGAACAGCGGCAGCCCCAGGCAGGTCCGGCCGACCAAGTCGTGCAATGTCTCGGTGGTGGGCGCCATCACGCGGGCCGCGAGCGCGTCGCGGAACAACCGTTCAATACCGAGCTCCTTGCGAAACGCGGCTCCACCGCACAGCCGCAGCGCCCCGTCTGCGACCTCGGCTGCCGCCTCCGCCGCGACCGCCTTGACCTCCAGCACCCGAAGGGTCGCATCGTCGCGCCCGGTGCCGATGGCCGCCAGGGTGTCCCGTAGGAACGCTCGGACGCCGTCGGTCCGGATCCGCAGCCGGGCTAGTGCCGCCCGGGGAACCGGTTGCTCGGCCAGGGTCTGGTCGAGGTGCTGCAGCCGGCTGCGAGCCAGATGTGCGCCGGCTTCGGCAACCAGCGCCTCCATGATCCCCAGTGAGAGTGCCGCGTTGAGCACCAGGAAGGTGGGCAACGCAGTAGCCATCGCGATGTCCAACCCCGCTCCGTCGTCCCCGAGCCGAGCTCCCGCCGGCACCACCACACCCGCCCCGGATACCGGGCTGGAGGCGTTGCCGCGCAGACCCAGCCCGTCGAACTTAGCTCCCACTCGCAACCCGACCGCCTTGCTGGGTACCAGCCACAGGGTCATGGCACCTCCCGCAGCCTTTTTCTGGCGAGCCAGCGGCCGGCTCGACCATACGTAGCTGTCGGCGTGGCCGGCCGAGGTCACCCAGCTCTTGCGGGCGTCGAGTTCGACAGTGTCTTCCTCGCCGTCTTCCTCGCCGCCTGCTTCGCCGGCCTTGGCCGTACTCACCGGCGCCCAGAAGTGGCTGCGCGAGCCGACCTCGGAGAACGCCAAGCTGCTCAGATGATCACCCCGGGCGATTAGGCGACGGATGTCCTGCGGCCCGTGAGCTTCGATGACGGCGACGGCCGCGTAGTGCATCAACACCACTGTGGCTGTCGAGGCGCACCTGGCACTCAGCGCCTCGATGACGCCTGCGGCTGCCGCGAGTGACTCACCACCTCCCCCGACGTTTCGCGCGCTGAGCAGGCCGAGCAGCCCGGCCTCCCCGAGAGCCTGCACGCCGTCGCGCGGAAAAGCCCCGCTGCGGTCGATCTCGGCGGCTTGCGGGCTGACCGATCGCTCGATGACGGCCGACAGCACCGACTCGTAACCCGTAGCGGTCGCCGGAAACTCCGGAGCGATACCCATGACACTCTCCCAGTGCTTCGAGGCGGTGGCGGTGTGGCGACGGTAGCGGGCAGTTGACCTTACCGAACTTCAGCGGTGGGACGTCGATGGTGCGTCGTGCTCACGAGGTCAGACCGGGGGGCGTGGTGCAGGGCGGTGCGTAACGCGTCCAGGACGTCCTCGGAGGTGCCCTCAGCACTGAAACCGGCAGCGAGGCGGTGGCCGCCACCGCCGAGCGCCGTCGCGGCGGCGGAGACGTCGAGGCGCTGCTTGGCGCGCAGCGACACCGCCCACCGGTTCGGGCCGGCTTCCTTGAGCACCACGGCGACCTCGGCCTCGGCGGTGGTCCGCACGAGGTCCACCACGCTCTCGATCTCCTCGCTGCGCAATCCTGCCGCGTCGGCTCGCCGCACTGTGGTGTACACCAGTCCGAGACCCTGGGCCGATGCGGGCTCGAACCGGGCGCGACCGAGAACCGCCCCCAGCATGGCCAACCAGCCGAAGGGATGGGTGTCCAGCAGTGCCCGGGTAGTGGCGTTGGGATCGACGCCTGCGGCCAGCAGCCGGGCAGCGATCGCGTGGGTACCGGGGTCGGCGCGGCGAAAGCAGCTGGTGTCGGTGACCAGACCGGCGTAGAGGCAGCGCGCGATCGGCTCATCCAGCTCGACGTCGAGCGCGTCGAGCAGCTCGAGCACGAGCACCGCGGTCGCCTCCGCGCCAGCGTCCACCAGATTGTGCGTACCGAACCGGCCGTTGGTGGCGTGGTGGTCGATCACGAGTACGGCATCGGCGGTATCCACCCGATCCGCGAGGCAGCCGAGCCGGTCACGGCTCGCCGTGTCCACGGCGACAAGCAGCTCTGGCTGCGCCGGGACCTGGTCCGGCGACACGATGAGATCGGCCCCGTCCAGTGCCCGCAGCGACTGCGGCGGCTGTCCCGGCTCACCGAAGGTCACCCGCACGGTGGCGCCGCGGTGGCGAAGGGCCATGCCCAGAGCCAGCGCACTACCCAGCGAGTCGGCGTCGGGTTGCACGTGGGCAACCAGGGTGATGTCGCTCGCGCGGGCGACGAGCTCCGTGGCGGCCGCCAGCTCCAGGTCCCACAGATCCCGGTCGCGGCGGCGGTCAGTCATCGTCTGCGGTGATGTCCCGCGGTGGGCGGTACGGATCGGGTTCACCGGCGGGCGACGCATCCGCCGCAATGCGGGCGACCTTCGCATCCGCATCGTGCGCCTGGGCCAGCAACTCGTCGATCCGCCGCACCCCGTCCGGCAGCTCGTCGCAGCGGAAAGTCAGAGTGGGAGTGAACCGGACACCTGTGCGACGGCCAACCAGGCTCCGCAACACTCCGGTGGCACTCGCCAGCGCGGCGGCTGCCCCGGCGGTATCTGGCGGTGTATCGACGGTCTGTCCGAGCACCGTGTAGTAGCCCGTCGCGTCCCGGAGGTCTCCGGTGACCTTCGCATCAGGAATCGTCACCATCGTCAGCCGCGGATCTTTGACTTCGTGTTCCAAGCCGGACGCGACGATCTTGGCGATTCGTTTGGCGAGCCGGCGAGCCCTTGGAGGGTCGACCATCGCAGCGTTGTCCTCTCGCTTTCATCGTCCTCTTG
>JBOHFC010000146.1:0-3580 GCA_050701375.1 Pseudonocardiaceae bacterium
GTGCCATATCGGCATCCCATTGCGGATGCGGTGACTCAGGGTTCCGCCGACCCGGACCGAGGCGGGCAGAGCCACTCCACTTCGAGCCATTTCGCGGCCGGCGACTCCACATTCACACCGGCGTGCGCCCAGGAGCTGATTGATCACGGATCCTGCTCGGCGATGAACCCGGAGCAGCCGACGGCCGGTTCGGACGGGACGACATTAGATCCGTCGCAGGTGATCCCGGCGTCATTGTCGATGCCGGTCAAGGTGCCGGTCCAGCTCGCGGTGCCGGTCAAGGTGCCGGTCCAGCTTTCGACACCGATTCAGGTAACCAAGTCGATTCCGGCCCGGAAAAAGATCCAAGCTCGTCAGGGTGTTCAGACCCCGAGGGGCGTTGGAATCAGGACTGATTCGCAGGGCTGGAAAGATACACCGTCCGGCCCGGCCACCGGTAAGATGCATTACGCAACGAACCGTGGGTACGGAGACTCGGAGTCCTCCGGGCGCGGAAATTCGGGATTCTCCGGACATCAAAACTCAGGGTCCTCCGGACATCAGAACTCGCAGCCTTCCGGGCATCAAGGCTCGGGTCGGTAAAATATCTATAGTGCTTATCCGGCCGAGCATGGACGACCTGGCAGTCCTGCTCGTATCATTGATTCGCGAAGTCCCGAACTTCCCACAACCTGGTGTGCTCTTCCGGGACCTGGCACCGGTCTTCGCCGATGCTACTGCGTTTCCAGCGGCGGTGGACGCGTTGATCGCGCCCGCCCAACAGGTCGACGTGGTGATCGGGATAGAGGCCCGTGGGTTCCTGCTCGGCGCCGCAGCCGCCTACGCTCTGGGCGTTGGCGTGGTCGGAGTGCGCAAACCGGGCAAATTGCCCGTGGTCTGCGACCGGGAGGGTTACGCCCTGGAGTATGGCGAGGCGTCGCTGGAACTGGCTGACGGCGTCCTGCGGCCAGGTCAGCGGGCGTTGGTTGTCGACGACGTACTCGCCACCGGGGGCACCGCAGCAGCGACCTGCGCGCTGGTGGAGCGGGCCGGGAGCACGGTCAGTGGCCTCGCGATGCTGCTGGAGATCGCTTCGTTGGCCGGCCGTGATCGCCTAGCCGGTCGTTCGCTGCACGTCCTGCTGTCAGTCTGACCGAGTACTCTATGCCTCCGGAAACCAACAGCAGAGCACTCTGGTTGACCTTGCGCAGCCCTACTGTTGAGTTCGGGAACATCAGGGGCGCGCGGGGTCCTTGGGATTCGGATGGGTAAACCCGGCGGTACGCTGAGAACTTGTTGGTCATAACGTGGCGGGAGTGTGCGCTGTGAGCCAGGACCTGCAGCGTGCCGATGCAGCCACGGCTGACGTGACCGCCGCTCCGGATTCGCAGCGGCTACCGTCGGCGACCCGACGGGTTCGGGCCAGGCTTGCGCGGCGGATCACCGCGCAGCGGCCCGGCCCGGTCAGGCAGGTGCTTGAACCGCTCGCCGCGGTGCATCGGGAGCTGCACCCCAAGGCCGACCTCGCACTGCTGCAGCGAGCCTACGATGTCGCGGCGGACAAGCATTCTCACCAGAAGCGCAAGTCCGGCGATCCCTACATCACCCATCCATTGGCGGTCTCGACAATCCTGGCCGAGCTGGGGATGGACACCACCACGCTGGTGGCCGCGCTGCTCCACGACACGGTGGAGGACACCGACTACTCGTTGGCCCGCCTCTCGGAGGACTTCGGTGAGGTGGTCGCTCACCTCGTCGACGGTGTCACCAAGCTGGACAAAGTCGCGCTAGGCGCCGCCGCCGAGGCCGAGACCATTCGTAAAATGGTTATCGCCATGGCCCGCGATCCCCGCGTGCTGGTGATCAAACTAGCGGACCGGTTGCACAACATGCGCACCATGCGCTTCCTGCCACCGGAGCAGCAGGCGCGCAAGGCCCGGGAGACCCTCGAGGTTTTCGCCCCGCTGGCACACCGGCTGGGCATGGCTACCATCAAGTGGGAGCTAGAGGACCTTTCTTTCGCGATCCTGCATCCGAAAAAATACGACGAGATTGTACGGTTGGTGGCCAACCGGGCGCCGTCTCGCGACACCTACCTGCGGGCCGTGATCAACGAGGTGTCTGCACAGCTGACCGGGTCACGGATTACCGCCGCCGTTGAGGGCAGGCCCAAGCACTATTACTCGATCTATCAGAAGATGATCGTGCGCGGCCGCGATTTCGATGACATCCACGACCTAGTCGGGGTGCGGATCATGGTTGAGGACGTACGGGACTGCTACGCCGCGATCGGGGTCGTGCACTCGGTGTGGCAGCCGATGCCGGGTCGATTCAAGGACTACGTCGCTCAGCCCCGATTCGGGGTCTACCAGTCGCTGCACACCACGGTGATCGGTCCGGACGGCAAACCGCTGGAGGTGCAGATCCGCACCCGCGACATGCACCGCACCGCGGAGTACGGCATTGCCGCGCACTGGCGGTACAAGGAGACCCACGGCACCCACAACGGCGCCACCCATAACGGAGCCGTTGATATCGACGAAATGGCCTGGATGCGTCAGCTACTGGACTGGCAGCGTGAGGCCGCCGACCCCAGTGAGTTCCTCGAGTCGCTGCGGTATGACCTGGCCACCCGAGAGATCTTCGTCTTTACACCCAAGGGCGAGGTGATCACGCTGCCCACCGGCTCCACGCCGGTTGATTTCGCCTACGCGGTGCATACCGAGGTCGGTAATCGTTGCATCGGCGCGCGGCTCAACGGCCAGCTCGTCGCTCTAGAGCGGAAGCTGGAGAACGGCGAGGTCGTCGAGATCTTCACCTCGAAGGCCGAGGGCGGCGGTCCCAGCCGGGACTGGCTTTCCTTCGTCGCCTCACCCCGGGCCCGGGCCAAGATCAGGCAATGGTATGCCAAGGAGCGTCGCGAGGAGGCCATCGAGACTGGCAAGACCGCCATCGCCAAGGAACTACGCCGGGTCGGGCTACCGGTGCAACGGCTGGTTTCTGCCGAGTCGATGGTGGCGGTGTCCCGAGAGCTGCGTTATCCCGACGTCAGCGCCCTGTACGCCGCTGTCGGCGAGCACCACGCCTCGCCCCGTCATGTGGTGCAACGCCTGGTTGCGCTGCTGGGCGGTGAGGACGGTGCCGAGGAGGTACTGGCCGATCGGGCCACTCCGTCCACAGTCCAGCGCCGTCGACCGACCACCGATTCCGGCGTGCGGGTCAGTGGCGCCGCCGACATCTACGCCAAGCTCGCCCGGTGCTGCACTCCGGTGCCGGGTGACGAGATCCTCGGTTTTGTCACCCGGGGTGGCGGGGTCAGCGTGCACCGCACCGATTGCACCAACGCCGAGTCGCTCCGGGCGCAGCCCGAGCGGCTTGTCGACGTGGAATGGGCGCCTTCGTCTTCGTCGGTGTTCCTGGTCGGGATCCAGGTGGAGGCGCTGGACCGGCACCGCCTGCTGTCCGATGTCACCAAGGTGCTCGCGGACGGTCGGGTGAATATTCTGTCCGCCTCGGTCACCACTACCCGAGACCGGGTGGCGGTCAGCCGGTTCTCCTTCGAGATGGGTGACCCGAAGCACCTGGGCCACGTGCTCAGCGC
>JBOHFC010000147.1:0-2431 GCA_050701375.1 Pseudonocardiaceae bacterium
GTCATGACTCGCATCGCCACTCACGGGTGCAGCCGTAGGCTGCTCTTGTGACGATCGACGTAACGAGTGAGTTCGATGCTGCCGCGGCCAGCTATGACCGGCTGGTCGGCGCGAGCCCGGGCTACTACAGCAACCTGTCCCGCTCCGCCCATCGGATGCAGATTCCGGGCAACGGTGCCGGGTTGCACCTGCTGGACCTGGGTTGCGGCACCGGGGCGTCGACTTTGGCGCTGCTCGCGGCCGCGCCCCAGGCCAGGATCACCGCGGTGGACGCATCGGCCGGCATGCTCGCCAAGGCCCGGCAGGCCGACTGGCAGGCGCGGGTGTCGTTCGTGCACGCCCGGGCCGAGGAGCTCGCCGAGGCCAGGGTGCAGGGGCCGTTCGACGGGATCTTCGCCGCGTACCTGGTACGTAACCTGCCCGACCCGGACCCGGTACTGGCCGGACTGTGCGATCAGCTGGCGCCGGGAGCGCCGCTGGCGGTACACGACTACGCGCTGGACGGTCGGCGGCGAAGCGCGGCTATCTGGACCGCGGTGTGCTGGAGCGTGATCATCCCAGCCGGGAAGGTGGTCACCGGTCGGGCCGGGCTCTACCGGTACCTGTGGCGCAGTGTGCTGCGTTTCGACACCGTCGACGCACTCGCGGCGCGGTTGCGCGGGCACGGCCTGGTCGACGTCCGGATCGACACGATGCGGGGTTGGGAACGCGGCATCGTGCACACCGTCGTAGCCCGGCGGCCGGCGTGACGTCAGCGGCCGAACGCAGGGGCAACGGGCAACGGCCGGGCCGGGACCGCCGGGCCGTACTCCACCCGCCACGGGCTGGTCGGCCGCGACCTGAGGGGCAACCTCCCCGGGTCGCCGTCGTCGGCGGTGGGATCGCCGGCATCGCCGCAGCCGTAGCGCTGGCCGAGCGCGGCGTGCAAGTGCAGCTGGTGGAGCGGGAGCCGCAGCTCGGCGGCCGGCTGCGCGGCTGGCCGATCAGGCTGGCCGATGGATCCCCGACCACGATGAGCCGCGGGTTTCATGCCTTCTTCCGGCAGTACTACAACCTGCGGGCGCTGCTGCGCCGGGCCGATCCGCTGGAACGGGCGCTGGTGCCGATGGCGGACTACCCGCTGATCGACGCCGACGGCCATCGTGACACCTTCCAGGGTCTGCCGCGTACGCCACCGTGGAACGCGCTGGCCTTCGCGCTGTTGAGCCCCACTTTCCGATGGCGGGACCTGGTCACCCGGATCGATCCGGTGGCCGCGCTGCCGCTGGTCGACGTGTCGGTGCCAGAGGTCTACCGGCGGTTGGACGATCAGGACGCGATGACGTTTCTGGAGCGGGTGCGCTTCCCGGACGCGGCCCGGCACCTGGCGTTCTCGGTGTTCTCCCGCAGCTTCTTCGCCGATCCCCGGGAGCTGTCGGCGGCCGAGCTGGCCACGATGTTCCACATCTACTTCCTGGGCTCGGCCGAGGGCCTGGTGTTCGACGTGACCCCCGAACCGTTCCCGCAGGCACTGTGGGATCCGATGGGAGCTTACCTGGCCGAACTCGGGGTGCCGGTGCGTGCGGGAGTGGCCGTCGAGCAGGTGACCCCGGGGCGCGAGCGTCGCTTCTCCGTCCATGCCGGCGGGGAGGGCGCGGAGGTCGACGCCGTGGTGCTCGCCGCCGATGTCACCGGATTGCAGGCACTGCTCGCTGCCTCACCCGAGCTCGGCGAAGTGCCCTGGCGGGCGCGCATCGCACGGTTGCGCACCGCCCCGCCGTTCCTGGTGTCCAGGCTGTGGCTGGACCACCCGGTGCGCCCCGACCGGCCCGGGTTCCTCGGCACCAGCGGGTTCGGGCCGCTGGACAACGTCAGTGTGCTGGAACGATTCGAGGGAGAGGCGGCCCGCTGGGCCCGGCGCACCGGGGGTTCAGTGGTGGAACTACATGCATACGCGCTGACCGAAGACCCCCATCAAGCCAAGCGCCGGCTCGTCGACGAGCTGCACCGGGTCTACCCGGAGACGGCCGGTGCCACGATCATCGACGAGCGCCACGAAACACGGGCCGACTGCCCACTGTTCGCACCAGGCACCTTCGCCGATCGGCCCACTGTCACCACACCCGATCCGAACGTGGTGCTCGCCGGGGATCTGACCCGCGTCGACCTCCCGGTTGCGCTGATGGAACGCGCAGCGACCAGCGGCTTCCTCGCCGCCGACGCGCTGCTGGGACAGTGGGGGTTGCGCGGGCACCCGCTGTGGACGGTGCCGGTCCGGGGCCGGCTCGCCCCGCTGCGCGCCGCCGCAGCCTGGTTCGGCTAGGCGGCCTAGGTGGCTGGTGTCGAACGGCCGTGCCGGGGGACGGCGCTGGTGGTGGGTCGTGAGGGAGGCGGTCCAGCCGGTCGCTCGCGCTCGGCGAGGAACTGACCCGCGAGGCTGTTGACCTGAGGT
>JBOHFC010000148.1:0-6414 GCA_050701375.1 Pseudonocardiaceae bacterium
TGGTGCAGACCCCGCGCAGCCCGACCGAGCCCAACCGTGCCTCGGCGAAGTCGGGAAGCGTGTAGGCACCAGACCTGCGCAGTGGCGCCGCCACGAAAAGCAGCAGTGCGACGTACCCCGCGGTGAACCCGACCGGGTACCACAGCGCATCGACGCCACCCTTGAGCACCAGACCGGCGATCCCCAGAAATGAGGCCGCGGACAGGTACTCGCCGGAGATCGCCGCGGCATTCCAGCGTGGCCCCAACGCTCGGGACGCGACCAGGAAGTCCGACGTCGACCTGACCTTTGCCCCGTAGAACCCAGTGAACATCGTCGCCGCGGCAACCACGACCATCGCAACGACGGTGACGTAGACCTCAGCCTGCCCGGGCATACCGGCGTTCAGTTCTCGACCATCTCGGCGAATGCCTGCTCGTTACGGTCGGCGCTGCGGTTGTAGGACCAGGCCACCGCGACGAAGAACGGGTAGACCACGAAACCCAGCAGTAACCACGGCAGCCGCAGGCCCAGGACGCTGATGGAACCCATCGACGGCATCAGGAACAGCAACGGGATGCCCGCGAGCACCACCACGGTGAGCAGCATCAGCCGGATCGACAAGATCAGCTGCACCCTCACCAGCTGGCTGACCAGCACCTCTCCGACTCTGGTCTGATCCTCCAACTCGGCAAGTGTTCGCACCACCCGGCGACCACTGCTCCGCTTGGCGAGCACGATCCTTTCCCGCTTGCCGTTGAGCTTGACCTTGGCGGCGAGCGGGTAGCCGTTGGCCTCCCGTGCCTTTTCCTGCGCCTCCGCGTCCCGGGCCGCCCGCGTCAGAACCTCCCACGGGTCGTCGTCCGGACCCACCGCTTCAGAGCTCATCGGGACTCATCGGGACTCATCGCCGGGGGGTGGGAACTCATTGCAACTCATCGGGGTTCATCGGGGCTGCTCGAGAGGTCCAGCCCTGTTTGGCCGCACGGACCAAACGGTCCTTCAGCTCTCGAGTGTGCCTTCGGCTGACCGGTAACTCGGTGGCGTCGCCTCCGTTGCCGACCCGCACGACGTAACCCGACGACGACATGCGCAGCTCGGTGACCAGCGGCAGAGCGACCAGGAAGGAACGGTGGATCCGCACGAACCCGGCGTCCGACCAGCGATCCTCCAACTGGGAAAGCGGGATCCGGACCAGGTGGCTGGTGCCCTCGCCGGTGTGCAGCCGCGCATAGTCCCCATGCGCCTCCACCCAGCGGACCGACGAACGGGGCACCAGCTTGGTGGTACCGGCGAGCTCCACCGGGATGACCTCGTCCTCGCTGCCCGGCTCCGGTCCCGGGGCGGACGCGTCACGTCGGGACGCCACGATTCGCCGCATGGTATTGGCCAGTCGCTCCCGGCTCACCGGCTTCATCAGGTAGTCGGCCGCGCCGATCTCGAAGGCGTCCAGAGCCTTTTCATCGTAGGCGGTGGCGAACACCACCACCGGCGGGTTGGGAATCGCGGCAAGCAGGCGGGCCAGCTCAAGCCCGTCCAACCCGGGCATCCGGATGTCCAGGAACACGACGTCGATCTGCGGATGCGACGTGCCGTTGCTGGTCCGGTTGTCGGGCCGCAAGACCGACAATGCCTCGGTGGCGTTCGAGGCGGTCAGCACGGTGCTGATCCGCGGCTCGGCTTCGAGCACCTCGACCAGCATGGACAACGGACCCGGCTCGTCGTCCACGGCGAGCACGACCAGACCCGGGTTGTCGTCGTTGCCGCTCATCGACCGCCTTTCTGCCGATCTAGTGTGCCCCCACCAACCCAGGACCAGCAATCCCGCACATGGCCGGTTTCGCTGTCCACAGTTGGCGGATCGGTGCGCACCCCTGGTCCGGACCCGGTGCTCAGCGTGATCGCCCAGTGTTATCGCCCAGTGTTATCGCCCAGTGTTATCGCCCAGTGTTATCGCCCAGTGTTATCGCTCAGTGTTATCGCCGCGGAGCTACAGCCCGAAACGGCACCAGGCAGCGCGGTGCTCAAGCGCTTCGAGCACCGCCAACGCGGACTCCGGACCGCCGCGCCCGCTCAGCGCGGCAGCCGCGGGTCCTATCCCCAGCTTAGCCAGCAACGGCCGGCGCGGCTCCACCGTGATGATCTCCGCGTCCGGGTAGCGCTTGGCGATCTCCCCCCGCATAGTGCCCAGCCGGTCGACCAGACCCAATTCCAGAGCTCGGCGACCACTCCACACCTCGCCGTTGAACAGGTCCTGCTGACCGGTCGCCAACCGATCGCCACGGCGGGAACACACCCAGTCTCGGAACATCCCGTGCAGTTCGGTCTGCATGCCGCGCAACCACACCACGTCGTCCTCCCGCTCGGGCAGGAACGGGTCGAGCCGGGATTTGTTCGCTCCCGCGGTGTACAGGCGCCGCTCGACGCCGAAGCGCTCGAGCAGGCCGTGCAGCCCGAAGCCCTGGCTGACCACCCCGATGGAGCCGACCAGCGACGTCTGGTGGGCGACGATCTCATCGGCGGCGCAGGCGAGCCAGTACCCACCGGATGCCGCGACGTCCTCGCAGAACGCCAGCACCGGAACGCGCTTGAGCTCAGCGAAACCGCGGATCCGATCCGCTACCAGTGCTGACTGGGTGGCTGAACCGCCCGGTGAGTTAATCAACAACGCCACCGCCCGCAGCCGGTCGTATCCGAAGGCTCGGATCAGCACCGAATCCAGAGCAGCCAGGTTGATCACCCCACGGCCCAGCGGCGACGGTGTCGGCGTGATCACGCCATGCAGTTTCACCGCAGCCACCACGGGGCCGCGCTCGCGCTGGGTGCGGGGCAGCGGCAGCCGTGAGGTCAGGTCCTTGACATCCATCCGGCCAGCCTACGGCGGTTGGCCCGGCCGACTCGGTAAGCCCGGTGACACGACGGCCGTTGCTATGCGCTCACCGGTGGTTGCGCACGCGATGCGCTCGGCGTCGGTGGCGCGATGGCGCGCACGCCTCGGCTGAACTTGGGCACCCGCATGCTGACCTTGGTACCCATCCCCGGTCCGGTCTCGACCACCAGACCGCATTCATCGCCGAAGGCCCCGCGCAACCGATCATGAACGTTGCCCAGCCCGACATGCGCACCGGTGACGTGCGAGTCGGTCATCTCGTCGCGCAGCCGGTCCGGATCCATCCCGATGCCGTCGTCCTCCACGCTGATCAGGCAATCGGACCCGGCGTCTTCGGCGACGACCGACACGGTGCCCCCGCCGGGCTTTCCCGCCAAGCCGTGCCGCACCGCGTTTTCCACCAGCGGTTGCAATGCCAGGAACGGCAACACCACCGGCAGCACCTCGGGCGCGATCTGCAACCTCACTTGCAACCGTTCCCCGTACCGGGCCTTCTCCAGGATCAGGTAACGGTCGATGTTGTTGAGCTCCTCGGCAAGCGTGGTGAACTCCCCAGCGGAGCGGAAGGAGTAGCGGGTGAACTCAGCGAACTCCATCAGCAGCTCACGGGCCTCCTCCGGGTCGGTGCGCACGGTAGAGGAGATCGTGGTGAGCGCGTTGTAGATGAAGTGCGGCGAGATCTGCGCGCGCAGCGCCCGGACCTCGGCATGGGCCAACCGGGATCGGGACTCGTCGAGCTCAGCGAGCTCCAGTTGGCTGGAGACGTACCGGGCGACCTCCGCCGCAGCCTTCATCACCCCGGCCGCAGCGGGCCGCTGGCTGACCACACCGAAGGTCCCGACGACACCGCCGTCGACCTCCAGCGGGCAGACGACGACCGCACGAATCGGGCAGTCGGCGCGCCCGCAGTCCATCTCACGCTGGCTGCGGACCTGCTGGCGGCCGGTGCTCAGCACTTCCAGCGCCGCCTCGGCGACCCATTCGGCGTGATGCTGAGCCTCGCCATCCCAGGCCAGCATGACGCTTTCCTCGTTGGTCAGCGCGACGGCTGAGCAGTTCAGCAACGCCCGCAAATGCGGCGCCGCCGCAGTCGCCGAGGCGGCCGACAACCGATCCCGCAGCGGTGGTGAAGCCTGCGCCATGGTGTGCAGCGCGGTATAGGTGGCCCGATCGGCATCGCTGCCGAATGGCTGGCGCCTTCGCATCCGATATACGAACCCGGCAGCGATCACCATGGCGAGGACGACGACTCCCACCACCGCGAGCTGGGTCACGTGTCCATAGTCGCGTTCTCGACCTCAGCTGACAACGGCGGGTCGTCGGCGCTTCAGACAGGAGGAGAGCAGGACCTTCGCACGATGTTCTCGGCCGCCTTCGGCCAGTTCACGCCGGCGGTGACCCACGGCATCGCCGCCTCAGCGGTGTGACCGGCCTGGATCCACCGGGCGGCCACCACCATAGGGTGGTCCCACTCCGGGCCGACGACATCGGCGAGTAGCAGCGCCAGGCGCATCACCTCGCGGTCGCGAGTGACGTAGCCGATCAGCCGGCGACTGCGGGTCTGCGGCGCTGGTTGGCCGGGATCGACTGGGAACAGCAGCAGGTCGCGTTCGCCGAGCAGGTCGGCTGTCTGGCGTTCGGGAGCCGGCTGCTGGGTCGGCACTCCGGAGCAGATCCACTCCACCGGACGGCCCAGCGCCCCATCGTCGACCGACCGGAGCTCCATCGTCCACGTCGTGCCCACCGAGCGGCACCACGACGCTGTCAGCACGCAGTCAGCGGAGGCTCTCCGTTGCGATGAGGAGCCCCCGGGACGACTTGGCGGGGCGGACCGAACCACAGGGGCAAGCGAACTCCTACCGGGCCAGGAGCACCACCGCAGCACGGGTGAACCGATCCGTTCACCCTGATGCCGCCATTGCCGGTTGGCGAATCAGCGAATCAGCGAATCAGCGAATCAGCGAATCAGCCGGGACAGCCTGCGATCGGCCAGCGGCTTACCCCCGGTCTGGCAGGTCGGGCAATACTGGAAGGCGCGGTCGGCGAAGGACACCTCGCGGACCGTGTCGCCGCAGACCGGGCAGGGCAGACCGGCGCGGGCATGCACGGCCAGACCGGCCCGCTTCTCCCCCTTCAGGCGGGCGGCATCCTGGCCCACGCAGCGAGCCAGCGCATCGCGCAGCACCCGCTGAAGCGCCTCGTGCAGCCGATCCACGGCGTCGTCGGTCAATTTCCCGGCGGTGGCGTAGGGCGACAGCCGCGCGGCGTGCAGCACTTCGTCGGAGTAGGCGTTACCGACTCCGGCGATCATCGTCTGGTCGGTCAGCGCCGTCTTGAGCCGCTCGGTGCGCCCCCGGAGCAGGTCGGCGAGTGCATTGCGGGACAGGGTCAGAGCGTCCGGGCCGAGCCGGGCGATTCCCGGTAGATCGCAGACTTCGGCCCCGTCAGCAACGACGTAGACCGCGAGTCGCTTCTGGGTGCCCGCCTCGGTGAGGTCGAAGCCCCGCCCCCCGCTGAGATGCACCCGCAGCGCGATCGGTCCCTTGCCCGGGCGCGGTGGGGCGGGGGCCAGCGAGTCCGACCAGCGAAGCCACCCCGCCCGTGCCAGATGGATCACCAGCGCGGGCCCGTCGGTGTGCACTGCGAGGAACTTTCCGTGCCTGGTGGCTGCGGTCACCGGACGTTCGTACAGCGCGCTCGTGGGGGGTTGCACGGTCTTGAGCACGGTCAGGGAAGCGACGTCGACGCGCGTCACGATCGCACCGACGGCGTGCTCGCGCAGATGATGCGCCAGCGCCTCGACCTCGGGCAGCTCCGGCATACCTTCCAGTGTGCGGCAATCCGGTCGAATGTACGACGGGTCCGATCCGACGTGGGCTCAGTCGCCAAGAATCGGGCCCACAGAATCGGCTCGGAGAATCCGTTGTCAAGAATCGCGGCCGGGGGTGCTGGACGAGACCCGCGAAAGCGCCGAGGTGCCGTTGTCGGGACTGCCCGTCCTCCTGAGGTCATCAACGACCTGGTAAGTCTCCTCCCGGGCCGGCACCATGCCACGCACGACGCCTTCCCAACGCTCACCCTCAGTCCCCACCGGCTCATCGGTGTGCGCGGTGATGACCCAGGGCCGCTGCCACGCCCACGACACCAGCAGCACTAACAAGAACAACAGGATCAGCAGCAGGAACCAGGCCGGTCTGACCACATCGGCCGGGGTCCAGAACACCACGAACAGGGTCAGCGCGACGACGATCCCCAACATCACGACGCCGT
This sequence comes from Pseudonocardiaceae bacterium, assembly GCA_050701375.1. Lineage (GTDB taxonomy): Bacteria > Actinomycetota > Actinomycetes > Mycobacteriales > Pseudonocardiaceae. The sequence goes on from JBOHFC010000148.1 coordinate 6,140, forward strand.
GGCCGTAGTCGGTCATGTCATGCTCGAACTCGTCGGCCATCGCTCGTCTGGTCCAGCTGATTCTGCTTCGGACCATCCAGGTGCGCCTGTCGGCGGCCCGCACCACCCGCATCATGATCTGCCTCCATACCTTGCGGGACACCCGCACCCGGGCATCTTGCGGGACACCCGCACCCGGGCATCTTGCGGGACACCCGCACCCGGGCATCTTGCGGGACACCCGCACCCGGGCATCTTGCGGGACACCCATCGCGTAAGGACACTCAGCGTAACGC
>JBOHFC010000149.1:0-3224 GCA_050701375.1 Pseudonocardiaceae bacterium
GTTATTGACTTCCTGGCAGAGCTGTCGGAAGTTCTCGCGTTCGATCGCCGCGACGATCCAGGAGTGCACGGAGACACCGACGGCGTCGGCGCGTTGTTTGATCTGCTCGTGCGTATCATCAGACAGCGCCAGCCCAAGACGTTTCGACATGGAGTCATTCTACAGCGCCACTCCAGGGTGCCATCATTCAGCATCTGAGGATGGTGCGCCATCAGGACACGTCGCCCGGAGCGGCTACCGTACGCCACGTGACCCAACGACCTGTGCTCGATCTGCCGCGGGAACAGGAGATCCGGGACGAGCTGCAGCGGCTCGTACTGGCGGATCTGCACGGTCCACTAGGAGGTGACGACGAGGAGTTCACTGGCGAGGAGAACCCGATCGACCGCTACCCGTTGGGGCGCCTGGCGCCCAGGGGGGTGGTGCTGGAGCCCGATACCCACGACGAGCTGGCCGCCGCCGACGCGGGCGACCCGAGCGAGACCGATCCGGAGCCCAGCGCCCCAAACGTGCCCAGCCTCAACCCCTCTGCGGTCGGTTTCACCGCTCACATCGATGGCCGGGTATCCGAGCTCCACCTCACCGCCAAGTGGGCGCGCTACGAACGAGCCCGTTCCGAACGGGAGGAAACGCTCGGTCGGCTGCTGTGGCGGCGCGTGCAGCAGGGCGGAACTGTCCGAGTGCAGCTCGCCGAAGGACTGCTTCCGCCCCTGGCCCCGGATCCTGAGCAGCCGGACGTCGTCGTGCGCGGTCGGGCCCGCCGGCACAACGGGAACTGGCTGGTGTCGGTGTTCCTGGAGAACGGCCAGCGCCAGCCCAACCGCGCCCGGCACCCACCATCCTGGATCTTCCAGGTGCAGCTGTCCGCAACTGGCCCCGACGACGGGGCGGTGTTCCTGCCGCGCCCGGATCGTCCGAATGGCGGGGACCCCGATGACGTCGCCGAGCAGCAGCGGCTGGCGATGGCCTACCGGTTCCATCCAGAGTTCGCCGTTGGCAGCGGCGCCGCGGTGCATGCCGTCATCGACGAGCGCAACCCGCTGCGGGCCAAGCAGATCCACATCCGCACGGTGCCCGATTACGAGATCCCGGCAACCGACGTGCCGAGCGCGGACACCGATCCCGACCTGGCTGAGCTTGCGGACCTTGAACTGGAGATGAAGCGGCTGGCCGAGCTCGCCGAGAACTCGGCCGACGAGCTGGCCGTGGCACTGCGCCCGCTGGTGCTCGGTTACCGCGCCTGGATCAAACGCAAGGCCGCGGACATCGACGAGCCCGGTGAACAACTGGCCGACCACGCCGCCGCCGCGCGTGACAACCTCACGGCCGCCACCCGCGCCGCCGATCGCATCGAGGCCGGGATCGACCTGCTGGTCCGTGACGACATCGCACGGCGGGCCTTCGGCTTCGCCAACCGGGCGATGTACCTGCAGCGCGTGCACACCCAGGTCGCGGCGAAACGCAGGGAGGGCCCCCAACACGGCCTGGTCGACACCGTGGCCGACATCGACGCAGCAGGAAGCCAGCGCTGGCGACCGTTCCAGCTCGCCTTCGTCCTGCTGAACCTGGCGGCACTGGCCGACCCCCGGCATCCCGAGCGCTCCGAGGACAGCAAGCAGGCGATCGCCGACCTGTTGTGGTTCCCCACCGGCGGCGGCAAGACCGAGGCGTATCTCGGACTGACCGCGTTCACCATCGCGGTCCGCCGGCTACAACCCCGCTATGGCGACCTGGACGCTACCGCCGGGATCGCGGTGATGATGCGCTACACGCTGCGGTTGCTCACCATCCAGCAGTTCGAACGCGCCACGACACTGATCTGCGCCGCCGAGCTGTTACGTCGCGCGGACGCGTCCACGTGGGGCGATCTCCCCTTCCGCATCGGGATGTGGGTCGGGGCGCGGGTCACCCCGAATACGACCGACAAGACCGAGGACTGGCTCAAACAGCGCAGGCGCGCCCGAGGCCCGGTAGTCCGGGGACAGGGTTCGCCGCACCAGCTGTCCAGCTGCCCATGGTGCGGCAGCAAGATCGACGCTGGTCGGGACATCGTGGTGCACAAGGCGTACCGGCGCACGCTGGTGCTGTGCCCGGACGTCTCGTGCCCCTTCGGGACGGTCTTGTTCTCGGACACCGGCCCGGACGCCGAGGAACGCAGGGGCCTGCCGGTGCTGGTCGTGGACGAGGAGATCTACCGGCACCCGCCGTCGCTGCTGATCGGCACCGTGGACAAGTTCGCCCAGCTGCCCTGGCAGGGCGAGACCGCCACGCTGTTCGGCCGGGTCACCAAGCGGTCGGAACGCCACGGCTTCGTCACCGACGATCTGCTGGCCAAGGACTGGGAGCACGAACGTCACCAGCCCACCCCTGACGCACCCGCCGCCCGCATCGTCGGAGTGCCGATGCTGCGCCCGCCCGACTTGATCATCCAGGATGAGCTACACCTGATCGCCGGCCCGCTGGGCTCGCTGGTCGGGCTCTACGAGGCAGCCGTCGACAAGCTCGCCACCTGGCGGGAGACGGAGACCGCTCGCAACGTACGACCCAAGGTCATCGCCTCGACAGCCACCGTCCGGCGCGCCAACCAGCAGATCGGGTCACTGTTCAATCGCACCACCGAAGTCTTCCCGCCACCCGGTCTGTCCGTGGACGACAATTTCTTCGCCCGGCAGCGAGACACCGCCACCACACCGGGCCGGCGGTATGTCGGCATCTGCGCGCACGGAACCCGGATCAAGTCGACCTTGATTCGGGTATACGTCTCGGTGCTCGGCGCGGCCCAGCAACTGCACGAGCGCTACGGCCGTAACCGTGTCACTGATCCCTACATGACACTGGTCGGGTACTTCAACAGCTTGCGTGATCTCGGCGGGATGCGTCGCCTTGCCGAGGACGACGTCAGCACGCGCCTGACCCGAGCCGATGAACGCGGCCTGGCCAAGCGGTTCGACCCCGAGATCAAGGAACTGACCTCACGGCTGTCCTCCGATCAGATCCGGCCGCTGCTCGACCTGCTGGCGGTGCCGTTTCCCCGGAGCCCGGGCCGGGATGCCCCACGTCCGATCGACGTGCTGCTGGCCACCAACATGATCGCGGTCGGCGTCGACGTGTCCCGGCTGGGTGTCATGGTGGTCTGTAACCAACCCAAGTCCACCGCGGAGTACATCCAAGCCACCAGCCGCGTCGGGCGCGCTGCGACCGAACCAACTTCTGCACACCTACGG
>JBOHFC010000150.1:0-4433 GCA_050701375.1 Pseudonocardiaceae bacterium
CCTTGACCTTGCCGACGTGAGCCACCGTCTGCTCCACCGTCCACCCGGCCCGAGCGAGGTGGTGCACCAGCACGGACCAGCACGACCGGGGTGCCTTCGAGATTTCGTAAAGGTGTCGAGCACTGTCACAAAAATCCCGACACATGTCGGGATTTTTGGTAGCCACCTCGGCTGCTGAACGCCATTGGCGAACCGAGTCGTCGGACCAGCCGAGCCGACGCGCGTACTGAGCGATACCTCCGATGTGGAAACTGAATTGCGAACGCAGGTGCGCAATTCGCGGACTGGACCGAGACCCAAATCCGTAGATCAACTACGGATCGGCGACGCCGTGCTGCCCGCCGCGCTGCGGATCCGCGACGACGTCGTAACTCAGATCGCGGCCGAGATCACCCGCAGCGGGTTCGGCCAGGAGCATGCGCTGCTGGTCCGACCGAAGGCCGGCCATTTCGAGATCCTGTCCGGCCACCACCGTCACGAGGCCGCCAAACGCTGCGCGCTCGCCACGGTGCCGTGCTGGGTGCGGGACATGGATGACGACGAGGCCTTCATGGCGCTGATCCTGTCCAACACCCAGGGTGAGCTGACACCGCTGGAAGAGGGGCACCACCTCTACCACTACATCGAGCGCGGCCACGTCGGCGGAAGGGGGAATAAGGGTGGTCTACGTGAGTACGCGCGGCGGTTGAATAAGAGCCCCGGGAAACTCTCGGAGAAACGAGCTGCTTACGCCGTCTACCTAAAGTGTTCCCAACGGGAACACTTTAGGGGTAGCCATCTGCTGCTGATGGAGATGCACAAGGCGCCTGAGGAAACCTGGGAGCCGCTCGCGGCCGCGATGGTGGCGGCGAGCAAGCCGTGGACTCAGAAGGAAACCGCGGCCAAGGTCGCCGACGTAGCCAGGTTCGAGATCCCGGCGGCGCATTCCGCGTGGCTGCCGGTCGACCAGGTAACCGCGGCGTACCTGCGGGACGAGCGGCCGACGCCGAACGCGGTGGCGCGGCTTGTGCAGACCCGCGGACGACGTGCTCGCCGCGATCACCGAGAAGGGGACGCCGGACGACGCCGCCGAGTTCCGCGCGCGGCTGGTAGCCAACACGGGGGGCGAAGCCTGGGATCACCGTCGCATCAGCGAGTACCACGCCGACCTGATCCGCGCCTGGGCGCAGCGCCGCGACCAGGCCGACGACGGCCGGGTCCGGATTCATCATTGCCGCGCCAGCGAGCTGCTCGACACAGACTCGCTCGAAGCCGGCGCAGTCGACCTGATCTTCACCGACCCGCCGTACAAAGTGGAACTCATCGGCGGCCCGAGTCAGCTACTCGCGTGGACGAATTGAGGCGCTCTAAGCCTCAACCCGCTCCCGTCGTAGCGCACTACTGCCGTTGTCGGCTCCGCGCGGACCAGCGTCTGACCTTTGCTTCAACTCAGTGACGACGGGACGATTCTTGGCTTTTTTCGGAGGGTCGGCCGGATGACCCGACCGTCGATCCCACACTGAGGTGAACCAGTCAACAGCACGGCGCCCCACGCCAGCACCGCCGCCGTACCCAGCTCGACCGACGCGCGCGGTCGGCCGGCCACGACCAGGCTTCGCACCGGGTTTCGGTTACGGTGACAGCGCCAGGAGGTGACGCCATGGCCGGTCGTGGTCCAGTTCCGAAGGCGAGGCGCTCCCGCAAGGCCGATGAAGCCCGCCGGGATGCCGAGATGGTCAAGGTCGCGACTACTGGTGCTCTGGCTGGGAGGCCACTGCCGAAGGGCGTGTTGCCGGAGGGTGAGTCCTGGCATCCCCAGACGCTGGCGCTGTGGGCCGCGTTGCGCCGCTCGCCGCTGCTGGCCGACGAGCCCCCGCTGGGGTGGCAGTTCTTGATCGACACTGCGCTGATGCACCACGTGATGTGGTCCAAGGGCCGATGGGAGTACGCGTCTGAGGTGCGGCTGCGGGTCGCGAAGTTCGGGGCGACACCCGAGGACCGGATGCGGCTGAAGGTGCGTGTCGTCCAACCGGCCGCCGAGGTAGCGGCTTCGGGGAACGCCGTCGCGGTGACGGACATCGCGTCACGGCGGGCCCGACTGACGGAGAGCTTGGTCAGGCCAACCCCGCCAGGTGCTTGAACAAGCTGATCGGTCCTCGCCCGGCCAGAATCCCCAGACCCGTACGCACCGCGAGGCGCAGCACCTTCCGGTGCTGGTCACGCTGAGTAAGGGGTCTACCCCCCCACACTCCGGCGAGCTGTTGACCCGAATGGAGGTCGCCCTGGTGTGGGCATCGACGTCCCGGTCGTGATCGAGGCCCAAGGGGTCCGCCACGAGATCGCGGTGAGCATGAACCCGGGCGGCAAGGTTGAGGTCCACCACGACCCGCAGCCCTCGGCACGGGCCGTGGGGACGGCGGTCACGGTGACCTTGCCCGGGTCGGCTGGGGGTGAGCTCGACGAGTTCGACCCCGCCGGGTGGGCGCGATCCTTCGCGTTGGTGAACCCGCACGCCGCGATTCAGCTTGCTTACGCGGGTCAGCCGGGACAGGCCGAATCTTACAAATCGACGGTCGGGGAAGGGTGGAGCAAACCCGTCCCGACCGACCCGCAGCAGATCCACTGGTACGACATCCCCGCCCTGACCCGGCTGATCTTCGAGCACATCGGCAACGCCGAGGCCGGCGGTCGGGATCTGCCTCTTGGTGAATTCGTCCGCCGGTTCGCTGGCCTGACCTCAACGATCAAGGCCAAGAAGGCCGCCGCGGCCCTGCCCAATGTCACCCATTTGTCGGACCTCTCGCCCACCTTCGGCGATCCGCTCGGGCGTACCTCGCTGCGCTCCGGGGAGGTGATCGCGACCGGGGCCGCCTCGTTCCTGGCCCGCTGCGACGCGTTCCCCGACGACGACAACGATGGTTGCCGGGCCGTCGTGGCGCACCTGATCTCCCCGGCGGTGGAGTTCGTCGACAAGGGCAAGGTGGCGCTGGTGGTGCCACCGGCCGTCGCTGAGGCCGCCGCCGGGGCGCTGGCGTTCGTGGGCAAGACGCTGCGCACCGAGAAACAGGCCGCGGAGCGGGACGCGCGGAAGGCCCGGCACCACCGCGAGCAGCAGCGGCGCCGGGTCGCCCGCGTGAACGCCGCGTCGAGCCCATCGAGCCCATCGCTGCGGGCCGCGCGGTGTTCGAGGTGTTACCCGAGTCCTACGCCAAAGCCAGCGGTCCTGACGCGCTACCGGTGTCGGACCGGACGTTGTACTACCAGGTCCGGCAAGCCATCCAGCAGTACACCGACAGGGAGCTGACGCAGAGCTATTGCACCACGCTGACCGCGAATGGTTCCAGGCGCACCGGTGGGCGAGTCAGTTCCGGCGACCACTGGACTGGTCCGAGCGGGCCGTGCTCGTGATGTGGGGACTGTTCCCCGACGTCGAAGGCGAGGCGATCGGTCGCGTTCTGGTCAGGCGCCTGGGCCCCGGACTGCGGGTCCGCAGCTTCGGTGAGGTGGCGGTCATCGTGGATTCGCCGGGAATTCCACGGTGACGGCCACGGCCGGGAGCGCGTTGGAGACGGTGCTCGCGGCGCTGGATCGCGCCGGTTGCCGATACCGCCCCGAGGCGGGTCAGTACAAGGCGCAGTACCCTGCCCATGAGGACCGCAACCCGTCCCTGTCGGTCAAGTACGAGAACGACAAGGTGCTGGTGTACTGCCACGTCGGCTGCACCTTCGATCAGGTTCTCGATGCTCTGGGCCTGCATCAGCGCGACCTGCGCGACGCTACTGACGACGATGGTCGGCAGACCCAACGCAAAGGGGATGCCCACGATCGTCTTGAGGGCGTTGCCCTGCAGCCCGCGAGTCGGTGATCGGTAGGCCGCCTTGTCGGAGACCAGGACGTTGAAGTCCAGGACCTGCTCGACTACTTCCGGGGGCAGTCCCGGGCCGTTGTCGGCGACGGTGACCGTCAGCGTGGCCGCGCTGGCCCCATCGCTTGATGGCGTCCATCATCAGCGGTGGCGCAGTAGTCGTAGATGTTGGTGATCGCAGGTTTCAGGGGTGGTGTCGACGATGATGCTGATCTCGGGATGGACGCAGGGGGGAGGCCGAGGAGGTTATGGGGTGGGGGTGGCGTCGGACTGTCTCGCCTGTCCTACCCGCCGATGCAGGGCAGCGCGTCCTCGTAATCGCGCCTCGGGTCCGGCTGCGTCGTAGTGCCCGGGGCACAGCGCGGCTACCCGGATCTTGCCGTCGACTCGCCGGCGGTGGGTGTGGGTGGCGATGAGCCGGCAGCGGCCGCCGAGGGCGTCGGGGTCCGGTGCGGTGCACTGCCACCCGGCCGCGTCGATAGTCCGGTTGTCGCCGGGCCAGGTGCCGACGTGCCCCACGCGTCCCATGGCGACCCTTCCGTGGTTGGTGGTGCCGGGGTGTCCCGCAGCCACGTTTGCGGGACACCCC
>JBOHFC010000151.1:0-3413 GCA_050701375.1 Pseudonocardiaceae bacterium
CTCGTGCTCGGTGTCGCCCTCGCGGAAACGAAGATGTCCATCAAGCATCCAGATCTGCTGGTGGATAAAGGCGTAGGAGACAGCGGGGTAGGAGAGCACAGTTCCGGCGGGCAGACCGACCTCGACGAGCTCGAGCGGCCGGCCGGTGGCCGGCGACACCGCACGGCGACGGTAGCCGGTGTCGGGATCGGTCCACGTAGGTTGGTCCGCGACGCGCACGAGTCGCCGGTCGTCGCCTTCGGCGCGGGCCACCAGATCGGACAGCGTCATGCCCAACGCCCCCGACAGGCGCCCCAGTAGCGCGGCGGTGGGTTGCGCCTCGCCCCGTTCAACCTTGCCGATCATCGTCCGCGAGACGCCAGAACGTTCAGCGAGGGCACTGGCCGAGAGCCCGCGTGCGAGCCGGGCGGCGTGCAACGTCGCAGCGAGGGACGCCGAGAGCGGATCCACCATGATTGTTCACCATAGTGCCACTCGTGGCTACTATCGTTGCCATGAGTGGGGGCAGCCCGAATGTTCGAGACGCGTCGGAGGGTGACGCCGAGGCCTGCGTAGCGATCTATGCCCCGTATGTCACCGACACCGCGATCACGTTCGAGACCGAAGCACCGCTGCCCGCGGAGATGGCCGTGCGCATCGCTACCGCCCTGCGCACGCATGCGTGGGTCGTGCTGGAAGACCAGGGCCGCGTCGTGGGCTACGCCTACGGAGGTGTGTTCAACTCGCGCGCGGCGTATCGCTGGTCGTGCGAGGTCAGCGTCTACCTCGAGCGCGGCCGGCGGCGTACCGGCGGCGGTCGCGCACTCTACGGCGCGCTCTTCGACCGGCTGGCCGAGCGCGGCTTCCGCACCGCCGTCGCGGGCATGGCACTGCCGAACGACGCGAGCGTCGGCCTGCACCGCGCCATGGGGTTCGAACCCGTCGGGACCTACCGGCGTATCGGTTGGAAGCACGGCAGGTGGCACGACGTCGCCTGGGTCCAGCGAACGATCGCCACGGGCCAGGACCTGCCCGGCGAGCCCCGGTGACGTACCCGTGACCGCAGCCACGCTGGCCACAGGGTGGCCGGATCATTACCGTTCGGGTCACGATCTCGGCGCGGAGGTGGTCGTGATGGCTGTCGGTTTCCTGGCCCGCTCTCGCGCCGTCGCACCCGCCGGCTGGAGTCGCTGTTCGGGAGCTGAGCGGGCCCACTACCGTGCCTGAGCCCCACGACCGCCCACCCCCACCAGGGCTCTTGCCGCTACACGGCCGGGTGGCCCTGGTCACCGGTGCGAGCCGCTGCGCCGGAATTGGACACGCCATCGCCCGCCGGCTCGCCGCGCTGGGCGCCAGCCTGTTCCTGCACCACTACGCCCCGCACGACCACGATCAGGCCGGGGGAGCCGATCCCGAAGGCCCTTGCGGCGTTATCGACACCGTCACCGACGCGCTGACCAGCGACGCGACCATCCATCACGGCGAGCTCGACCTCGCCGCCCCTGATGCGCCGGATCAGCTGATCACCACGGCGGCCAGGGCGCTCGGACACCTCGACATCCTCGTGTGCAACCACGCCCGCAGCGGCGGCGATGGGCCGCTGGGCACACTCGACGCGGGCATGCTCGACCTGCACTGGGCCGTCAACACCCGCTCGACCATCCTGCTGGCCCAAGCCTTCGCCGCCCAGCACGACGGCCGGCCCGGCGGTCGGATCATCTTCCTGACCTCAGGGCAAGACCTCGGTCCGATGCGGGGCGAAGTGGCCTACGCCGCGAGCAAAGGCGCGCTCGCCTCCATCACCCGCACCCTGGCCGACCACCTCGCCGACCAGGCGATCACCCTCAACACCATCAACCCCGGGCCGGTGAACACGGGCTACCTACCACCTGAGGCCAGCGAAGCCCTCCGCCACCGCTTCCCCCAAGCACGCTGGGGCGTTCCGGACGATCCCGCGCGGCTCATCGCCTGGCTGGTCACCGACGACGGGGCCTGGGTCACCGGGCAGACCATCAACACCGAAGGTGGCTTTCGCCGGTGGGACTGAGCCCACGACCAGGCAGCGGCTCACCCGTTTAACTGGGCAGTTGGATGCGCAGGGCTGCCCCCGGCTCGGATCCTTCGAGCAGCTCCACCAGGCCGCCGTGGGCCGCGGCGATCTCGCTCACCAGCGCCAGACCCAGCCCGTAACGCCGCCTGCTCTGCGATGGCCCAGGCCTGCCGGAGACGAAACGCACGAATAGTCGCGGAGCCAGTTCGGGATCGATCCCCGGGCCGTCGTCGGAGACGTCGACGAGAACATGCCCGTTGCGGGCGTGCACGGCCACGGTCACTTCGTGCTCGGCGTGCCGCACGGCGTTGTCAACCAGAGCGGTGACCGCGCGCCGCAACGCGACCGGAGAGCCCGGTGCCCGGACCGGCCCGGCATCGGGTTCCGGGCCGGTCAGCCGGATGTCCCGCTCGGCCGCCTGCGCGGCCGCCGCGGCGAGCACTCCATTGGCAAGCTCGGTGAGGTCGACCGGCTGACGGGATTGCGAGGCCACCGGGTCCGCGGCCACCAGCAGGTCGTCGAGGATCTCGCCGAGCCTGGTGCTATCGGCGACGATGCCTTCGACTTCGGGCAGTAGCGCAGCGGGCCCGCTACCGGGCTCCAGACCGCTGCGTAGCCGCCGCCGGAGCAACTGGGCGCGGGTGTTGAGCAGCGTCACGGGGGTCCGCAACTCGTGCCCGGCGTCGGCGACAAACCGGCGCTGCAAAGTCAGGGCGGCTGACAGCGGTCGCAGTGCGCGGTACCCAAGCCAGGTCCCGACCGCAGCGGCGAGCAGCAGACCTACCCCGCTACAGACCAGCAGAGTGACGATCAGCCGGTCACGTTCGGTGTGGTTGGCGGTGAGGTCCAGGACGCCCTGCGCGATCGTGCCGTCCGGCTGGCGCAGGGTCTCAATGCGGTAATCGACGGTGCCGATCCGGACCTCTGCGGACTCCCGGGCGCCAGCCGTGGTGGCCCGGGCGATCGCCCCGGTGTCCGGCAGCCCCGCGGGCATGCCCTGGGTGACCGCCTTCCCATCGCGCCCCTGTAGGGCGAGCCAGACCCCGGCTGGCGGGTCGATGACATCGTCGGCGCGGGTCACGGCCGCGTCGAGCAGCGTGGTGGCGGCCTGGCGCTGGCTGCTGAGTACCACGGCAACGGCGGCGGCCGACAGCAGGACGACGATCGCCGAGGCGAGCAACGCGGCCTGCAACCCGAGCCGTAACGCCGCCCGGCGCAGCAGCGCGGACTCGACGCCGGACGCTCGGGTCATCGTCGCGGGTTGCGGCCGAGACGGTAGCCGCGGCCGCGCACGGTGTCGACGATGCCGCGCCCGAGCTTGCGCCGCAGATAGTGCACGTAGGTATCCACCACGATCGGGCTTTCGGCCTCGGTGAACACGCCG
>JBOHFC010000152.1:0-9240 GCA_050701375.1 Pseudonocardiaceae bacterium
GTCAAAGGAACCACCCACAACGGACCGACACGCCGCCGACCCGGACAACCCCACAGGGAGATCAGCTGCCCGCAGAACGGGAGATGCGGTGTCCGCCTACAAGGAGATTGGCATGTCCGCTGTCACCAGCTCAGGAACACCCGCCATCGGCGGACTCGCCGTCGAGCCAGCCGCGCACTCCATCGCCAACCCGAGCGCACACCCCCACTCCTTCCTTGCAGGCGATTTCCCTGGCGTCGTTTACTCGCCTGGTCCCAGCACTCTGATGCGGGCTTCGATTCCCCTCGCGTGGACTCGTTCCCGCTGTGCCCAATACAGGGCTTCGCCATCGTGTGTGTGATCTGTCTTGGCGATCTTCTCATACACCGCCACCGACCGCTGGTAATACGACAACCACACCGGCAATGACGCCTTGCGACATGGACGGACACGCACCAACTCCTCATGAGCCGCCATCAACGTCACCGGCGGCCCAGGCTGCACTGACCGTGTCACCCTCATCTCCTCCCTCCTCACTTCTCACCGGCGGCTGAGGAGGCGATCTCGGCCTTGATCTCGGTCACCCGCTGGCGTTCCCGCTCGGCCATGAACAGCGTCTCGTGATGGTGACCCCGATCAATCTCGGCGACTTCCGCGTAGACCGCCGCTGAGCGCTGGTGAAACGCCAACCACTCGACCAGCGGCGCCGTCCGAGCTCGCCGAATCGCGGCCACCGCCTCATGAGCGTCATCCAGCGTGCGCGGCTCGACTGGTTGCGGGGTCTCGTCCGCTGCTATCGCTCTTAACTTCTTGACTCCTTTCGGTGTTGTCATGACTCACTCCCGGCACTGCAAACATGACCCGGGTCAAGATCGGCCGCGACCTGCCGCGGCCTCGCGCGCCAGGTCGCGGCAGAACTGGGCCAGGATCAGTGCGCCCCCGCTGACCGTGGGCACATCGATCACGACCCGGCCGGGATCCATCGACAGCACAAGCGAGACCCAGCCGGGGCCGATCTGCCGCACCCCGGCTACCGCTTCCCGACCAGGTGAGCAGGTCACCGTGAATGCCACAATCCCCACCCCGCCCTCATGCCGCAGCGGATCGGGCATCGGCAGACATCGCAGAACCTGGTTTTGCCTGCGTGGTGTTACCGCTTCTCTGCTCGCCTACCGCATGCATGCCGGTTGCCCGGACCACCCATGTGATCCACTTCGCCTGTCCGGACACCTCGGCCCGTGGCTGTACCGTCAGTCCTTCCAGTACCACCGGCCGAAACGGCAGACCAGTCGCCATGGCAGGCGGGACCGGCTGAACCCGCGCGGCAAGCTCCACCGTGATCGACTTGTCCCGGTCCTTCTCCGCCGCAGGATCAGCAATCGTGACCTTGAAGATCGGTAGTCCGCTGGCCTCATCGATCCGAGGGCGAACCGGCCGGTTGCGTGCCTTGTCCTCCTGAGACTGGTACTCGGTCACCGCGGTGACCGCCCCGACGACGTAGGCGCCCTCAGGGAACAGCTCGTCGAACTCAACCGGGAACCGCTTGCCGTAAGGAACGGCCATCCTTCACTCCTCGCGCTCACTGATCGATTACTGGCGGCGCTACCTCGTCAAGCAACTGGCTTAAACCAGTTGTAGACTAGGTTGCGTGAACCTGGACGAGACAGAGGAGGGACGTCTGCCGAGCCGTCGGATCGCCGACGCTGTCCGCACTTTGATCACCTCAGGGGAGCTGGCACCCGGTGACAAGCTGCCCTCCGAGCGCGAACTCGCCCGACGCTTCAGCACTGCCCGCAACACCGCCCGCGAGGCTGTCCGCCTGCTGACCGAGGAAGGTCTGGTGACCGCGCAGCACGGACGCGGTGTGTTCGTCCGTGAGAAGCAGCGCATGTTCCGATGGGGCAATGAGCGGTACTCGCGGCGCATCTACCGGGAAACCGGACTGACACCATTCCGGCTGGAGATGGCGCGTCAAGGCAAGACGGCTCGCGTTGAGGTGACCTCGATCGACCAAGTCACCCCGCCCTTCGATGTGGCAGAACGACTCATGGCATCACCCGAGGAACCCGCGGTGCTACGTCGCTGCAACACCTACTACGCCGACGACGAGCCGCTCCAGGTGGTCACCACCTACATTCGCTGGGCAGACGCCGATGGAACCGCTCTACTGAAACCCAAGACCGGACCAGGCGGGATCTATGGCCGCCTCGAAGATCGTGGTCACCTCATGACCACCGGGCAAGATGAAATCCTGGCCCGGATGGCCAGCCACGACGAAGCCAAGACACTCAGCTTGCCACCCGGTGTGCCCGTCCTCGAAGTCCTGCACACCAGCCTCGACCAGGACGGTCAACCGTTCGAGGTGTCGCGGTTCGTCCATCGTGCCGACCGCGCCGGCCTCGTCTACACCTTCCCCGTCGAGGAATGATCATCCAGCCTTCGCCACGAGCTCATGCGGCGGGGGCTCATGACGCGATTCCCAGTACGAAGGCGAACCGATCCCTGAACTCCACCCGCGCGCCCGGATAACGGCGCCGGATCTCGTCAACTCCCGCAGCCACCTCCTCGTCATCGAACGTCGACAACAACGAGAGGTAACGATGGCGAACCATCGCCACGTACCGCTCGGTCGGGAACACCAACGGGAAATCGTCGTAGGACAGCTCCACTGCCAGGCTCGCATCACTCATCGCCGCACCGATCGCCTCAGGATCAGGCTGCAACTCACGGAACCTGTCATGAGCCGCCTGGAACAGCGGATAATCAATACTCGTCGGCAACATCACCACGAGGAGACGACCGCCAGCAGCCAGCAGGCTTGCCAACCCGCCAATGACCGCCACCCGGTCGGTGACGTGATGGATCGCCTCCTTGACCAAAATCGCCTCGAACCGATCCACCGGTAGCAGCGCCGACCCGGACACCAGATCCTCTGCGGACGCCTGCACGGCCACCAGCCGCGGATCATCCGGGATCTGGTCCAGCATGCGCGCTGACGGGTCAACACACACCACGGATCCGGCGTGTTCCACCAGCCGACGCGCGTACAACCCGGTCCCGCAGCCCACATCGAGGACCCGATCGCCGTGAGTCACCCGCAATCGAGCGAGGACACATCCGGCCATCCAGTCCAGGAAGCCCGGGCTGTAGGCCCAGTTCTGATCATACGCTGGCGCCAGGCGATCATAGTGAGCCTGCGTCTCGTCACGCACCCGACGACTCCTCCGTTCGCGCTGCTGACCCATGCTCGACACACGGTATTCGGGTGCGGGCAGCCGTGGATCCTACGCGTTCCACGATCACTCAACGTCAAGCAATGTTACGCAGAGCAACGTTACGCAGAGTCCTGCCGAATTCCCCTCCATGGGATCAAGGCGCCGTCTACGGCGGCGCGGACCGGCGAGTGGCGTTGTAGGCCGCGATGAACTTGATGAGCTGTGAAGCGCGGATGCTCTTTGATCCACTTGCGGGTCTGCTTGGAGGTGTGCGAGGAGCCGTTGTCCAGGATCAGGTGGATGTGCTTGGTCGGGTCGACGGTCTGGGCCAGCTCGGTGAGGAAGGCGATGAACGTGGCGGAGTCGTTGCGGGTGATGATCTTTGGGTGGATGGTGCCGGTGGTGACGTTCATCGCGGCGATCAGCGAGACGGTGCCGTGGCGGACGTATTCGAACTCCCGGCGCTCGGGCTGGCCGGGGCGCACCGGTCGGGTGGCGCGCTTGCGGGAGCGGGCCGCCATGGCGGTCTTCTCATCCACGCTGAACAGCACCGTGTCGGCCGGCGGGTTCAGGTAGAGCCGGCACACGGCCTGGGCCTTGGTGTGAAACGCCGGGTCGGCGGGCCGGTTGAGCCAGCCGCGGACCCGGTGGGGTTTGAGGTCCAGCGAGGCCAGGATCCGCCCGATCTGGGAGGCGCAGATACCCACCGGCTCGGCCAGGTACCCGGCCAGCGCCCGGTGCGTCCAGTGCGAGTCGACCTGCGGTGCCTGCCCGGTCACGGTCGCCACGATCAGCAGCTGGTCGACGATCCCATAGACCGGTGGGCGGCCCGAGCGGGGCCGGTCGAGCAGACCCGGCAGTCCCTCCCGGCAAAACCGGACCCGCCAGGTGCGGACGGTGTCCTCACAGATCCCCAGATCGCGGGCGATCTTCGCATCGGGCTCCCGCCGCCACGCCGCCAGCACGATCTTGGCGCGCAGCACCAGACGCTGCGGCGCCGTGGCCCGGGCCACGATCGCCTCCAGCCGCCCTCGACGGCGCGCCCCCAAGACGATGACGTCGTCGCTGCTGGCCCGTGCCACCCGACCTCCCCACCCGACCGACTTGATCAGTGGGTTCGAGGGTCCCGACAAGATGATCACAACGGGTGGCGACACGCCGAGCGGCGACCGGTATCGGTTCGCCATCATGGGACCATGCCGGTCCCTTCTGCACGCTTGAAGACCTACCTCGCCGGTCACCTGGACTTCCACGCCTCGAAGCGCTGGCCACAACTGGACGAGGTCACCATCACCTGGCGCGGCGGCTACGGCTACGTCACCGCCCATCTGCCCGGCGACGACCAACTCCCCCTGTGCCAGCTCCGCTATCTCGGCTCGGACACCGACTGGGGCGTCGCGCTCTACCAGCCCAGCAGCGAAGACTACGACGACACCCTGCTACCCGACGGCAACCCATCCGGCACACCCGAACAAGCCCTCGACTGCGCCCTCGGCCTCTACCTCACCAACCCCAGCGCATGGATCAACCCCCCGAAGGACTAGCCGGGCTTCGCCCCATCCCGACGGCGTGTTCCCTGGTTGGCTAGCCCGTGGGTGCTGTCCATGAGCTCGACGCTATCGACATTTTTTCGCAGCGGAAGGTCGCTGGTGTCGAGTTCACGGGGCCTGGCAACGGCACACCCGCGGAGTCGACTCAACCCGCACAGTTGACTCGAGATTGATGGCCGTGCCGCCTAAGCCCGCTACGTCCCGTCCGAGACTGCGCTCGGACGGTTGCTCGTGCCGGTGACCCGCCGGTTCCGCTGCCGTGACTCCAGCCAGGTTCCGATCGCCATCACCGGGCTCAGCGGGGCAACAGTGCGTAGATCGCTGAACTGAGGTAAGCGACAGCTTCCAGCGAAGCCTCGTCGGGTGGACAGGAGTCAGGGCCAGTTCAATCTCGCAGCGGCGGCTGATTCCCGATTGAGTTCTGGAAACGGCCTTCGGTTCAGCCGGGTTCAGGTCGTTGAATTGCCGTGGTAGCTCTTAGCGGCGAGGGTGGGCAGGCGGGTCCAGCCGGATCTGCGGACTGTTTCGACGTGCAGGTCGACCAGACCGACGGGGTGGTCATAGACCACCCGCTCGACCCGACCCCAGGGCAACGTGGGCGGCCCGTTGGGCACCAGCCGCGACGGCATCCGCACGGCGGTCGCGGAGCGGCTCACCGGTACCTCGGTGCCGCCCCGGTCCAGCTCGAACCCGAGATCGAGGAATCCCCGGCCGAACCCCTCGTCGCTGAGCACCAGCATCTGCGGGGCCCGCGCGATGCCGTGCTCGACGCCGACCTGGTCGAGGCAGGGCAGCAGGGCCGCGGTGAGCTGGTCGACGTACACCGGCTGCCGGGCGGTGACCGTCGTCAGGGGGCGCCAGCCCGCCAACCGTGGTTGGCCCACCGCAAGCCAGCTGTCGGCGTCAGTCACCGTCCAGTCGCGAATCACCACCCGGACACTCGACGGCCGCTGCTTGCCGAACCTGTCCAGCGCGACGGCGGCTTGGTACCACTGGGTCCGCGGCTCGGCGGGGTCCGGCCGCAGCGAGGCGCTGCCCGCCACTGCGGGGTCAGGCCCCGCGGTCGTGGCGTACTCCAGGGTCAGTTGTTGGGCCGCCCGGGCACCGAGCAGCGGGACCAGCAGGGTGCTGCCACCATCGGGGGGCAGCGCGAACCAGGGCGTCACCAGCATGCCCACCGGGCTCGTCAGCGAGCTTGTGTCTGGATCGCTGGCGACATCGGTGTTCACGGCGTCGTGCCAGACCAGCGTGCCCGGAGTCGGCGCAGGCACCGGCTCGGGTAACGGCCGGCTTGCCGCCGCAGCGAATCCTCCCTCGGTGATCGCCGCCGATCCGACGGGTACTGGTTGAGCTGCGGTATCGACGAGGACCTGGGCGTAGCCGGCCAGCGTGCACGGGTCGCCTTGCATCGTTCGGACCGCGGACAGGGCAACCGACCAGCCCGGGTACTGGCGCATCGGCGCCCAGACGAAGACGACCAGGCTCATCACCACCAGCGCGGTCGACCCGGCCAGCAACACCGCCCGGTCGGGAGTCAGCCCGGAGTCCTGATCGTGGCGCCGCCGCCACCACATCCAGCCGGCTGCGGCCAGCGCGACCGCTACCCAGACCAGTGGGTTGGCCAGCTGCACGGGTCCCAGCTTGAGCCGCATACCGACTAGATCGGGATGGTCCTGGGAGGCGGAGAGGTGGTTGCCGAACGGCTGGCCGCGGTCGGAGTAGGGCCGCCACAGGTTTGGTCCGGCGAAACTCCAGGACACCGCACCGATCAGCAGCGCCGTCCCCACGGTGGCTGTGATGGCGCTGGCCCGATGACGGTGCCAACCAACCTGCCAACCAACCTGCCAACCAACCTGCCAACCAGACTGCATCGCGGCTAGCAGTGGCGAGCGCAGCAGCGCAGCGGCCAGCAACACCGTCGGGGCCGCCGCCGCCGCCCCGAAATGGTTGACGAACTTCGTCGGCGTCGGTGCGAGCAACGCCAGGGCCAACGCCGAGCACCCCGCGCTGCTCACCAGCAACCGCCGCACCGGATCGCCGCTGCCGTTTGTGGCCAACCCTCTTGTTCCCGAACTCAACAGCAGTGCCGCCCGCAGCCGGGTGAACAACGCTGCTGTTGAGTTCGGGAGGCGTGGCGTACTCGAGATCCGGCGCAGGTGGTCCACCGCGACGGTCAGCAGAACCGCGATGGTCAGCACAACTGGGGCTCGGCGGGCCCACTGGCTGGAGTCCTCGAAGCTCAGGATCGTCTGGTAGTGGACCTTCTCCTGGTACCAGGAGAAGGTCTGGTAGTACCACTGGTGCACTGCGGCGGACTCCAGCACGTCGCCGAGCGTGGCGTCGGCGAAGCCCACTAGCACCAGACTGCAGCCAGCGGCGGCGAGCAGCGCGACCGCGGCTACCCGCGCCGCGGCGCGTTGCGCGCGCAGCCACTGCCACAGCCACGGCAGCCCCAGCACCAGCGGCGCGATGGCGACCAGCCCGGACGGCGAGACCGACATCGCCAGCGCGGCGGTCGCGACGGCGGCGGCCAGCACGCCGACCGAACGGCGCCGCCGGGCCAGCTCCGCCAGCAGCAACGTCGCCGCGGCCAGCAACACGATCAGCGGTTCGGGGCGCAGCGTCATCCCGTAGGGCAGCCACCACAGCAGGTAGGCCACCAGCAGCGCCCAGGTAGCCCGGCTGGTTCCCAGCTCCCGACCGAAACCCGCAACGAGGTACCCGCGCAGCAGCAGCCAGGTGACCAGTCCATAGGCCAGCGGCACCAGCCGCATCCAGGCCAGGCTCCAACCACCGAGCGATCCCCACAGCTGCAGCACGTACTGGCTGGCCACGAAGGGGTTCTCGGTGACATTGAACATGTAGATCGCATTGCCGACCGAGCCGGAAGCGTTGGCACCGCGGGCCATCTGCATGTACCACGAGTCGTCGAAGTTCGTCGGAGCGAGCAGCACCCACACCGCTGACACGGTCACCAGCACAGCGTCGGCGACGCTCAGGCGGGGTCGCGGTGCTTGCCGCCCAGAAACGGCCCCAGGACTCGGCCCAGAAATGGTCCCAGAAAAGGCCCCGGACATGGCCCCGGACATGGCCCCGGACATGGCCCCGGACATCGCCTGGCCGCCCCACCATCGCCAGGCCAACCCGAGCAGCATCAGCAGGGCCCCGGCGCACACCACCAGTAGGCCGGTCTTCAGCGCCGTCGGAGTGGACTCATAGCGGGCATCGGTGTGCAACGACACCGCCAAACCGGCCGCCGCCAGCTGACCATCCAGATCGGTGGCCAGCTCGCTGACCTCCGGTACCTGCACCGAAGCCGAACCCCGCACCGAAGCCGAACCCCGAGGCGCCCCGTCGCGTAGCACGCGCACCCCGCCGGCGTCGGCGAGCACCCGGTAGGTGCACCCTCCGGCCGGTAGCGCCTCGCGCACCAGCGTCCTACCCGATGCGGTGACCTGCACGACCCCGTGGCTGACCTCGACGACCAGACCCTGGCTGAGTCGGCCCGGCTTGCCGGCGGTGGCGGGCAGGGTGCGCAGCGCGTCGCCGCCGTCGGTGCGCTGGTCCAGCGCGGACAGTGCGGCACAGGGCACCTGGGCAGCCAGGGTCAACGGGCGGTAGGGCACCAGCGGCAGCACCGTGGAGCGGGCCGGCTGGTAACCTGGTGGCCAGCCGACCACCGGGTCCTGGGCGACCACCGGCGCAAGCAGCACCCCGATGGCCGCGACGAGGGTCAGCGCTGCCAGCCCAGCGAGCACACCCGCTCGAGCGGGCATGGTGCGTTCCGAGTCGGTGGCCGCAAGCACCGCGCGAGGGTATCCGGCGGGCCCTGTCGGTACCCTGCTCGGACCTGACCACGTCCGTCTGAGAAGCCTGAGATGTCCGGAAGGGAGACCCTGTTGGCCGCATCCCAGCTGCAGGGAAGGTCGCGCCTGTCCACTCAGCTGACCCGGTTCGTCCTGGTCGGCGGAGTCGCCGCGATCGTGGACTACAGCAGCTACCAGGCGTTGCTGTACGCCGGCCTGTGGGTGCACCTGGCCAAGGCGCTGGGATTCATCGCCGGCACAACCACCGCCTACCTGATCAACCGCAGGTGGACTTTCCAAGGTCGGGGTGATCGCACGGAGTTCGCCGCGGTGATGGCGCTGTACGGGATCACTTTCGTGGTTCAAGTGGGGATGAACGCGGCGATGCTCGCGTTGCTGCCGCCGATCCGCGGCGAGATCACCTGCGCGTTCATCGTGGCCCAGGGCACAGCCACCTGCATTAACTTCATCGTGCAGCGAACGGTGATCTTCCGAAACTGATCAGTGAGAACGCCCAGACGGGTGGTGGTGGCGGCGCGCCGCGGCATACCGTGCGCGCCACGCCGGAGTATCACTCGCATGGAGCATACCAATAGTGGCACAATGAGACATGCGGGTTCGGGACCCCCAGCCGGATCCGCCGCCCCTCGCGGAACACCTCCCCCTCGTTTCCGCGGGGGGCCCCCACAC
>JBOHFC010000153.1:0-3004 GCA_050701375.1 Pseudonocardiaceae bacterium
CGGCTTCAAATGGAATATGGGTTTGATGCACGACACGCTGAGCTACGTAGGCCACGATCCGGTACACCGTGGCTATCACCATAACGTGATGACCTTCTCGCTGATGTACGCCTGGATCGATAACTACGAGCTACCACTTTCGCACGATGAGGTGGTGCACGGCAAAGGCTCGCTGTGGAACCGGATGCCCGGCGACGACTGGAACAAGGCCGCTAACCTGCGATGCCTGCTGGCCTACATGTGGGCCCACCCCGGCAAACAGCTGCTGTTCATGGGCGGCGAATTCGGGCAGCCTGCCGAGTGGGCGGAGAACCGCTCACTGGAC
This sequence comes from Pseudonocardiaceae bacterium, assembly GCA_050701375.1. Taxonomy (GTDB): domain Bacteria; phylum Actinomycetota; class Actinomycetes; order Mycobacteriales; family Pseudonocardiaceae. The sequence continues at coordinate 326 of JBOHFC010000153.1, forward strand.
TGGAATCTGCGCCACCACCCCCTGCATGGCGGTGTACTGGCGCTGGTCGGGGACCTCAACACCACCTACCGATCGCACCGCGCGCTCTACAGTCAGGACAACATCCCAGCCGGCTTCGAGTGGATCGATGCCAACGATGCCTGGGGCAACGTGCTGAGCTTCCTGCGCTGCGGCGATGACGGCTCGGTACTGGCCTGCCTGGCGAATTTCGCCGGGAACCCGCACGAGAAGTACCGGATTGGGCTACCGCGTCCGGGACGCTGGCGCGAGGTGCTCAACACCGACGCCGGAGGCTACGGTGGCTCTGGGGTCGGGAACCTCGGTGAGGTGATCGCCACTGAGACACCGTGGCACGGACGGCCCTACTCCGCGGTGCTCCGGCTGCCGCCAGCTGGTGCACTGTGGCTCACCCCCACGGAGCAGAGCTGAGTATCGCGTCTGGAGGTCCATCGGCTTGTAGGGTGGTACCCACCGCAGGGTAACGATCGGTGGGCCAACGACTTGGAGCAGAACCACACAGCGCGATCCGGTGAGCGGGGCCGTGCCTTCCTGTCACCGACGGATCTCGCCGTGGAGTGGGCCCGCGCGATCGGCGCGACCACTTCGGTGCCGATGCCGCTCTCCGAAATCCAGGCCTACCTGGGTGAGTTGGCGCAGCGGCTGGTGTCCGCATTATCCGGTACCGCGGTGGACACCCAGATCGCTTCCGACGTGGGCGGGCGGCTCGTCACCGGTGGCTTCACCGGTGCGCAGAGCCTGTCCCGGACCTTCGATGTGCTCGGAACGACCTTGCCCGCCGCCGCACCCGGTGCCGGGGTCCAGGCAAGCTGTGAGCGGATCATCGAACTGCTCGGTGCGCTGGCTGGCGGCTACACCTGGGCGCTGCGCAACCTGGTCTGCGAGCAGCAGGAACACCTCAAGCGGGCGCTGCCGCCGTCCTGGCAGGACCTCGAGCGGGATCTGCGGGCGAGCGAAGCCCGGTTCCGGGAGGTGTTCGACCTATCCCCGGTGGGTATCGCGATCACCGATACCGGCGGCCGGATCGTTGAAACCAACCGGTCGCTGGAGAACATCCTGGGCTACTCCCCTGGTGAGTTACTCGGACGGCGGCTGCCCGATCTGCCCGCAGCAGGCCACCAACCCATCGTGGAGGAGCACCACCGGGACCTGGTGACGGGTCGGGATTCGCGGTTCCGGGTACGCCTGCCGCTACGCCGCGCTGATGGCGAGACCGGGTGGGTCTACCTGGCCGGCTCGGTGCTGCTGGACGCCGAGGAGGCACCCCAGCATGTCATCACGATGGTCGAGGACATCACCGATCAGCAGCTGCTCGAGCAGCGGCTGCACCATCAGACGCTTCACGACCTGCAGACCGGTCTGCCGAATCGGCAGTATTTCATCACCCACCTGGAAAAGGTGCTCGCCCGGCTCGAACAGCGGGCGGTGGTCACGCTGATGCACCTCGATCTGGACGGCTTTGCCGCGATCAATGACGGCCTCGGGCACCAGGCTGGTGACCAGCTGCTGGATGTGGTGGCCAGGTGGCTGGAAGGGGTGGCCGCCGGACGGCAGGCGATGGTCGCCCGACTCGGCGCCGACGAGTACGCAATCCTCATCGAACCCGGGGACTCGCCCTTCGACGTCGGCGCCTTTGCCGAGATCATCAACACCGAGCTTGCCGAGCCTTTCTACATCGACGGGATCGGGGTTGCGGTCACCGCGAGCATCGGCGTCGTGCAGCGTCAGGTCGCCGAAACGACGCCCGACGAGCTTTTGCGCGCCGCCGGCGCCACGCTGCGCCGGATGCGTGGTCAAGGCAATCGGCAGTGGACCCTGTTCGATGCCGACGTCGATGCCGCCGACCGCGCGGAGCTCCGGCTGGCTGCGGCGATGCCCGGCGCTCTGGAGAACGGCGAGCTACGTGTGGCGTACCAGCCTGTGGTCACGCTTGATGGCGAACGACTGGTGGGCATCGAGGCGGCACTGAGCTGGCAGCATCCACAGCTCGGCGTGCTGTCCCACGAACAGTGCGTGCAGGCCGCGGAGCGGACCGGTGCCGTGCACGACGTCGGTCAGTGGCTACTGCGCACCGCTGCCGCGCAGGCCACCTCCTGGCGGCAGCGCAGCCCGACGAGCGTGCCACCGATGGTGGTCAATCTCACGCCGTCCCAGGCGCAGCACCCCGAGCTGGTGGGCAGGGTGACAGCGGTTCTCGATGAGACCGGGCTGGTGCCGGCTGGGCTGGAGCTGCGGACGCCGGTGGCTGCGATCCGCACGGTCAGCGGTGAACTCGCAGGCGTTGGTGGCGCACGCGCCGAGGACAACGTTCGGGAGCTGGCCAAACTGGGCGTGCGAGCCGGCCTCTACGACTTCGGTGGTGGCATCGGCGCGCTGCGCTGCCTGGCAGACCTCCCGGTGCGCGTGGTGCGGATCGCCCAGCCGATCTCCGATCAGGTGGCCGCCGATCCGTCCCGGATCCTGTCCCAAGCGGCGCAGGCACTGGTACACATCGTCCGCGGCGCGGGAGTCGACGTGGTCGCCTACCCGGTTGACAACGCTGAACAGGCCACGTGCTGGCCGTGGATCGGCGCGAACTGGGCGGTCGGCGCGTTATGGCCCTGCGTGGAGCCGTGGCTCCACGCAGGCGCGTGAGTGGCGATACGAGCTGGAGCTCGTATC
>JBOHFC010000154.1:0-5541 GCA_050701375.1 Pseudonocardiaceae bacterium
ATCACACAGCTCCCAGCGCCCGACTAACCCACGACCTCACCCGGATCAAAGAGACACGACGTCAGCGGACAGCCGAGCCCATTTTCAGCCCGGAACGGGCCTCCCGCCAGGGGGATCGGGGACTAACCCAGGGAAACGCCTCCGGAACAACGTCGATCAGCAGCGACCTGGCCGCCTCGTCACGCTGCATCAAAGCGACGAAAATCCGCGTGGTCGCCGACACAACTGTATGTTCCTGCTCAGCCCGAGCTGCCGTCGTCAAGATGAGGTCCTCGGCGTCGCGGCGTCGAAGGCGCAGGGTCTGGCCGCGCGTCGTCGTGAGCCGTGCGACCGTATCGGTGGGCCTCTGGACAAGCTCGGAGAACGGGATCTCGGGCGCGGACATACTTCGAAAGTACTTCAAAGGTCGCTCAGAGTCGAGCGCCGCTGGCTCGCTGACGGCCGGGCAGGCGCTCGTCGAGGTCGTTGACGACGGCGAGCACCGGCTGCCAGCACATGAGAACGGTGTCGGCGTCTGGCGTGATCCCTCTTTTCTGCTGGACGCGCGGGTGCACGAAGTTGCGGTACTGACCCACGATGTCGCTGAACTCGAACTCGTCCGGCTGGATCCAGCCGCGCTGTGCGCGGTCGTGCTCCGATGAGCGCACGTGGACACTGTGCAGCCGGTGGCCGAGCGCTGGGCCCTCGACGGCCACGATCGCGACCAGCCCGTCGATGAGGTCCGCGGGCTGGGCGATGTCGACCGGTACCAGCGACCCGCGGAATGCGCCCGTTCGCCTACGAGCCCGACGGCGTCCGGCTCGTGCCGGTTCGGCAGTTCGGTGCCGACCGGTTGGATCTGGCCGCGGCCGCCCCGGCCCACGCCGGGGAGATGGTTAACAACGGCGCCCGGGCCCCGGGCTCGCCCTCGTCGATCGCGCTGCGGGCCGTGGGGTGGTTGCTGCCCTGCGGTACTCGGCGGAGAGATGGTCGTGAGTGGCCGTTGTTGACCCCTCGCGACCCTAATGGGGGATGCGGGGGCGAGCCTTATCGAAGTTGTAGCCATAACCTGCCTAGGAGTGACGCCTCAGACGGAGCGGTGCTGACGGTGATCGAACGTCAATGGCGTGTGGAGGCTCCGATCCTTGTCGGCGGTAAAATGGGTTGATGGGCTGGCTGCTCAGGCAGAAGGAGATGGGTAATGAAGATTGCCTTTGGTGCTGATGATCAGAATGAGTGTACGCGGGCAGTAGTTGACCACCTTCGCAGTATCGCTGACGTCGAAGTATTCAGCGACGAGCGGGCATGGCCAGCGTTTGCGCGGGAGGTTGGGCTCGCTGTTGCGACGGGGACGGCTGACTGGGGTGTGGTGATGTGCTGGACCGGGACGGGTACCTCGATCGCCGCCAACAAGGTTCAGGGTGTGCGGGCCGCGCTGGCTTGGGAGCCCTGGATCGCGAAGAATGCGCGTCTGTGGAATGACGCGAATGTCCTTGCGCTTAGCCTCAAGCGTCTCGCGCCGGACGTCGCCATCGAGTGCGTGAAGGCGTTTTTGGAGACGCCGCACGAAGACCCAGAGGAATCAGCGAATATAGACGTGATTAGACTTCTATGAGTCGCAGACGTTCAGTGAGAGCGACTTACGCGAATTACCGCTCTTGGTGTCATAGGGTGAGTGCACCACCAAGAATGATACCTTATTACTCGCCCAGTCGGCAACGAGAATGGAGCCATCGTCAGTGGCAGCGTTTGGATCATGACGCGGTGCTGGGCCGTCGCGGTACCGCGACCCGGAGCACCAGGGCGTAGACCCCGAGTGTCACGACCCCACCTGGGGCGAGAATCGCGAGCTCGCTGAGCTGACCGCCGTGGTGAACATGCTGCAGCCACCACACCGCGGCGGCCACCGCCACTATCGCGACCGTGGCCACCAGCGCGCCGACAAGGGTTCGGGTTTCGATGAACCGCTCGGTCGCAATCACCCGGCGAAGCCGAGTCAGCACCATCGCGGCGCCGGCGAGTTCACCGGCGAGTATTGCCCCGACCAGCAAGACCAGGCGCGTCCCATCGGCGGGTAGGAGCAAGCTGGCCGCGGCGATGACCAATCTCACGCTGAAAGCCACCTCGCTGGCCCGCCGCGGAATGCGGTCATCGAGCCGTGCGAACAGCGCCTGGCGAGTGATGTCGTGCACCCCACCAGCCAGTTGTGCCCCTGCCACCACCGCCAGGCAGGTCGCGAGGGAGCAGATCAGGGCTGCACGCCGCAGCGCGCCGTCGGCAAGGATGGTCGCGGTGGGTCCTGAAAGCACCGCGAGTAACACCAGCAGCGGCAGGCTGGCGATCACGGCGTAGGACAACCCTTGGCGCCAAGCTGAGCCGAACGTGGCACCATCGTCGCGCCGGGCGGCATCGGCCAGCCCGGGTAGCGCGGCCATCGACACGGCACGGGCACTGAGGTAGGACAGCGAATAAAAAACCGAGTAGGACAGCTGCACGACGAACACTCCACCGGGCACCGACCCGGCCAGCACGAGCAGCACATACATCGCCGCTGCTGGCCAGGCGGCCACGCCGATTGAGCGCACCAACCTACGGGTCACCGCGACGGCTGCGGGGTCGTGGCGCCAACGCATCGACGGGCAAACCGGCAGACCTGCCCGGGCAGCACCGAAGAGCTGCACTGCCGCGTGCAGCGCAAGGCCGCAGTGCTACCCACCCCGAGCGCGATCACCAAATCGACCGGCACCTGGTTGACGTCAAGGCCGGTCCCGTAGTACCACCCGGCCAAGATCACCGTCAGGATCAGGACGAGGTTTTCCACTGCCGGCGCACCCGCCGCCAGCGCGAAGCGCCCACGTGCCTGCTGGGCCGCCATGGCCAAAAAGACCAGGCAGTACCCTAAGACCCGCGGTGCCACGAGAAGAACCAGCACTACGGTGAGCCACAGACCCCGAGCCCGTTGCCCGGGATCGGAAATCCCGAAGGTCAGCGTCCAGGCCATTGCTGGGGACCCGATCATCAGTAACGCGACAACTGCGGAGGAGATCGCCAGCAGCCACCCACCTACCCGGCCTAGCACCTCCCGGGTTCGCGGCAGACCCCCGACACCGATGGCACGGACGACGGCCGGCACCACCACCATCGTCAACACCGACCCGGCGATCAATGTGAACACGATGTTCGGCACGACATAGCCGGCCTGAAAAGAGTTGGCGAAATAGGTGGGTCCAAGCACAGCGCCGATCACGACCACGCGGAGCAACCCGGTGACCCTACTGACCATCGTCCAGCCAGCGACGATAGCCGAATTCCGTGGTGTGGTGGGTGTGTCACCCTGGAGCTCTCGCACAACGCTGTCCAACCGATAGCGCGGATCATGGCGGTGACGCAGCTCTTGTAGTCGCCGGAGTCCCACCCGGCTGACCTTCCGGACACTGCGGTCACCGCATAGCCTGAAAGTAGCAACTCTGATGGCCCACCGTGTGACTCGTAAGTAACAGGCAACCGGCGGCATACCAGGGGCTGGCAGAGAAACCACTACGCGCGTGATCCCCTCGAACCGATGTCCTGTGTGCGCCGCGAGCGTGCTGTTGGCAACCCCATACAACCCGCTCCACCCGCGACGGCACCATCGGCGGCTGGTTACCACGTGTGCCCGCGTGGCCGGTCCGCGCGAGCACGGCCGCTAGGCCGCGCAGCATGCGGGATCGGCCCGAGCGGGCCAGCCAGGTGGGACTACTGGCTCTGCCACGACACGCGCCGCCGTGGGCGGCGCCTTGACGCTTCCATGTGTTGTCAAGGGTTGTTTTGGAGCAGTTCGGCGACGGTGACGGGTTCGTCGCAGTGGGGGCAGTGGCTGCCGAGGCCGAGGCGGCGGGTGAAGGTGTCGCAGTGGGGGCAGGTGTAGCTGGTGGTGTCGCGGCGGGGGCGGGCCGCGGGCGGTGGTGGTTGGTTGGTGGGGGTGTGGCGTCGGCGGTAGGCGGCTTGGCGGCAGCGGGGGCTGCAGTAGAGCCGTCCATGGCCGGCGGGGAGGGGACTGGAGACCCACCGAAGTGGGCACTCAGTGACAACACACGTGCAGGCATAGGCAAGACACCAAACCAAGCGATCAACATAGTTGATCCCGTCCGGGTGTCCGCGAACAGGGTGACCCCTTAAGGATCCCGGTAGCAAGCAGCGTAAAAGGAAATGCAGGGCAATAGCCATCTCAGGCCCTCGACTCGATACTGGAGGGATGGTGCAAAATGTCACAGGCGGCGGGTCCAGTCCAGGACAGCGGATAAGTTCACCCCATCGGGGCAGAGTATGGCGTACTTATCGGCGCCGCTCGTCCCTCATCACCAGCGAGTCGCGGTCGACGCGCGAAATCATTGACCGTTGTGGGCAGTTGTAGATCATTTAAGCAACACCATCGCCAGACCGCTTCCACATAACTGCCACACCCACCGGCCCACTATGAAAACCACAGCGGGTTTCTCCCACAGGCATCGGAGCCACCATGAGAGAAACAGGAGAAAACAGCATGAGCACGAGCCAGTCACCGCGCACCAGCGAGGCAAAGATCACCGCTACCGGATGCGACTTTAATGCTCAGGCAGTACTAGGTACTAGGGAGGAATCATGACCCAGAACATTTCGACCCAGCGAGTTGAGGAGGAAAAGGCGGCTAAAAATCAGGTGTCTTTTCCGTTCCGCTCGACGTGCGTTGCAGATGCATGTCTGATCCGCACGTCTTCCGAATGTGGATCGACTGCAATTGAGCAGTTGAACCATGACGAGACTTGTACGGTGAACGGATGGGAAGGTGGCTGCGAATACACCGACTGTGGAGGCGACCACGTCCTTTGGTATAACATCCAACGCGACAACGGGCGCGTAGGTTGGGTCAAGGCGTTCTGCATGGACCCGTGATGGTCTCGCCGAGCGCCAGAAAGGCGGCGTGTCGATCAAGGGTTGACGGTCAGAGGTAAGGAGTAGGGTGGGAAGCTGGCGCGGTGGTCGTCGACTCCGTTTCCAGCTTCCCCCGTCAAGTGAAGTAGGCCGCCGGCGAGGTGTCCGTGGTTCGGGTCCTTTTCCGTCGGCCCCTTCCCGAGTGAAGTAGGCCGCCGGTGAGGTGCCCGCAATACGGGTCCTTTTCGCGCAGCCTCCCTCCGAACCCGGTGTGCTCCCTTTCGATGCTATGCCGAATTCGGCATAATCCGGGGCTCGGGATATTCGATGCACCGGGCTCTCCGGCGATTTATGCCGTGTGCGCGACCGGGTTTGCGTGGATCCAGTCATGGCATTGGCCGGGCACTGGATCCACCTGCGCCCCACCAACCCCATCGCATCTACCTTCGGGACGGTCAGGCATCGGGCCAAAGTCACCAAGAGGCCGGGATCGCGCCCTCACGGCTCGCCATGGCGTTCAAGCTCATCCATGCCGCCCCCAGGCCCAATGCCGTTAAGTTAGGCAGGGGACCTTGAAGATGTGGATCTTGGGTGGGGTGTCGTGGAGTTGGCCGTGGTCGGTGGTGCGTTTGATGCGGTGGCTGTGCGCTCGGTATCTTTTGACCACTCGGG
>JBOHFC010000155.1:0-5987 GCA_050701375.1 Pseudonocardiaceae bacterium
GTATGGTCATCTGCTACCTCGTCCTGATCGAGATCGGCAAACGGATCTTCTACGGTGCCACTAGCATCGCACCACCTACGCCACGGCAGGACAGCAGCTACCGTCATTTGCGTCGCCGCGCCGCCTACTTCAGCACCGCCACGCGTGGCAACGAAGACCGTTGATAACAGATGAAGACGCGCATACCTCACCTTGCGTAGCGGGCATCCACTGTGACGCAGGTCGCCGACGCTCACCCGCTGGTCTAGTCTGCTTACACCGAGAACATGAGGGGACGCCATGCTTACCGACCGTACGACCCTCACCCAGTTCCTGATCGAGGAGCGGCGGCGCTATCCAGGCGCGAGCGGGGAGCTGAACTCGCTGATCCTCGATGTTGCGCTCGCCTGTAAGGCGATCGCCAAGCGGGTGGCCTACGGTGCGCTCGGCGGGGTGCTCGGATCCGCGGCGACGACCAACGTCCAGGGGGAGACCCAGCAGAAACTCGACCTGGTCGCGAACGACCTGTTTCTGCGCGCCAACGAATGGGGCGGCTTGGTCGCCGGGATGGTGTCCGAGGAGCTGGAGGCGCCGTATCCCATCCCGGACCGCTACCCGCGGGGAAAGTACTTGCTGGTGTTCGACCCACTGGACGGTTCGTCGAATATCGACGTGAACCTCTCGGTTGGCAGTATCTTCTCGATTCTGCGTGCCGCGAATCCAGGCGCGGACGCCGCGGCGGAGGACTTCCTGCAGCCCGGGACGGCTCAGGTCTGTGCCGGATACGCAATCTACGGCCCCTCGACGATGATCGTCCTGACCGTCGGCAGGGGTGTGCACGGATTCACCCTAGAACCGCAGCTCGGTGAATTCATCTTGACCCATCCGGCGATCCAGCTCCCGACCGCGGCCAGTGAGTTTGCGATCAACGCCTCGAACAGCCGATTCTGGGAGCCGGCGGTAACGCGATATGTCGACGAATGCCTCGCCGGCAGCACGGGCCCTCGCGGCAAGGATTTCAACATGCGATGGGTCGCGTCACTCGTCGCGGAGACGCACCGCATCCTCACCCGCGGGGGCGTATTCCTCTATCCCCGCGACACGAAGGACCCGGCAAAGCAGGGTCGGCTGCGCTTGCTTTATGAGGCCAACCCGGTGGCCTTCATCGTCGAGCAGGCGGGCGGCCTGGCAAGCACCGGACGCCAGCGAGTTCTCGACGTCGCGCCGGAGGGCCTGCACCAGCGCATCGCGTTCGTCTTCGGGGCGCGCGAGGAGGTCGAGCGCATCGAGCAGTACCACCGGGACCACAATGTGGTCGAATACGACACGCCGCTGTTCAGCGCGCGCGGCCTGTTCCGCACCAACAGTTGAGCGAAAGGGGCGCAGGCCATGTCAGTCAAGCATCCGATCATTGTCATCACCGGCTCTTCGGGCGCCGGGACGACGTCAGTGATGCGCACGTTCGAGCAGATCTTCCGGCGCGAGCACGAGAACGCTGCGCTCATCGAGGGCGACAGCTTCCACCGCTACGACCGCACCGAGATGAAGACCAAGGTGGCCGAGGCGTTCGACCGCGGTGACCACGGCCTCAGCCACTTCGGCCCGGAGGCGAACCTGTTCGAGGAGCTCGAGGAGCTGTTCCGGCAGTATGGGGAGAACGGCCGCGGCCGCGTGCGCAAGTACCTGCACGACGAAGAGGAAGCGGCACCCTACGGCCAACCACCCGGCACGTTCACCCCCTGGGAGGAACTGCCTGCCGACACGGACTTGCTGTATTACGAGGGACTACACGGAGCGGTCGCGACCGGCAAGGTAGACGTCGCCCAGCACGCGGACCTGCGGATCGGCGTCGTTCCGGTGATCAACCTGGAATGGATCCAGAAGCTGCATCGCGACATGTCGACTCGGGGCTATTCCACCGAGGCGGTGACCGAAACGATTCTGGGCCGCATGCCCGACTATGTGAATTATATCTGCCCGCAGTTCTCCCGCACGCATGTCAATTTCCAACGCGTACCCATGGTGGACACCTCCAACCCGTTCATCGCCCGGACCGTCCCCACTGCGGACGAGTCGATGCTCATCATCCGTTTCGCTGATCCGCGCGGCATCGACTTCTCATACCTGCTGTCGATGCTGCACGACTCATTCATGTCCCGCGCCAATACCATCGTCTGTCCCGGCGGCAAAATGGATCTCGCGATGCAACTTATTTTCACACCGATGATCTGGCGGCTGATCGAGCGGCGCAAGCAGGCGCTCGGGCATTGATAGGGCTACCTGCCCGCAGTCGAGAAGACTGGTAGCACAGTCTTCTTGAAAGTCGCGTTGGTGACTCCGGCGAAAGAGGCGTACCAGGCCAAAGCGGCGGTCACGATTCCGACGTAGCCACCGATGTTGGTGATGTCGGCGGCACCTGAGTACGCACCGATGGTCAATAGGACGAACGTGGCGAGCAGGGCGACCAGCACCGCGGCCACCGCGCCGGAGACCCGCAGCGACGCCACAGCCATATAGGCGGTGAAAATTGTCCAGGCCAGCAGGAAAAGCCCGGTCGCGGATGAGGCGGACGCGGCGGGTAGCCCCGGGACGATGAACTTGACGTAGGCGGCGAAGGACAACCAGAACGCGCCGTAAGAACTAAACGCGAGCGCTCCGAAGGTGTTTGCCTTGCGGAACTCCCACATGCCGGCCAGCAGTTGGACGAGTCCGCCGTAGAACAGCGCCAGAGGCAGCACGACCGGCTCGATCGCCTTGGCGACCAGTCCAGCGTTGACGCAGCTGAGAACGAACGTGGTCATCGCGAATCCGGCGAGGCCGAGCGGGCCGGGGTCGGCGATGTGATCGGTCGGAGGATCGGTCCGCACCTGAAGCGGTTCGGACACGCTGCGCCCAACGAAGGTCTCTGCCATCACCTGCTCCTTATAAGTGGTCACTAGAACTGCTGAACGGACTCGGGTCGAAATAACGGTCCCACGACATGGCGCTGACCCGCCACCGCACGGACCTCGGTGAGCAACAGCGCCGTGTCGATCACGCCATGGCACCTCGGCGGCCTCGACGGCTGAGCACGTACGCTCACCTGTAGTCAGGTGCGGACAACCGGAGTGCATACGGCACTGCCCGCAATCCAAGCGCCGGCCTGCGTGAGCCGGGGAGAAGGAGTGATGTGGCAGCCACTGATCATGCGCGACAGCTTGCACTGACCGCGGCCCACGCGGCGGCCGGCAAAAAGGCGCACAACATCACCCTGCTCGACGTGTCCGATCAGCTGGTGATCACCGACTGTTTCGTGATCGCCTCGGCACCCAACGAGCGGCAGGTGCAGGCCATCGTCGATGCCGTCGAGGAGAAGATGGCGGCCGCTGGGAGCAAGCCGGTACGCCGTGAGGGCGCCCGTGAGGGGCGCTGGGTGCTGTTGGATTTCGTCGATGTTGTCGTGCATGTTCAGCATGCCGAGGAGCGTTCCTTCTACGGTCTCGAGCGGCTGTGGAAGGACTGCCCGACCATCCCGTTCGAAGCCGATGCCCCCGAGGTGGACGAATCGGTGTGACTTTGACGCAGCTCGTGCTTTGGCGGCATGGTGAAACCGATTACAACGCTGCGCAGCGGATGCAGGGTCAGCTCGACTCGCAGTTGACCGCAGCTGGCCTCGGTCAGGCACGCCGGGCAGCCCCATGGCTCGCGGAGCTGAAGCCAGACGTGATCGTGACCTCTGACCTGTCCCGAGCCGGAGACACCGCGGCGGTGCTCGCGGCTGAGACCGGGATGCCGTTGAGGATCGACAAGCGGCTTCGGGAAACGCATCTCGGGGCCTGGCAGGGCCTGACCCACGCGGAAGTGGAGGAGCTTCGGCCGGGCGGCGTCCGGACCTGGCGGGAGAACCCACTATGGGCTCCCCCTGGTGGCGAGACCAGGGTGGAAGTGGCTGGACGTGCCGCGCACGTGGTCGCCGAGCTCGACGCGGCCGGTCACAGTAGCGCGGTGCTGTGCACCCACGGAGGGCTGATTGCCGGTCTGACGCCGCTGCTGCTCGGCCTGCCGGTGTCGGGCTGGACGGTGTTCGGCGGGATCAGCAACTGTCACTGGACGGTGCTTGTCCGCCGGAGTTCCGCTTGGCGGCTGTTTTCCTATAATACTGCCGCTCCCGTGTGATCGTGGCCGTCGCTGTCGTCACGGACTCAACCGCGTACTTTCCGGCGGGCCTCGCCAGCCGCCGTGGTATCCGGCAGGTTCCCCTGCACGTCCTGGTCGATGGCCGGCACTGGCTAGACGGGGTGCAGCTCGGACCGGCTGAGCTGGTGAAGGCCCTGGCGCGGCGGGCTTCGGTGAGTACCTCCCGACCGACACCGGGGGAGTTCGAGGCGGTGTATGCCGAGGCGATCTGGGCCGGCGCCGACACCATCGTGTCGGTGCACATGTCTCGCGCGCTGTCGGGCACCTGGGAATCGGCCCGACTCGCCGCAGAGCAGTTCGGCTTGAAGCGAGTGCGGGTGGTCGATTCCCGTTCCACCGGCATTGGTCTGGGTTTCAGCGTGCTCGCCGCGGCTGCCGTCGCAGCGGATGGCGGCGATCTGGACGCCGTGTACGACACCGCTGAACGGGTCGGCGCTTCCTGCCGGGCTTTCTTCTCCGTGGACACGCTGGAGTACTTGCGTCGTGGCGGCAGGATCGGTTCGGCAGCCGCGCGGGTGGGCAGCGCCCTATCGGTCAAGCCGCTCCTGCATGTCGACGGCGGAAGGGTCGTGCCGTTGGAGAAGGTCCGCACTGCCAGCCGCGCGCGGGCACGCCTGGTCGATCTGGCGGCGCAGGCGGCGGGATCCGCCCCAGTTGATCTGGCGGTACATCACCTCGGCGCCGCCGAGCGCGCCGCAGATCTGGTCACGCAGCTGCAAGCCCGACTCCCGATGCTGTCTGAATGCCTGGTCTCGGAGGTCGGGGCGGCGATCGGCGCGCATGCCGGGCCTGGAATGCTCGGTGTGGTCGTCCTGCCCGGTGGTCTGAAGGCAGCGGTCTGAAGGCCTAGTCCGGGTCAACGACCTCACCGGATCCATGCTCGGAGCAAGAAGTCCAGCGCGACATCGCTGCGGAGCCACTCCGGACAACGGACGCCGGCCGGCCGGCCGCGTGCACGAGTGCCCTGCGGACGCCGTCGAGGTCGGCCCTGAGCGATCCCGCCCTGATTGTTCTTGCTTAGCAGCGGAGTGGGTTGTGTAGTGGTGTGCGGGTGGGGTCGATGATCGCGGGTGGGGTGAATTCGACGTGCCCGTGGTCGATGAGGATTTCCCAGCCGGTCCGATGTACGTGCCGATGGTGCGCTTCGCACAGCAGGACACAGTTTAAGACGCCTTGCTAGTTGTACCATCTCGATCTATGAGCACTGCGAACGTTGCTGACCAGCGACAACTGGCCATCCATGCCCGGGACTACCTGCGGGTTTCACTCGATCGATCGGGCCGGGCCCGCTCGTTGGAAGAGCAGCACGCCGACCATGAGCAGGTGGCGACCGAGCACGGATGGATCCTAGGCGAGTCCTACCGGGATGAGTCGGTCAGCGCGTCACGCTACTCCCGCAAGACCCGCGACGATTTCGCCCGGTTGATTTCTGATCTGGAGGACGGTCAGTTCGGTGCGCAGGTGTTGATGATCTGGGAGAGCAGCCGGGGTAGCCGCCGGGTCGGTGAGTGGGTCAAGCTCTTGGAGTTGTGCGAGCAACGGTCGGTGTCCATTCACGTTGTCACGCATCACCGGACCTACGATCCGGCTAACGGACGGGATCGTCGCTCGCTGCTGGAAGACGCGGTGGATGGGGAGTATGAGTCGTCGAAGATGTCGGCGCGGTTGCGGCGGGCGGTGGCGGCGAATGCGGTGGCTGGTCGGCCGGTCGGACGCATTCCTTATGGGTTTGTGTGTCCCGAACAGGAAGGGAGCTTGATGTAGGTAGAGCTTCGTGACCTGGTGCTGTGCGGACGATGGAGGTAGGCCCTCTGGAGCCTCCCTGCGGGGGG
>JBOHFC010000156.1:0-2851 GCA_050701375.1 Pseudonocardiaceae bacterium
CTGGTGCACGTGCATCGCAAGCTGTTCCTGCCCAACTACGCGACCTTCGAGGAGCGCAAGCACTTCCTGCCCGGTCAGTCGTCCCGAGCCTTCCCGATCATGGGGGGACGGCATCGCGCGGCGACCCTGATCTGCAACGACGCCTGGCAGCCGCAGCTCGCCTACCTGGCCACCCAGGACGGGGCGATAATCCTGCTGGTGCCCGCCTGCAGCGCGCAGAGCATGTTCCCGGAGAAGTACGACTCGCGGTCCTACTGGCGCGGCATCACCCGGTTCTACGGGCGGATGTTCCAGCTGTACGTGGTCTTCGTCAATCGCGTCGGGACCGAGGGATCGCTGCGCTTCTGGGGCGGCTCACACATCGTCGACCCGTGGGGCGAAGTGATCGCCGAAACCGACGAGGATAGGGAGCAGTTGCTCACCGTCGACATCGACCTGTCGCAGGTGCGCCGTCGACGGCGGGACATCCCACTGGTGCGGGAGGGCCGGTTGGGGCTGCTGCGCCGGGAGATCGACCGTCTCCTCGAAGAGGGCGGCGATTTGTGACCCGTGAGTGGCAATTAGTGCTCTGACGCCGATTGCCACTCACGTGGTCCGGAGGACCAAGGAGGCCGGGAACGTGGTGCATGCGGTGATCTTCGACCTCGACGGCGTGCTCGTGGATTCCGAGGAGTTGTGGGACGTCGTTCGCCGCAGCGTGGCCGCCGAAGCCGGCCGGCCCTGGCCCACCGAGGCGACCCGAGCGATGCAGGGCATGAGCACGGCCGAGTGGTCGGCATATCTGATCGATACGGTGGGCGTACCCGCCGAGGCTGATCAGGTAGCGGCGACCGTCATCGACCGGATGGTCGCCCGGTACGACGCGCGGCTACCTCTGATCCCGGGCGCGGTCGAGGTGGTCGAGCGGCTGGGACGCCGCTGGCCGCTCGGGCTCGCGTCGTCCTCACCGCGGCGGTTGATCGACAGTGTGCTGGAGTCAGCTGGCTTGGCACATCGGTTTCAAGTCAGCCTCTCCACTGAGCAGGTGGGGGCCGGCAAACCCTCGCCTGAGGTGTATCAGACCGTCGTGCAGCGGCTCGGTGTGCACCCACTGCAGGCGATAGCGATCGAGGACTCAAGCAACGGGCTGCGGTCAGCCGCTACCGCCGGATTAGGAGTGCTCGCCGTGCCCAATGCCGCCTTTCCGCCGTCCGAGGATGCACTTGCCCTCGCCGACGTCGTCGTGGACGCTCTGGACGAGATCACTCTGGAGCTGGTGGAGTCGATGGGCCGCCGGACCGGGGAGTGGCCGGGTCGCCGGTGAAGGTGTGCGCCGTCTTCTCGAACGGGTTGCCGCAGCCGGCCGGATTGAGGTTGTTCCACGAGCCGCCCTGCGCCGATCCCCAGATGGCGCCGATCGTGACGTAGGTGACGTAGAAGCCGAGCTCGCCGATGGCCGCCACGGTCCGGCTGTGCGTCGACTCGTGCCGGGCCAGGTTGTCCGGCACGGTCCCATCCGGGTTGAAGCGGCCGGACTGGGTACAGGCCACGGCGCCGAGCGTCAGCGCCCCACCACCGGGACCCACTGCGATGAACAGCACGCCCCGGCGGAAGTCGACCATGCCGCCGCTGATCGCAACGATCAGCGTTGCGGCCAGGCCGGCGGTGGTCAGCAGCGGCGATTGCACCCAGGTGACGAGGAAGCCGAACAACCACGCCCTCGGGCTGCCCGTGTCGTCCAGGTTGTCGAGCAATGGGCCGACCACACTCCCGAGCAGGGCCGCCGTCCCGAAGATGATCAGGCCGACGGTGGCGGCGGTGGCGACGCTCGCGCCGAGGGTGATCAACGCTCCGGCGCCGAGGAGGATCCCAACCCACTCGACGACGGCGAGCGCGCCACCGATCGCCCCGCCGATCACCCACAGCAGGAATTCATCCCAGGTCCTTACCCTGTTTGCCCTCGCACCCACCGCCCCGCACGTCGCGCCGAGGGTGGCGGCGATCAGCACGGTCAGGGGCACGGACAGGGAGGCTATGGCGATGGCTGAGGCAGGCAAAATCGGACCCGGTATGTCTCGCATTATCCGGTCACAGGAGGACGACCTTCCTGCACGGCGCACCTGATGCCCTGGGTGAGCACAGCAGCCGCACCGCAACATTGGAGGAGGAATACCTTCGGCGTCACCCCGAACGGGATTGAGGCAACCCACTCCTGATTTGAGGCTTCCCCGTCGGCCTAGGTGCGGTCGACTCCGCGTCGGGTGGCCTCAGCGGCCAGGTGGGAACGTGACGGTGTGCCCAGCTTGGTGAAGATGTGCGACAGGTGGGCCTTGACGGTGCCGAGGGAGATGAACATGCGCTCGCCGATCTGGCGATTGGTGAGGCCGCCGGCGATGTGCCGCACGACGCCAAGCTCGGTCGGGGTCAGGCTGTCCCAACCGCGTGACGGGCGCTTACGTTGGCCTCGGGTCCGGCGGACATAGCCGACTGCCTCGTCAGTTCCCAGCGCAGCGCCTGCGGTGAACGCGGCGTCGTAGCCCTCAGGTCCGAGCGCCTCCCGCGTGGTGCCCTCTACCGAGGACCAGAATTCCGGCTCCGGGGGGAAGCGGACGATGCCAAGCCGCGCCCGAGCGGCTGCCGCTGCGCCCAGCAGCCGTGCGGCTTCCTTGAAGCTTTCCTGGGTGGCGGCAGCGGCGGCGAGTACGTCGAGGCATTCCGGGATGTCGAGTGCAAAGCCCTTCACCACCAGGCGGCCGAGCGCGTCGTGGACGAAACGCTCGGCGTCGGTGGTCTCGCCGGCGGTGAGCGCGAGACGACCCAGCAGCCGCTCAGCGCCAGCCTGCATCCATCCACTACCCAGCTGTCGGGCCAC
>JBOHFC010000157.1:0-4368 GCA_050701375.1 Pseudonocardiaceae bacterium
GACCACCACATCCGTCACACCCGCCCCAGCCACCCAGTACATCTACCAGCCCGGACGCGAAAACGCCACTCTCGGCGTGTCACCACAGCACCCAGCCATGATCACGTGACTTTGACGCAGCCCTGCCGTCATGGGTACCCGAAGCCCGATGATGCCGTTGACTGCTCTACGACCTCGGGTGATCTTGCGGTTGTTGTGCTGGACGGTGATCTCGTAGCCGAGGAATTTCGCAGCGCCGGTGCGGGCGTGCGTGATCAGTGTTTTCTCCTCGGACAGTTCCAGCTTGAGGTCATCACGCAGGAACGCCGCGAGGCGGGCTTTGATCTGCTCGGCTTCGGCCTTGGGTCCGGTGAACCCGAGGAGGTGGTCATCGGCATATCGCAGGTAGCGCAGCCGCCGGTAATGGGGATCGCGCGGATCCCCATGGGGCAGTCTGTGCTGTTGCTGACGCAACGCTCGCACCGCGGCACGGTCACCGCGTCTGCGGGCACGCAAGATAGCCGCCGCGCCCTGCGTGTAGGCAGGGTTGGGTGTTCTGATCACCCCTTGGGTGTAGTGCGGTATGAGCTGTGTCTCGGTGAACTGGTCCAACCGGTCCAAATAGATATTGGACAGGATCGGGGACACCACACCACCTTGCGGGGTTCCGCTGAGCGTGGCATTCTATTTCCAATCCTCTAGATACCCGGCTTGCAGCATGTTACGCAGCAGCCGCAGGAACCGGTTATCGTGGATGTGTTCACCCAGGATCTTGAGCATGACCTGATGGTCGAGCCGGTCGAAACACTGGGCGATGTCACCCTCGATGAACCAGGTCGTCCCAGTCCAGGTGTTCGCCACCTCGCGCAGCGCGGTGTGACAACCACGACCAGGACGGAAACCGTGAGATCGGCCGGAAAACCGGGGCTCGTAATACGCCTCCAACAACAAGCGGATCACTTCACCTACCAGCTTATCCGTCCAGGACGGCAGTCCCAGCGGGCGCTTTTTCCCATTGCGTTTGGGGATGTAGACCCGCCGCACGGGAGTGAATCGGTAACGCTCGTGGCGTATCGCATCAATGATGCGGCCGATCTTGCCCAGGGACATACCATCCACGGTGTCCCCATCGACTCCAGGTGTCATCGCCCCCTGGTTGGAGTACAGACGCCCATATGCCAATAGGTACAGTTGCGGATTGAAC
The DNA here is from genome assembly GCA_050701375.1 of Pseudonocardiaceae bacterium. GTDB lineage: Bacteria > Actinomycetota > Actinomycetes > Mycobacteriales > Pseudonocardiaceae. The sequence continues at coordinate 1,184 of JBOHFC010000157.1, forward strand.
AGCTGCCGATACAGTCGCTCCAACGGCAGACCACGCCTGCCGCGCTCACGCAGGACACCCAGCACCGTTTCGGCGTTCTGCATTTCGCATGCCTCCCGAGTCTTGGTATGTCCGATCACCTGGCCTACTTCGCCCATGTGGACGGCTTTCCCGTCCTCCCCGGCGGGGCGTGACTCCCGCGACTACTACGAGGCCTCCGTCACCCTCAGGACTCGCGCCCCTCGGGTGATCCCATGTTCGTCTTTGCGGTACGTACTAGCGTGACTTAGGCGCCCCACTCATCTCCTTAATTTCCCTCATTAGGAATCGCTCCATGCCTAGAGGTTGCATCGACCCTGGAATAATGCCAACGCAAGACATGGCACCGGTTTCAGGTGTCTTTCCGGTGGACGGTGCGTTTCGTCTCCTGGAGATTAGGGTTCAGGCAATCCAGCTTTCGCCATATCACACGGGTCCCACGACACATCACTCCTCACACCTGGACATGACTGCCGCTTTCCTGGCATGCTATTGTCCCTGGTCACCTTTCGGCTCCAGGTAAGCCATCAGACCCAGGAATACACCTCCAATTCCTCCCGGCTGAGCCGGGAATACCGCAAAGCGCCTCATGGCGCACCCCCAGTCGCACAGCACGGTGTGCAGGACGGTCAGCGCGTCGCCGCGCAGCTCCCGGGCCACCGGCAGGCCACCGGGCAGCACCAGCGACGAGCGCCGCCGCCGAGTGGCGCCGCACGAGTCGGTCGCCCAGAAGCCACCGAGGTAGATCTCGTCGCGCCACTGCTCGGTTTCCCGCACCCCCAGCCGCGGCCCGTCCGGCCCGGGCGCGATCCGCTGGAAGGCGAACCCGCTGTCCTTGGCAGTGTCGAGCAGCGCCATCGCGGCCGCCACATCCGGGCTATCGGTCATGGCCAGTGCTCGCGGGGCGCTCCATCTCGACGTTCCACGCATTCGCGAAGCGGATGCAGTCCGGGCAGTACCGAACCTCGCACTGGCACCCGTCGTCGTCGCAGCTCGCCGCCGGCAGCTCCGAATCGGCCATCACCTGCCCGCAGAGCGTGAAGAAGTAGGCCCGCGCCTGGCACCGCTCGGTCAACGCCCCATCAGCCGACACCAGGTGCACGCAGTGCGGCCCGCTCACCCCAACCACTGCCCGATGGCATCGAACACGTCGCCGGCGGCCTTCTCATCGAGAACAAGGACGCACGAGCCGTCTACGTGCGGATCAAGCACGATCGTGCCGCCGGTCTTCGTCAGGCGCAGGTTGCAGAACCCCTGGGCGCCGTGGACACGACACGTCGTCAGGATCGTGCGATGGTGGCTGGTCGGCTGCGTCGCATTTGTCTCAGTGGTGGTCATTCGGCCAAGACTGCGGCCTAGATCGACGCCAGCTGTTTGCAGATCGCTAACGCTGGCTGCGGATCCCGAAGCGGTTGCACAGGCTGTCCAGCTCCCAGGTCCGCCGCACAGCGCGCCGGTCCAGCGTCCGCACCAGATCCTTGGCGATCGGGTCATTGCGGACAATCACCGGTGCCATCCGGTCGGCGACGTCCAGCGCCCGCCACGCCTCGCTGTCCCGGTTGCCCTCGGCCTGTGCCCAGCATCGGGCCAACGCGAACCGCACGTAGCCCTCCCGGCACTTGCTGCCCAGCACCGACAAGTCGACCTGTGCGGCGGCGAAGCGTTCGGCAGTGTCCGGGCCTTCGCCGGTCTCCAGCGCAATCGACAGCTCCCAACCGGCCACGTTCGTCGGTCCGAAGTGGTAACGCAGGTGGTTGCGCTCGCCGGTGTGGTCGGCCAGGGACCGAGCCTCCGACAAGTGCGTGGCGACATCCCCGGTTCGACCGTCGCGGGCGGCGACCAGAGCAGAGGTCAGGTGCAGGATTCCGCACGCCTCGGCAACCGTGGTGTCGTCCGGCGTCGGACCAGGCAGAGCCGAGATCTCGTTGAGCACATCGGCGGACAGCCCCGCGCCGCGACGCCGGGCACCCAAACCCATCAGAGCGACGGTTCGGCTCATCGCCAGCATTCCGACCAGGTCCGGGCGCTGCGCCTCCCTCGCCGCGTCGAATCCGCGGTGAGCGGCGGCCACAGCGAGATCGGCATACCCGATCCGGTAGGCCAGGCAATAGGCCACCATGCACGCCTCGGCCAGCGCGACCAGCGCCGCCTGCCGATCCCGCGAATCACCGGTCACCGCGTGCACGTGCAGCTCGGTGAGCAGCGCTCCCAGGTCTCGACCCGCCATCGCGTAGCGGGCGTCGTCGGCGTAGGCGTTGGCTTGTGCAGCGGTCTGGACCAGCTCCGGTAGCGGTCGGGCTGGTATGTCGGGCACATCATCGAGCGTGGTGTCATGCAGTGCCCTGCTGATCCCGGCGGCAGCCGCATCGACATCGGTGCTCTGCCGGTCCCGGAGATGGTAGGGCTGGCCAGTCAGGTCGGCCACCGAGCAGCCCAGCGCGTCGGCGAGATCCTCGACCAGGCCGCGCCGGTTGAACCCGCGTAGGCCACGCTCCAGCATCGACAAGTACTGCGCCGTCATCCCGGCCAGACCGCCCGCGACTTCCAGGCTCAACCCGCGGCGACGTCGGATCACGCGAACGCGCGCACCGATCGTCGCAGCTTCGTCAGTCGACGCGTCCTCAGCGTCCACAAGGAACCACTCCTCACCGGTCCCCCCACCGATGCCCCGGGGCCGTCGCCCCGGGGCCAAGAACCTCGGTGAGGAGGTGGCTTAAGGCTACGCGGCACCTGGCTGGTGAACACTTCGGGACATGGATCCCGACGGCACGGTCAAGCTGTTGTCCGCGATCTTGGCCGGTGTGCGGCCGTTGCCCGGGGCGAAGTGCATCGGCCGCCACGAGCTCTACGACGAGGTGATCCGCGAGGACCCGGACACCGCGGCGTGGCGCCCGGGCGCGGCCACGCGGTTGTGCCTGGGTTGCCCGGCGCGGCCGCAGTGCCCCACGGTGACCACCAGCTCGACGGTCACCCTGTCTGGCATGAAACTGGCACGGATTGCGGGAGTCGGATCACAATACCGGGACTGAACTGCGGTAACGCTGGTGGGCGATACTGGGATTGAACCAGTGGCCTCTACCGTGTCAAGGTAGCGCTCTCCCACTGAGCTAATCGCCCGAGGCGGAGGCGGGAATCGAACCCGCGTACAGGGCTTTGCAGGCCCTTGC
>JBOHFC010000158.1:0-6244 GCA_050701375.1 Pseudonocardiaceae bacterium
CAGCTCGTGAAAGCCGTTCAAGTAGGTGCCCGGCAGGCCGGACGGCTCCCCCTCGTCGAGGTTCCCGCGCAGCCCGATATGCCCGTTGGCCAGCGCGAAAACCGATTCTGTCTGCCCCATGGCGGCCAGATCCAGGCTGTTCTCCCGAACGGCCCATGGTTCGACGGCGAACTGGTTCTGTTCGATCACTGTTGGTTCGCCACATCATCCAGGTCGTCGACGACCTCGGGATCGAGCACTGCGAGCGCGCCGAACATGCGCTTACCACCATCCGTTTGGGCAGCACGAGGGCCGAAATGCTAGCGCACGGCCACTCGGCGATGATCAGGTACGCCGACGGTTGCCTGTGCTCAGCGCAATCGTCGTGATAACCAGCTCGTCGCTGCGGAGCCAGCGACCCTCGAAGTGAGTCAGGGCTTCACCGGTGATGGTCGGTGTGCCCACCAGCAGATGGGCGGAGAACGACCCGTGCGCGGGATCGGTCGTGCCTGGATTGATCGTGACAGCAGCGTCCTCGAACCCCAGCCAGCAGCGGGTCAGCGGGAACCATGCCTTGTACAGCGTCTCCTTGGCGCAGAACAGGATTCGGTCCCAGCAGGTGGCATCGTCCGCGGTGGCCAACTCCGACAGGCCGGCCTGCTCCCGCTCCAGGGCGATGATCTGCAAGACCCCCGCTGGCAGGGGCTGGTGCGGTTCGGCATCGATCCCCAGCGCACGGAAGTCACAGCTGTGGGCGACGGCGGCGGCTCGATAGCCAGCGCAGTGCGTCAGGCTGCCCACGACACCTGCCGGCCACTGCGGCTCCCCGCGCTCGCCGCGCAGCACCGGCGCGGGCGGCAGCCCGAGCTGACGCAATGCCTGCCGGGCGCAATGCCGGGCCGTACGAAACTCGCGGCGCCGCTTGTCCACAGCGCGCGTGATCAGTTCCGCTTCCCCTGGATACAGCACCGCGTCGGGTGGATCGCAGAAGGCCTCCGCGCTGGCCACCCCGTCAGGCAGGATCCTCTTGATCAACCCGGCCCCCGCGCTTTCAAGATCACCGCCTCCGCCGTCCGGAGCCGAATGACGCTCCGGAGCCTAGTGCGGCCGCGGCTGGCGAGGCGATCGCTGGACTGGCCTGGAACCGGTGGGTTGCGCCCAAGGTGCAGCGTGATTGGGGACACTGGAACCCTCCGCGACGGCACTCGTCGACTTGCGCGGGTATGTTGGCTGGTGAGATGGACAACCTATAACAGCCCATAGCTGAGCAGATTGGAGTGCCTTTGATGGCCCTAGACCCGTCAGCTTACGTCGGCCGGAAGGTCTGGCGTAGCTGTGCACACTGCCCGAACGCGGACGGTCTGTACCTGCTCAAATCCAACGCCAACCTGGTCTACGTCCAGTGCCCGCTGTGCGAAAACCAGTGGTGGATAGACACCAAATTCGGCCGCGGCGGTGGCCCCGATAAGAATGGCGTCGCGCCTTCGTAGGGTCCGCGTCTTGGTAGCACCGGCGGGGCTCGGAGCGACGGCGCCGCCGGCATGATGCCTACCGGTCCGGCGATGCCAGCTCCTCGTCGGTGAGCAGCCGCGACCGGATCAGGAACCGCACGCCCTCGGGCGCCTCCAGCGAAAAGCCACTGCCCCGACCTGGCACGATATCGATGGTCAGGTGCGTGTGACGCCAGTACTCGAACTGCGCGGCCGACATCCACACCTGCACCGGCTCGGGGAATCCTTCGATGTGCAGCTCATCGAGTAGCACATCCGAGCCGCCGGTGCGAAATTCGCCGGCCGGGTAACACATCGGCGAACTTCCGTCGCAGCAGCCACCTGACTGGTGGAACATCAGCGGGCCGTGGGTGCCCCGGAGGCCACGGAGCAACTCCGCCGCCTCCGGGGTGTACGAGACACGTTCCATCAGAAGAATCCGAGCGGGTTGTCCGAGTAGCTCACCAGTAGGTTCTTGGTCTGCTGGTAGTGGTCGAGCATCATCCGGTGGTTCTCGCGGCCGATGCCGGACTGCTTGTAGCCACCGAACGCCGCGTGCGCGGGGTAGGAGTGGTAGTTGTTCACCCACACGCGCCCGGCTTGGATCTCACGGCCCGCCTTGTAGGCGATGTTGCCGTTGCGTGACCACACACCCGCGCCGAGGCCGTAGAGGGTGTCGTTGGCGATCTTCATGGCGTCGGCGTAGTCGTCGAACTTCGTCACCGATACCACCGGGCCGAAGATCTCCTCCTGGAAGATGCGCATCTTGTTGTGGCCTTCGAAGATCGTGGGCTGCACGTAGTAGCCGCCGGCAAGATCCCCGCTGAGCTCTGCCCGGCTGCCACCGGTGACCACGCGCGCACCTTCCTGCTTGCCGATGTCGATGTAGGACAGGATCTTCTCGAGCTGGTCGTTACTGGCCTGCGCGCCGAGGCTGGTTTCGGTGTCCAGCGGATGGCCCTGCACGATGGCCTCGGTCCGCTTGGTGACGTCCCCGAGGAACTGGTCGAAGATGCTGGCCTGGATCAGCGCACGGGACGGACAGGTGCACACCTCGCCCTGGTTGAGCGCGAACATGGTGAAGCCTTCGAGCGCCTTGTCATAGAAGGCGTCGTTGGCCGCGGCGACGTCGGCGAAGAAGATGTTGGGGCTCTTGCCGCCCAGTTCCAGGGTGACCGGGATGAGGTTCTCGCTGGCGTACTGCATGATCAGACGGCCGGTGGTGGTCTCGCCGGTGAACGCGATCTTGCGGATGCGGCTGTTGGAGGCCAGCGGCTTGCCCGCCTCGACGCCGAAGCCGTTGACGACGTTGAGCACCCCCGGGGGCAGCAGATCACCGATGATCGACAGCAGTACGTGGATCGAGGCTGGTGTCTGTTCGGCGGGCTTGAGCACCACCGCATTGCCCGCGGCGAGCGCCGGCGCAAGCTTCCACACGGCCATCAGGATCGGGAAGTTCCACGGGATGATCTGGCCGACCACGCCGAGCGGCTCGTGGTAGTGGTAGGCGACCAGGCCGTCACCGATATCGGAGATGCCGCCCTCCTGTGCCCTGATCGCGCCGGCGAAGTAGCGGAAGTGATCGATCGCCAGCGGGATGTCCGCGGCCAGGGTCTCGCGGACCGGCTTGCCGTTGTCCCAGCTCTCGGCAACCGCGAGGACCTCCAGGTTGGCCTGCATCCGGTCGGCGATCTGGTTGAGGATGACGGCGCGCTCGGCGACCGAGGTGCGGCCCCATGCGGGCGCCGCGCCGTGGGCCGCGTCCAGAGCTGCTTCGACGTCGGCGGCCGTGCCGCGGGCGATATCGGTGAACCCCTGCCCAGTGACCGGCGTCTGGTTCTCGAAGTATTTGCCGGTGGCCGGTGGCACGTATTCGCCGCCGATGTAGTGGTCGTACCGCGATTCGTAGGACACCACGCTGCCGTCGGTGCCTGGTGCTGCATACCTCGTCATTGGGAAGCCTCCCAGGATTGTTGATGGGGTTGGCTGCACGCTAGGGAGGTCGACGTTGCAGTCACGTTGCAGTGCGGTTTCATCGCGCGCATCATCGGGGAGTGGACCTGCGGCGGGATCCGGTCATGGACCCGGTGCTGCTTGGCCGCGTTCATGACGCTGTCCTGGCGGGCGAGCGGTGCCCGGTCGGCCCGCGGACGCTGATCTCCGATTCGTGGCGACGGTCGCTGGCTGCGCACGTCGACCCAGACCACGACGAGCCGCCGGTGGTCTACGACCATGCCACCCTCGAGGCGATCCGCTCGGCACATCCGCTTGGCGAGGTGTTGCCGTTGCTGCGGGCCACGCTGGTCAGCATCGCCGACGAGGCCGAGCACGTGATGATCGTGACCGACGCCGACGGTCATATCTTGTGGCGTGAAGGCAAAACCGAGGTGTGTCTCCGGGCCGACCGGGTGCTGCTCACCGAGGGTACGAAGTGGAGCGAGTCGGCCATCGGCACCAACGCGATGGGCACCGCGCTCGCGCTCGGCACGCCGGTACAGATCCATTCCGCGGAGCATCTCGTGCGTACCTATCACGCGTGGACCTGCGCCGCGGCGCCGGTGATCGACCCGGACAGCGGTGCGGTGGTCGGTGCGATCGATGTGACCGGGCCGCAGCACACCCGTCACCCGGCGACGCTTGCCCTGGTCACAGCAGCCGCGCAGTTGGCGCAAGGCCAACTCCGGGTGCGGATGATGGCCCGCGACGACGTGCTGCGGCGCAGCAACATGCCACATCTGCGCGGCCCCGGCGCGCTGTTGAGCGCAAGCGGGAGGGTGATCGCGACGGAGTCCTGCGACGGCCTTCCGCCCCGAGTGGGCGTCGCGGCGCCCGACGGCCTGCTTGTATTGTCCGATGGGCGCGAGGCGAAGGTCGAAGGGCTGGCCGAAGGGTTCTTGCTGCGGATGGCGGGCCGGCCGCGGACCCGCGCGCCGACGCTGTCCCTGGCGTTCCTCGGCGCGACGCATCCAGTCGCCGTCCTGGACGGCCGCAGACTGCCGCTGAGCCTGCGGCACGCCGAGATTCTGACGCTGTTAAGCCTGCACCTCAGAGGCCTCAGCGCCGAGGCGCTGGCGATCGCCCTCTACGGTGAGGCGGGCAATCCGGCGACTGCGCGGGCAGAGATGCACCGGCTCCGGGCCCAACTCGGCGACCGCGTCGTGCCCACTCGTCCTTACCGGCTGGCCGGGGACGTCGATGCGGACTTCCTCGCCGTCCCGCGGCTGCTGCAGGCGGGCAGGCTGACCGAAGCGTTGACCGCATGGCACGGCCCGCTGCTACCCCGGTCCGACGCACCTGGTGTCCGCGAGGAACGCGACGACCTCATTGTCTCCTTGCGTGACGCCGTGCTGCACCGCCGCGACGCCGGTGCATTGTGGACCTTCGCACAAACCGCGACGGGAGCCGACGACCTCGACGTGCTGGAGACCCTCTCGAAACTTCTGCCGCTCACCGACACCCGGCGTTCGGTCGTGCTCGCGCGGTTACGACGGGTGGTTGGCTGAGACGACACGCGCGAGATCGACTCACCGAGCGACGGTGACGATGCGGCGTTGAGCCGGCGCGGCACCGCACGTATTATCCGTGGAAACTCCTCGTCCAGAAAGGAATCCGGGTGGACACGCAGGTCGAAACGCTCGAGTTCGAGGCCGAAGCCCGCCAGCTCTTGCAGTTGATGGTTCATTCGATCTACTCGAACAAGGACACCTTCCTGCGAGAGCTCATCTCTAATTCCTCCGACGCGTTGGACAAACTGCGCCTGGAAGCCTACCGGGACAAGGACCTGCAGGTAGATACTTCCGATCTGCACATAGCCATCGAAGTCGACAAGGAGCAGCGCACCCTTACCGTGCGGGACAACGGAATCGGCATGTCACGCGACGATGTGGTGGCCCTCATCGGCACTATCGCGAAATCCGGCACGGTCGACTTTCTGCACAAGATGAAGGAATCGAAGGATGCGGCGGCACCGCAGGACCTCATCGGTCAGTTCGGTGTCGGCTTCTACTCCAGCTTCATGGTGGCCGAAAAGGTCACGCTGCTGACGCGGCGCGCAGGCGAAAGCCGCGCCACCAGTTGGGAATCGAGCGGCGGGGGAACCTACACGATCGAGTCACTCGACGACGCGCCGCAAGGCACGGCGGTGACCCTCTATCTCAAACCGGAGGACAAGGACGACCAACTCTTTGACTACACGGATGGCTGGAAGATCAAGGAGATCGTCAAGCGGTACTCCGACTTCATCGCCTGGCCGATCAGGATGGGAGCCGATCGCACGGACAAGGATGGTCAGGCCACGCACGAAGTCGAGACGATCAACTCGATGAAGGCGCTGTGGGCGCGCTCCAAGAACGAAGTAGAAGAACACGAATACAAGGATTTCTACAAGCACGTAAGTCACGACTGGAACGATCCGCTCGAGATCATCCGCATGAAGGCGGAAGGGACGTTCGAATATCAGGCACTACTATTCATTCCATCCCAGGCGCCGCTGGACTTGTTCATGCGGGATCGCAAGCGCGGCATCCAGTTGTACGTGAAGCGCGTCTTCATTATGGACGACTGCGAAGCGCTCATGCCAGAGTACCTGCGCTTCATCAAGGGCGTGGTGGACGCGCAGGACCTGTCCCTGAATGTTTCACGAGAGATCCTCCAGCAGGATCGTCAGATCCAGATGATGCGTCGCCGCCTCGTCAAGAAGGTGCTGTCAACGGTGCAGGATATGATGACCAGCAACGTCGAACATTACAAGACGTTCTGGGCGCAGTTCGGCCGTG
>JBOHFC010000159.1:0-18808 GCA_050701375.1 Pseudonocardiaceae bacterium
AGGCTGCGATCTCCTCGGACTTCTCCAGGAACAGGCTGGAAGTCTCGCTTTCCAGGTAGACCACCGGCCGGAACTCGGCGAACTCCATCAGTATGAATGAACCGTTGATCGCGGCGTGCCCGCCGAGCGCGGCCGGCACCACCTGCAGGGTCAGGTAGGGACGGGTCGCCTTGCGCAGCAGGTGCTCCAGCTGCTCGAACATCACCGCTGGCCCACCCACCGGCAGCCGCAGCACGAACTCGTGGATAAAGAAGGTGAACCGGGCCGGGCGCTCCCGACCGAACAGGCTCTGGCGGCCTAGCCGAGCGGCCACCCGGTCCTCGATCTCCTCCGCTGGAATCATGCCCACCTCCCGGATCAGCGCGCGGGCGTAGTCGGTGGTCTGCAACAGGCCGGGCACGACCGTGGCCTGGAAGTCGTCGATCGTCACCGCCTTGTTCTCGTGGTCGATCAGGGTGCGCAGCTGCTGGGGCAGCCGGGTGCCGTGCTGTTGCAGCCAGCCCGGGATGTTCTGCTCCCGGCAGATCCCGAGCAGCCGGTCCCGTTCGGCGCCGGTCACCTCGACCACCGCGAGAAACGCCGAGACGTCCACCTCGGTGCCGCCGCGCTTGCCCGACAGCAGCCGCGACACCCGGCTCTGTGACCAGCCGAGTTTCTGGGCAGCGCCTTTCTGGTCCAGCCCCGCCTGCCGCATCGCCCGGTGCAGCCCCTCACCCAGTTCCCGGCTGCGTATCGTCGGTTCCCGATCGCGCATAGTGACCTCCCGAGCGCACCCTACGACCTGCCCGCCGGGAGATCCAGCAACTTGTCCGGTCGTGTGTTGTATGTCCCTAGGCCATGCGGGTTAGCTGATCACCGTCGAGGCCGCGAGCCTCGCGGTACCCGGACCCGGGAGGTATCCGATGGACACGCTCGCACCGGCGGTCGCCGACGCGTTCAACCTGCTGCAGATGAATCTCTACCGGCATCTGGACGAGGCGGAGTTCGTGGCGCTGAAGTGCCAGCAGTGGACTGAAGAGGACATTGACACCGCCCGCACGCTGATTCCCGACCTGGTGATCGTCATCCGTGGGCTGCTGTTCGACCATCAGGTGCGGCCAGGCGGCGATTGCCGAATCTGCTCGTCGCCGTGGCCATGCCCAGTGGTGACACTGGCACACGGCCTCATCAAGGACCCACACCGCCAGTTCGTCGCGCTCGTCCGCAAGGTGCACGATGCGGACTGACTACCGTGGGAACGTGCGATCGTCGTTCGGGCGCTGTCAGGTCGGCAACAACGGGCTCGGTGTGCCGTGCCAGGAGACCACCAGGTTCTCGCGGGCACGGGTGCAGGCGACGAACAGTAGGCACCGTTCGCGTTGAATATCGAGGTCGTGCGAGCGCTGATCGTCGGTGGCCGAGGTGACGGCAGCCGGCGCTGGCACTTGATGTTGCTCAACGCCGACCACGGCGACACAGCGGAACTCCAGTCCCTTCATCCGGTGCATTGTCGCGACCGCCACCTCACCGTCTCTCGCCACACGCTTCGCAAGCGAGACGGCCGGAAGGCCGGCACCCGCGAGTGCAGTCACCGCCTCATCGACGATCATGTTGGACCGGGCCGCGATCCCGACCTGTCCCGGTTGAACGCCGTCGTCCAGCCAGCTCCGGACGGCGGACACGAGGTGCGCCATCTCGGAGGACCGGGTGCTCGCACCGTGCAGGACGGGAGGAGCGCCGTGGACCTCGGAACGGCACCCTGCCAGGGTCTCCAGGTCCTCGTTCATATCGTCGATGCGCTCGCCGCGCAGCAGTCCCAGGCTCCACCCCAAGATCTCCGCGGTTGTCCGATAGTTGATCTTCAAGCGCTCAGACCGACCTGTGATGTCGATGCCAACCTGCTTGAACGAAACGCGGTGGTCGTAAATGCGCTGGTGGGTGTCTCCGACCAGGAAGAGGTCGTCGGGGCCTGACTGGACGGCGGCCCGGAGCATTCGCCACTGCCATGGGCTGAGGTCCTGCGCTTCGTCGACGATGATGTGCCGATACGGCTTTGACTCGGCGAGTTCGAGCAACCGCGTGGCCTCCACACAGATCGTCTCATAGGTCCACTGGCCCTCGGCGCGAAGTTCCGCATCGAAGCCGGCGAGCGCCGGCCAGATCTCCGTCCGTGCCCGCGTCCCGAGCGGTCTGCCGCGGCCTGACCTCGCCGCAGTGAGGTACTCGTCGCCCGTCATGATCCCCTGGGCCAGCACGACGTGGCGCCACTCCTGGCTGAGGAACGCCTCGGTGCTACTCAGGCCGAACTGAGTGATGAGTCGCTTCCAGCGGTCCCGCTCCTCCGAGTAAGGGAGCACCTGCAGCCTGCCATGTCGGGACGCGGTGACCTGGTAGGCGATCTGATCGATATGCCGCACGTCGACCCGACGAAGCAGCGCCTCGTCGTCGATCAGCATCCGCAGGCTGTCCTCGAGGGATCCGGCCAGTGTTTTGGTGAAGGTGGTCACCAGGACCGACCGGTCCCCGGTCGAGGACTCGGCGAGGTGCTGGGCGCGGTGCAAAGCGACCACGGTCTTGCCGGTACCCGGCCCACCGGTCACCCGGGCTGACCCCCTGAAGGACCCGTGCGCCATCCGGTGTTGGGTCGGGTGCAGGTAGATCCGCCACAGCGCCAACGGGTAGCTGAATACCTCCATCAGCTCGTCGGGCCCGCTGACAAGTGCCACCCGCCGCGGCGAACGGGCAACCGCGGCCGTGACATCGGAGGTGTCGTACTCGACCGTCACCGTCCCAGCACCGGCCATCTCCTCCCACACCTGCTCGGGCGTCATCCCGATCGCGAGACCGACAAGCACGTCGTACTGCGGCTCCGGCAGGATCCCGCGGGCGGATTCGAGCTGGTCGAGGTCGGTCAGCACGCGAGCGAACGGCAGCACCTGCCCGTCGATACCCAGCCGACCGAGATCCGCGTCTCCTACACCATCGAGCAGCCGGGACGCCGATGTCTTGGCATCCTCGGTGAGCTGCGGCAACCGCTCCTCGATGGCCGCGACGTCGCGTACCTCGATGACGCCGGTCGCGCGGTTGACGCTGACCCGCCGCCGGCAGGCCCAGTCGTAGGCATCGTCGTGCGGCAGCACCTTGAGTAGCGTGTAGGAGTCACCTGACTCCGGAGCGAGCACGATCCCGCGCCAGGACTGGTCAATGCGGATGGAGTGAAGCCGAGCGTCGCGGACGTTGTTGATCTTCTCCAGGTGCACACCGGCGTGGGTAGCCTGCTCGAACTTGGCGAACGAAGCGTGCACCTTTTCCTGGATCGCGCGCTCCAATTTGCCGAACTCCCATAGGAAGTCCCGGTCGATGCCCAGCCGCGCCACGTGGTACCCCTCTCATGCCGCTGGCGAGTTCGCCACCAGCTCGTCAGCGATGTCTCCTACCTGCGCCAGCAGCTTCGCCGGGGGCAGCGTGAGATCTAGTGCATGACAAACGATCTCAATATCCGCATGCTTTATGACGTGCCTGATCGGGTCGGCATTGCCCTGGGCATAAACGAGATGACCCCGCGGCAGGCGCAGTGCGGTGCAGTAGGCCAGCACCTGATAAAGGTCCGCTAATGGCTTCTCCTGCTTGTACTTGGCGTCAACGACTGCGATCGGTCGCCCATGTAGCTGCCACACCAGGTCGGGTTCCATCTGTACCGTGCCTGCGTGGTCGAGGTGACACAGGTGGTGCGGAGCGGCCACTCCGTCGTAGCGGGCCTGCAACTCCTCAGACAGTGCACTGACAACGAAGTCCTCGAAGATCTTCCAGAGGTTGAACAGGAATCCGTTGGACCACAGTGATCCGGGCGTGTGTTCCGGGGAGGTCGCCTGCCAGATGATCTCGGCAAGGCGTAGTGCGGTGTGATAGCGCTGGTTGAGCCGGTTCGGCTGCCACGACGGTAGGCAACTTCCTCGTACCGGTGTGGTCACGCCGGTCAGGCGGCCTCGCAGGGCGGCGAGGCGGCGTTCTGAGTCGGTGTCAACCCGTGGTACGCCTGCCATCCGAATGATCGCGGCCAACAGGATCTGGTTCTCCGGGATGTCGACGGTGAAGTCGTCGTACCGGATCTCCATCGGAATTGCCCGTCCGTGATGCCGGCGTAGCTGGTCGGCTTCCCGTAATCGACCGCGCAGCACCGTGGCGGTCTCCTCGACGCTGCGGTAGTCCTGAAGCAGGCCGGGTCGCAGCGCGCGCTCGGTCTGGCGGCACAACGCCTGCGCGATCGCTGGCACGAGCCCCTCGGCGACATCGAGCCCAACGTCCTCTTCCCGCCAGCTACGCGCGTGCGCCGCGTAGCCGACGAGGAAAAGCAAGCGATCAATCCGTAGCTTGGGCTTGATCCAGACCTCGACGTCACCCACCTGAGAGACGCCCACCTTGCCACGTGACGCGAGGTTCCACAGGCCGGGATGGTGTGGTGCAGGCGTCGCCGTCACCACGTCCGACTGAGCCAGTCCACGGCCCTGTAGATCAGTGAGCCGGTACGGGACCCGGCCGTGTTCGGTGATCTCCACGCGGTTCACGGTGCCGGATCCTCGACATGGCCCTGCTCGGCGGCAAGCGCGGCCCGCAGAGTGGGGAGCTGATACTGGCGAAGCACGGCGGGCTGCGCACCGTAGTGGTGTTCGGCTAGCAGGGGCAGGATCGAGGTCTCCCACACCCGCTCCAGCCCATCCTTGCGGCGGTAGATCTGCGGGTGCATCAGGTAGGACGGGCCGATGGCCATGTCGCGGTCCTCGATGCGCTGGTTGAGCGCGTCGAGCAGGGCAGGGGCATCCAGGTTGTGCGAGATCTCGTCGTTCTCCGCAAGCTTGTGCTGGAGCCAGGTGGCGAGCAGCCCACTGCTGGGCGGTCTCGACGGATGCAGCTCGACGAAGGCGAAACGCCGCCGCATCGCCGCATCGACCAGCGCGATAGAGCGGTCTGTCGTGTTCATCGTGCCAATGACGAAAAGGTTGGGTGGCATGACGAAATCCGACTTCGGCGAGTACATCAGGCCGATCTGGTCGTCCCGATACTCCAGCAGGAAATACAGCTCCCCGAACACCTTGGCCAGGTTCGCCCGGTTGATCTCGTCGATGACGAGGATGTAGGGATCGGACAGGTTTTCCCGAGCGGCTTCCACGAGCAGCCGGAACGGTCCGGGTTCGAGCTTGAACGTGAGCTGGCCGTCATCACGCTGTACCGGCCGGAAACCCTCAAAGAAGTCTTCGTAAGTGTAGGACGGGTGGAACTGGACGAGCTTGACCGCGCTCGGCTCGGCGAGGTGATTGGCCAGCTTGCGGGCAAGATAGGTTTTCCCAGTGCCCGGGGGGCCGTAGAAGATTAGCTGCTTGCGCTCCCAAAGCAGGTCGGCCTGCTGCTCCAACCACTCGCGCTCAATCAGTAGCGTATCGGCAAAGCCCTGATCAATCTGCCGGAACTCCAGTTCCTTGATCGGTGGCCGGTCGGCGATGCCGAGGTCGTTGAGCAGCAGCTCGATCGCCGCGGTCTCGTCGGTCAACTCGACGACGTCGGACTGGCTGTGCAGTTTCGCCGGGAGGGGCTGCGGAAGGTTCGCGAACGGCACCGGCCGGCTGGTGTTCAACCACTCGACTTTTCGCCGCAGATTGGATCGCCGATCGGACGACAGGGTGTAGATGGCGTCTCCCGTGACCCGCCCCAGGTAGGTTTTGCCTTGCGTCGTTGTCAGCAGGTAGTCGCCCACCCGCATCCGGTTGCAGAAGGCATCGAACTCGGCGACCTTCCCTTCCCGCGTCGCGTAGGACTTGTGCTGGTAGTCCTGCTCTACAGCCGCCTTCAACGTGACGAGCGGCACCGGCGGGTCGATCGGACGCAGGCTCGCGGCGGCCAGCGAAACCGACCCCCTGTGCAGCCACACCTGGACCAGGTCGTGACCGTCCACCGAGGACCCTCGCACCAGCCAGGCCCGGCGGGTGGGGGACTCGGTCTCGTAGTCAGCGCCGAACTCGACCAGTTGCTCCCGAAGGTCATCGGCGGTGATCCGCTGTTCTGGATTGGCATGTCCCGACCCGTCGAACTGGAGTCCTTCGCTCTCCAGCACCTGCCGTTGCGTTTCATTGCGGTCAGAATCAGGCCAGTGGAAGCCCGGCGCAATAGTACCGTCGGTGCGCAACACACGGTGCCCGTTGTCAACCTTCTCAGATCCAAGGAATTTTCCGACCGATTGTGCTGAGAGTCCGGTCAATGCGGCAAGATCCCCGTACGTCGTCCACCACCCGGCTTCCACATAACCCAGAGCCTTGACTACCTGTGCCCAACCGGGATGCGAGAAGCTGGACTGCTTGCGCTGTTTCTGCTTGCGGTGCAGCCGGTAACGTCGGGTCAACTCACTGACGAACTCGTCACCCGGAAACTCTGCGAGCGCTTCCACACCGGCTTCGGTGATCGACCAGCCGCCGCGCTTGGCCATCCAGCCGATCGCACTGCCCCACGTCGACACCCAGCGCAGGAAGGTCTCGTAACGCGCGAAGCCGCTGGCGTTGTGGCTGCGCTCATGCGTGTTCGGTGACACCCGGCTCGTCACCTGTGCCAGAGCGTCCTTGGGTGCCAACGGCCCCCCGGCATCCCGCAGCGTCTCGAACAAGGTGCGGGCGAGTAGTCCGCGCCGCACCTGCGGTTCCGGGTTCATCACTGCCTCCGGCCCGCGATCATGCCACAGGCTCGCTTGTCCGCGTGCAGCGATGCAACGAGGCCCGGTCAGGCCGCCCCAGGCCGGCCCCGCTGTCATCTCGACGCGGATGAATCTCTGGCCACGCGGACACAACGTGGAGGCACCACGGGTGTTCGACCCGGGGTGCCTCCACGTGCATGTGATGTACTGGTGGCTATCGCCTACCGCTTTTGGCTCGGCTGCGAACCTGAGGCTCGGACCGAGGGCGCAGCTATGAACCTGAGGCTCCGGCCACACCGCTTCTCATGATACACGGTGGTGCGTCAACTTACCGATGCCGACCGATGGACGACCTTGAGCGGAAGTGAGGTCGCTCCCCGTCCCGGTAGGTGGCGATATTCACTCGTCTGTCGCGGCCGTCGACTAGTTCCGGCCGGTCGAAGGCGGTCGCCAAACAGGCCGCCACCTTGCCTTTGTTCGATCTTGGCGCCGTCTCGCCGGTAGCAGCGCGACGACGTTCATGGAAGATCGCTCCTGCTACAAGGTCAGCCACCTGCAACAGGTCGTTGGTCTTCGAGTCCAAGCAGACCGACGAAACCACCGCGGTGGCGCGGAGACGCCGGTTGGTCATCCGGCGGACCTCATCCTCAAGGGAGCACCCCGGTGGCGTAGTGATGCCGTCCAAGTGCACCCCGACGAGTTCCCTGCGGTTGATGCAGCCGACGAGCAGTTGGGAGGTGACCTCAGCATGGACCTTCCAGACCTCTCGACGCTGCCGAAACGGGTTGTATATGTCCCCCTGGACCACACACACATGCGGCCAGTGTTGCGTCCGACGCCTCAAGTGCTGCGATGAGCTCGTAGTACACGATCAAGCTGCCACGAGTGATGCTGCTGAACTTAAGCTCGCTGCTGTAGCCGGTTCGGTCGCGTACCTCGCGGATCGTGCGCGCTTGCCGCCCGGGCTGTCGGGCCTTGACTGCAGCGACGACGAAGAACTGACCGGCCGCCGTCGACTTCGAGCCACTCTCGTCGACGAAGATCGCAGCCGTGGGGTAGCGAAGCGGTACTGAGACCGCGTCGGTCGAGCGCGCCATCGGCGGCTCCTCAAGGGCAGAGGCGAATTACAGATGTGGGATTCTATCCTGCCGGAGCGCAGGTACCGCACTCGACCGAACGCGGTTCAGTACTGACAGTTAGCCCGTCGTCGCCGGTGGCCGGGGCGGTGAACCGCGCGTCGGCGGCTGCGGTGGTCTTGTCATCCGGCTGCATCCTGCTCCCAGTGTCAGATGGAGGTGGCGCAGGTAGACGTCCGGGTGCTCCAGGTACCGGCGCCAGTGGTCCACCAGCTCCAGCTGGTTCCAGGTGGTACGGCGGTAGCCGTGGTCACCGACCTCGACAATGTCCGCGCCGGGCGTGGACGCCAGGATCGGGGAGTGGGTGGCGCACACTATCTGTGCTCCGGTTTCGCCGAGCTGGTGGATGAGGGAGACCATGTGCAGGCAGGTGGTGAACGACAGCGCAGACTCCGGCTCGTCCATCACATAGAAGCCGGGCGCGTTCATCATCGCCCGGAACACCGTCACGAACCCCTCACCGTGCGACATGGTCGAGGTGTCCTCGGCCCAGTATCCGGGTACCCCGCCGAGCTGTTCGGTCATCGAGAAGGCGGTCTCGGCGCGCAGGAAGAAGCCCTTCTTCTTCAACCGAGGCCCGCCCAGCATCCGCGCTCCTGCTGCGGTCTTATCCAGCCGCAGCACCTCGCCCAGGGGTGTCTTCTGACGGTCGGGTCGTCCGGTGCGGGCGCTGGCTCGCCCGCCGTAGGGATCCAGCCGGAACCCCTCGGCGATCGCCTCCACCAGCGTGGACTTGCCCGAGCCGTTGTCGCCGACCAGGAACGTCACCGGCCGGCGAAACTCCAGACCCTGCTCGGCGACCTGGGCTACCGCCGGCACAGTGAACGGCCACCGGTCAAGCCCGGCCCGGCCGGGCCGCAGGTGCTCGGGAACGTAGGCGCGGCGGACGAACATCCCCGATCAGCTCCTTCGAGCGGCCACGTCGAGGGTCTCCAGCAACTTGGACAGTTAGTGATGAGCTTGGCGAGCGTATCCGACGAGGCAGGCCGGAGCGCCTCCGAATGCGGGGAGGAGAAGACACAACGCGTCCGGCCGGTCTTGGGCGAACACCGAGTATGTTGCTTGACATCTGCTAGTCGGGACTACATGCTATTGTCTAGACTTGACTAGCGAACGGAGCTTGACCATGGCCCTGCGGCAGCTGTCCTGCTCGTGCCTTGACAAGATCACATGCCCTGGTGTGTGGGAAGACGACGAATACCCGGAGGATGTCATAGGGGTGGGCAAACTCCTCGACCCATCTCCGGTTCCTCTTGGCCCCGGCGAAGGGGCTATCCGACTGCCTCGGCAGGTGGTCCGCGACGCGAGGATCTAGCGGAATGAACGTAGATGAGCTCATCCGCTTGATCGATAACGTGCAGGTGTCCGCATTTCGACTTGAGACGTTGCCACAATATCTGGTAGTCCAGGAGGCTGAGGAGTTTGCGTCCTGGACAGCCGGTTACCCCCGCACCCCACGGACGCCCGACACTCACGAGTACTTGGCCGAGTTGCGGCGTGACGTGGGTCGGGGCATCCGCTGGTATCGGGTGCATATTCTGGACCAGCCGCTGACGGCTTATCTGCGTTTCGAGCTTTGTGGCTACCTCGCCAACCAGGAAGCGGGTGAGGAGATCTATGTGGTCGATCGGGACACCCACCCAGACCTTGCAGGGCTGCATGAAGACTTCTGGCTCTATGACGAGGAGATCGCGGTTCGCATGGTCTACGACAGGAAGGGTCGCTTCCTGCACCCGGAGCCTGTCGAAGACCTCGAGAGCTATCGCAAAATGCGGGATACAGCCTTGCGTCACGCCGAGCCCCTGAACGACTACCTGGCCCGGAAAAATCTTACACCTGAGACCCTCAGAATGACGATGTGAACGACCTTACCAACGACCGACGACGCATGTCGGAAGCACTGCGCGATCTGCGCATCGGCGCCGGTCTGTCCACTACGCAACTTGCTAATCTCCTCGGCTGGTCACAATCGAAGGTTTCCAAGACGGAGCGCGGTGTTACCTTGCCACCGCCCTCCGATGTTGAGGCGTGGGCGAACGCTACCAGGGCTTCCGCTGAACTGAATGCACGGCTGATTGAGATCGCCAGCCGGGCGGCGACTGAGTTCATCGAGTGGCGCCGTTTCCTGGCACCTGGGCGGCGTCGGATACAACAGGACGTCCATCGCCTTGAGACAGCGGCGTCTGTCCTGAGAGTGTTCTCGCCGAACGTGGTCGTTGGGTTGGCACAAATTCGCCCGTACGCTGAAGCGGTCTTCCGCATCGGCTGGCGTGGCCCGGCGGAGAACTTGGAGGATGTGACGGAGGCCCGGGTGGCCCGCCAAGTGGTACTCGCCGATGAACGCAAGCGGTTCGAGTTGGTGATGGGTGAGGCCTCGCTTCGCCGCCGTCTTCTCCCACCCGCGGCCATGCGCGCCCAGCTCGCTCGGCTGGTCGAGCTGAGCCGGCAATCGAACGTTCGTATGGGTGTGATTCGGTTCGATGCCGAGGAGAAGGTGCACCAGTATCATGGGTTTGCGATATTGGGTGATCTCGATCTCGACGATGAAGCGATCGTGGCAGCTGAGACTCTGACCCGTGCACTCGTGGTCCGTGGCGATGCTGATATCCGGGAGTACGTCGAATACTTTAACGCCCTCCGCGCCGCCGCGACCGAGGGCGAGCCGCTCCGGGCGTTCCTCCGTGAGTTGATCACCGAGCTTCCGGAGAACTGAACGACCTAGTCTTGACAACTTTTTGGAGCCCCGACTAATCTAGTCGAGATAACTTCAACGATGCGAGACTAAGGGGAGTGCGCGTGATGGACGGCATCACCGACGAGGTCATGATCGAGAAGGTCGACTACGAGGCGCCCGCGGTGATCGAGCTGGGTTCCCTGGTGGACGTGACGAACGGTTCCGGAGCGAACGACACCGCGGACATGAAGCGCTGGTACAACTGACCTGCGGTCGATCGAGATGATGACCTTCGTAGGCACGGTGGGCCGACATCCTGGCACCCGACCAACCACGGTCTCCGTGGAACAGTCGGGGGCGTGGACGGTGGCCTGCCCGCTGTGGGTCTCGGGCACCGGTCCCGCGGGACGGCAGCATTATGTGGCCGCGCCGGAGGTAGTGGTCGACGTGTTCGGGTTCTCCGCGGCCAGCGGCGATCAGGTTTGTTTGGCGGCACTCGAGTTTGCGCGCAGTGGTGACCTGATGGAGTTGGAATTGATCGCCACCGGCAGCGGTGTGCTCGTCGTCCGCGAACCGCGGCGGGTGACGGTGCTGACCGATCTGGCTGGAGTGTGGCCGGTGTTCTACGCCAGAGTCGGCCACTCAGTTGTGTACGGGTCCACCGCCTCGGCGGTGGCCGCAGATGCGGGTAACGACCTGGATGAGCAGTGGCTTGCCATGCGGTTGCTGGCCGGTGGGGTTCCGGCTGCCTGGTCGGAGGGCAGCCCCTACCGGCGGGTCGCGGCGGTCTCGCCGGGCGGGGTGTTGCTGATTGATCACGGTGGACGGGCTGTCGTGGTTCATCGGGAACTGCCGCTTGGCACGCTCGGATTCGGCGAGGGTGCGGGACGACTGGCTGAGGCGTTGACCAGCGCTGTCCGCGGCCGGATGGGTGCGTATCGTGAGGTGAGCACTGATCTCAGCGGCGGGTTGGACTCCTCCACTGTGGCCGTACTGGCCGCCGCCACCCGGCTGGACCCGACGCTGCCGGCGATCACGCTGGTCTGCGCTGATCTGGGCGGCGATGACCCAGCGCACGCCAGGAGGGTCGCCGTCGCCGTGCCCGGGATCAAGCACGTCGAGCTGCCGCTACCCCGTGAGGTGGAGCCTTATTCGGCGCTCACCGAGATGCCGCCGACCGATGAGCCGTTCGAGGATGTCTCGATCTTCGCCCGGTTGGGCTGGTGGATGACCCTTGTCCGTGAGTTGGGCGGCCAGGTGCACCTGACCGGGGATGGCGGCGACGCGGTGTTGACCGCCCCGCCCGCGTATCTGGCCGATATGGCACAGCGCCGTGGGCGTCGCGAGCTGTGGTCCCATGCTGCGGGCTGGGCGCGGCTGCGACATCGGCCGGTCCACCTGCTGGTCGGCGCCGCTCGTCGGCTTGCCAGCACTACCCAGGTGAGCGCGATCGAGCGCTACGCACGCGCCCTGGAGCAGGACGGTACGGGCGCGGTCCACCAGCGATGCTGGGAAGACCTGATCTCCTGGGTGCCCGCACGTCCATGCTCCCAGTGGTTCACCCCGCACGCCCGCGACGTGGTTGCCACCGCCCTGCGAAAGGTGTCCCGCGGACTCGGGGACGGTGCCGCACCGGGGGATGTCGCGAGCCTCGGGATGGTTCAGGCGTACGGCCGGGCGCACCGGATTCACGTGGAGCTGGCTGCCGGCTGTGGTGTGGCGCTGCATGCTCCGTACCTCGATGATGCCGTGGTCGCGGCGTGTCTGGCCGTGCCAGCGGCACAGCGCACCAGCCCCCGGCAGGCCAAACCGTTACTCCGTGCCGCCATGACCGGCCGCGTGCCCGACGCTGCACTCGTCCGGTGCACCAAAGGTGACTACTCGATGTTGGCCTACCGCGGTCTGTCCCGGCACCGCGGGACAGTTGCGGATCTGCTCACCAACTCCCGACTCGCCGGTCTCGGCCTGATCGAGGAGAAGACCATCCGAGCCGATCTGGCGCGCGGTGCCGCGGGGCTGCCGATCCCGCTTGCTGCGCTGGACCAGGTACTCGGTGCCGAGATCTGGCTGCGCACTGTTTGCACCCCGGCCGTCACCACGGATGATCGTCGCCAGCGGGCCCATGCCTAGCTACCTGCCTTGCGGATCGGTGCACCTCACCCCGACTCCCAGCGGGGCGCTGGTGATACTGGACACCCGATCCGGGCGAATGTTCCAGGTCAACTCGACCGGTGCGACCGCGTGGAATGCCCTGGTCGTGGGCGGTGGTGAGGTCCAGGTTGCCGCCCGGACCGTGGCGCAGCGATACGGCCAGCCCTATCTGCAGGTCCTCGACGACCTGTGGTCGCTAATCCACTTGCTAGTCGAGGCGAATCTGCTGGAAGCGATCCGATGACCACCCCGATGGCGTGTGATGCACCGGTGTCGGTGCCCGCCCGCCAGTGCGTCCTGGCGTGGATGGTCACCGCCCTGGCGACCGCCGCATTGCGTTCGGTGCGGTTTGACCTGGTCGAGTGGCTGGCCCGCTGGCTGGTGCACCTCGCCCGGCACCCGGCGGGTGCGGAGGAGATCGAAGTCATGCTCGCCGCGATCGATCGAGCAGGGTGTTGGTTGCCCGCGCGGGTGGCCTGCCTGGAACGGTCCCTGGCCGTCGTGTTGTGGTGCGGGTTGCGTCGTCGGTCGGTGTGTTGGCGCATCGGCGTGCGCACCCCGCCATTCACGGCGCACTCCTGGATCGAGGTCGCCGGCCAGTCGGTGGGGGAGCTCGTCTCGACCGGTTCCTACCTGCCCATCCTCACCATCGGTCATCCCGAACAGGAGCAACCGTGAACGTCACCGACGAGATCGTCGCCGAGGCTGCTGATCTGATCGACTACGACAGCTACGTGCTGGAGCCCGACGGTTCGAGGTTGCCCCAGAGCAGTGCTCTGACCAGCATCCTGGGCATCCTGCGGCTGCTGGAGCTCGAGCCCGACATGTGCGTGCTGGAGGTCGGCGCTGGTAGCGGCTACACCGGAGCGCTACTGGGCCGGATCGTGGGTGAGCAGGGCACTGTGATCTCTCTCGACGTCGTCCCCAGCCTCGTTGCCCGCGCTGCGCACAAGCATTCCGAGCACGGCGTGCGCAACGTCGCTGTCCACGCCACGGACGGCTTCGGCGGCTGGGACGCGGGTGGTACCTATGACCGGATCGTGGGCTGGACAGCTCCGCATGTGCTGCCTCGCTCCTGGGTCGGGCAGGCTCGGGAACAGGCGGTGATCGTGACGCCGGTCAAGGTCGCTCCGATCGCCGGGGCGAACATGATCCTGCGGGTTGATGTGCACGAAGGCCGGCCCCTCGCACGAGATGTGCACCTGGGTGGGTACATCGAGATGCATTCGGAGGTCATCACCGCCTTCCCGGTGCCGGTGCGCTACGTCGACGGACTGCTCCGGCTGGACAACCACACCGTATGGGTCAGCGCGCCAGAGCTGCGGGGAAACCCGGAACTGGCCAACCGAGCCGTGCGGGTGATCGCCGCCGGTCGATCAGCGGCGAGCCCCTTCCCGAGTGACCGCAGGGTGGCCGTCGGTGCCTGCCGAAATCACCTGCTGGCCAGCCGACCGGAGGGATTGGCCAGTGCCGGGGTGGGCAGCGACTGGGGCATCGGACTCGTGCTCAGCGACTCGGCTGCGTTCCTGCGGCCCGACGATATCTTGGTCGCGGGTGGTCACCATGCCGAAGATCGGCTTCGCACCTTGATGGCCGAGTGGCAGCAGGCCGGTAGGCCTGACCACACGTCGCTGCGACCACACCTCACAGCGGAACTGGACGGCTTCAGGGTGCAGTTGCGTGGTGAGCCATCGGTGGGTGGCGGGGGCCGTGGCCGGGTGGGGGGTTGAGGACGGTGCGGTACGGCTCGCCGGTGTGCGGGGCGGCGGCCATGGCGTCGTAGGTTTCGAGGATCGCGTTCTTGGTGCGGGCGAAGCGGTCCGGGTCGTTGTGTCGGAAGGCGCGGAAGGTGTCCATGACGTAGTCGACGTCGTCGCGCGGGAGACCGTAGAGGTGGAAGTAGGCGGCATCCAGCTCTGCCCGCAGCTGGAATCTCCGCTGCTCATCCCACCGGTACGGTGGCCCGTTGTCCCCGTGATCCGCGGCGAACGCCGCCATGTCGTGTGTGGTGTACGACAGTTCCAGCACGCGGCAGGTGATCCAATCACCGAGCCGGTGGTTTGAGTCCCACGGGCAGTCCTTGCCGTAAGCGTCGGGAGGGAGGACCGGAAGCTGCTTGAGGATCATGTAGGACATCGATGTGCCTGATATTTTCTGCCTGGCGCAGAAGTCCAGCACGAACGACGAAAGGTTGGCCTGCAGCACTGCAGCGTTCTGACGAGTCAACGCGAGCAGGAGCTTGTGCCCCACGCCAGCATGAGGGATGACGCCGGCGATGACGGTGCGCACGTCGGAGCTGCGGCAGATGTCGCGCCAGCCGAGCAGCCAATCCCGATCCCACTGCTTGCGGGCAAGTCGGCCGTCGACTTCACTCTCGGCGACCCAGTATCGCGGTAACGCTACATACCGTGAGTCCGACTTCTGCGCAGCTGTAGATCGAGGCAGAGTGCCCTTGTTCAGCTGGGCCTCGGTCGCATTCTCGTAGGTACTGAAGCGGTGGTCGAAGTGGTGCACTATTTTTGCCTCGACCAGCGGCAGCATGCGCTCCTCGCCGCGCACGAAGATGTTTCCGTCCAAGATGAAGCCATCGGTTTCCAGCGCGTCTTTTTCGTGGAACTGCCCCGAGTCGTTGGCCATGTGCAGCATCGCTTGGAACGAGAGGTCCCAGGAGTTGCCGTCGGTGCCCTCCCGCCAGAGCACCGGGACCTTGCGGTAGATAGCGAGGGTGATCTCGGCGTTGCGGCGGAAGTCGAACACCGGGCAGGTGCCCGTGTTGGGGTTGAGCAGCGTGATGTCGTCGGGGGTGAGGGTGTAGCGGCGCTCGGCGATCTGGAGGACCTGGCGGAGCCGAAAGGCCAGGTCGATCCGGTCCTGCTGCGCCGAACGGCCAGCTGCGGTCCACAAGCAGAATCGATACTGGTTGTGCACATCCGGGAAAACCTTGTCCTCGTTCTCGAAGTCGTAGAGCGAGACCAGGGTGCGGCTGGTGATCAGGTCTTTGAAGAAGAGCTGGGTGGTGGAGTCGGTGGCGATCCCGGTGGGCAACACCATCCCGACCCGGCCGCGGGGCGCGACGATCGTCCGGCCGGTCTCGGCGAACACCGAGTAGGTGTTGATGTCCCCGCGCCCGGTCAGCGGGTAGCGACCGCTGTTGCGTAATAGATGACTCCAGCCGTCCGCGTGTCGCAACGCTGCCCGGTAGTCCTCGTAGTGCCGCTGGTCCACCGGGTCATCGCTGGTCGCGAGTACCGCGATCATCTTCTGCCGGGCTGCGGCGTTGCGCGCACCGGCGATGTCCGGGCGCCGAGTGGCGAAGAACTCCTGGTCCTGCAGCTTCACCCGCTCCCACGGGGGGTTGCCGACGACGCAGTGAAAGCCGCCACGCCAACCCGTCGTCGCATCGACGTCGCCGTTGTCGGGTACGGCGAAAATGTGCGGGAACTCGACCTGCCAGTGGAAGAAGCGGTAGTCCCGGGCCAGCCGCTCCACGCCCTCGGCGATCCACTGCTCGGAAAGGCTGGTCGGGCCGGCGGCGATCCATCGCAGTGTGCGTTCGGTGATCGCGGACAGCGCCTTGTCGGTGGCCTTCTCCTGCACGAGCGCGGCGCACCAGGCGTCGGCGACCCGCCGCAGGCTGCAGCGTTGCGCGTCGATCTCGCGCAGCCTGCGGTGCGCCACCGCGATGTCGCCCAGTCGAGCCGGTAAGGATCCCGCCATGTCCCGGGTCTGGATCGCGAGGGACTCGTTGGTCAGCTCCAGACCGCCGCTGGAGAACAGGTCGGACTGGCCGCTGCGCTCTCGCGCGTTCTGCTCCCGGATGGTCCTGGCGGCGGCGCGGTCGTCGCCCCCGATCGGGGCGAAGGCGTCGTCCGGAATACCGGCCGCGATCAGCACCGGGGTGGTGCCGAGCAGGGAGTTGCCGACGCGGATGTTGGCGGCCAGGAACGCCAGCGGCTTGCCCGGTTCGACGGACTCCAGCCACAGCGACACCTTGGCCAGCTCGGCGGCCATCTCGTTGATGTCCACGCCGTAGATGCACCGGCTGACCACCTCGCGCATCGCCGTGCGCACCAGATCTGGCGAGGGCTCGTTCTCTCCGCTGCGCAGCTGGGCGACCCGGCGGGCGATCCGCCGCGCCGCCGCCACCAGGAAGTGCCCCGACCCGCAGGCCGGATCGCACACGGTGACGCCCAGCAGCGCGCCGATCTTCGCCTCGGCATCCCCGGGTACGGCGGCGGCGTCGTTCAGCACCGGATCCAGCGCACTGTCCAGCAGGGCCTCAGTCAGCGACGTCGGCGTGTAGTAGGAGCCGGTCTCCTTGCGCTCATTGCCCGCAGCGCTGACGAGCGTGAAGGTCTGATCCTCCGGGTCGTAACTGGGATGCAGCTCCAGGAGCGACTCGTAGACGCTGCCGAGCTCCTCGGAGCCGAGATTGCGGAAGTCGACCGGCCGGTGCTGGCTGTCTGATTCGATGATCGTCAGATGACGCACCGAGGCGATCAGCGCCGCGTTGGTGAGCAGCAGGCCCTCAAGTGGCTCGTCAAGTTCGTCCGGAAGCGTGGCCTTGACCGGCTCGCCGTGCTGGTCGCACGTGACACGCTCGAAGAGCCCCCCGATGCCGGGCAGGGCGATTTCCGGGCGGCCCTGTTCGAGGCCCAGGCCGACAAAGACGAGCCGGATGGCCTCCCACAAGTCCTCGTGATGATCGGTACTGCCGCGCTGAGCGCGGTCCCGGAGCCGCTGGGCGGAGAAGAACTGGCGGTAGCGCGTCCGGGTGACGATCGGCGCGTCCGGATCCAGCATCACGTCGCGGCTCTCGGCGACGAACCAGAACAACAGGCGGTACACCAGCCGCAGCACGGCGCGCTTGTAGTCGTCCCGGGCCAGAGTGCCCGCGGCGAGCCGGTGCCGCAGCTCGTGGTTGGCCGGATGCTGCAGGAACCCGGTGCCGAGGGTGTTGATGGCCTGCTTGACGCCGCCACGCAGCCGTTCCAGAGCGCGTTCACCCTGCTTGGCGGCGTTGGTCCGCCATTGCTCCAACCAGCATCCAGCCGCAGGCTCGCCCGACGGCACAACCAGCCGGGAGGCATGCAGCAGCCGGAACAGCAACACGAAATCGGAGAACAACCCCTCGTTGAAGATCAGTTCGAGGTCGAACTCGACGTAGGCCGACCCGGCCAGCGACCGCGAGTCTCGCAGCAGCCGCAGCTTCTGCCCATTGGAGACCATCGCCCACAGGTGCGTACCGGTTCGGTTGAGCAGCTCCTGCACCATCGACTGCGGCGCAGCATCGGCAGCACCCGCGACGCCCTTGGTGCGCCGATCCAGATCCACTCCCCAGCCGAGCAGGTGGATCGGCACGTGCTCCCAGAGGTGGCTGACCCGGAACGCCTTGTCGTCGGCCATCAGCCCGCCGGTGGGCGTGGTGGACAGGATCCCGTAGTCGAGCGCGCGGAACACGGTGAGCAGCCAGCGCTCGCGGGTGAGCCCGGTGAGCGGGCGACCCTCGGCCTGCGCCTTGTCGCGTTCCCGGGTGAACGCCTGCCAGGCGCCGCCCAGGTAGTCGAAAGCCCGGCTGGCGGCCTGCCGGACGTTTTCGTGCGGTGCCAGCCCATAATCCGTCGAATCCCAGCCGAGCAGGTCCTTGCCCTTGACGACCCGGTCGAACAGGTCAGCGGGCAGCAAACCTCCCGCCACCCGCAGCGCCGGGAACGGGGACCGGCTCACCGCGCGCTCGTCATGTTGCCACCGCTGGCGACGACAGGCAGGTAGAGATAGACGCCGAGCACGTCGGAAGGCTGGTGCGCCTCAACCGTGATCTTGCTGGTGCCGCTCTGTTTGGTGGCTTCGCGCACCCTGATGTGGGATTCCCGCAACCCTGCCGCCATCGCGTCGGCCTCGGCGTCGATGTGTGGCTGCAGCTGGCCGAGCTGGCTGATGACCCGTTCCAGATCCTCGCGGGCCAGCTCCGGGGCCACGTTGCCGGTCGGCTCCGCGGCCAGCACGGTCTCCACCTCGTCCTGGCCGAGCCAGTCGGGGTCGCCTGCGCGGCCGCGGTAGGCCAGCACCCGGGCCTCCTCGGCGACCATCGGCCGTGGACCCTGTCGGCCCGGCAGGGTCAGGTGCAGGCGGAACCGCACCAGCAGCAGCGTGGTGCGCCGGGCCACCGCGTCGGTCCGCAATACCCCGCAC
>JBOHFC010000160.1:0-6265 GCA_050701375.1 Pseudonocardiaceae bacterium
CACAGCTCCCAGCGCCCGACTAACCCACGACCTCACCCGGATCAAAGAGACACGACGTCAGCGGACAGCCGAGCCCATTTTCAGCCCGGAACGGGCCTCCCGCCAGGGGGATCGGGGACTAACCCCAAGCCGTACGTAGGTCTGCACTGGCCCAAGATCGAACCGTGACGGCCCGCACCATGATCATCATTTGGGTGCGTCTGGCGACACCAGTTGTCGCCAGACGCACAGTGATCAACCTCGACCAGTCCGACGCGAAAGCTGCAGCAGTCGGACTGCAGCGATCGGGTGCGTTCTACAGGTATTGGCCGGTGTTGGTGGCGGTGTCGATAGCCCGGCCCGAGTCGGAGTTCTTGCCGGTCACCAGGGTGCGGATGTAGACGATCCGCTCCCCCTTCTTACCCGAGATCCGCGCCCAGTCGTCTGGGTTGGTGGTGTTGGGCAGGTCCTCGTTCTCGGCGAACTCGTCGACGATCGAGTCGAGCAGATGAGTCATCCGCAACCCCGGCTGGGCGGTCTCCAGCACCGCCTTGATGGCCTTCTTCTTCGCTCGGTCCACAATGTTCTGGATCATCGCGCCGGAGTTGAAGTCCCGGAAGTAGAGGACTTCCTTGTCGCCGTTGGCGTAGGTGACCTCCAGGAAACGGTTCTCCTCGCTCTCGGCGTACATCCGTTCGACCGTGCCCTGGATCATCGCCTGGATGCAGGCCTTGCGGTCCTGCCCGAATTCGGCAAGATCGTCGGCGTGCAGCGGTAGTGTGCGCGTCAGGTACTTGGAGAAGACGTCCCTGGCGGCTTCGGCATCCGGCCGCTCAATCTTGATCTTCACGTCGAGCCGTCCCGGGCGCAGGATCGCTGGATCGATCATGTCCTCGCGGTTGGAGGCACCGATGACGATGACGTTCTCCAATCCCTCCACACCATCAATTTCACTGAGTAGTTGCGGCACGATCGTGGTCTCGACGTCAGAGGACACTCCCGACCCGCGGGTGCGGAATATCGAGTCCATTTCATCGAAGAACACGATCACCGGGGTGCCCTCCGACGCCTTCTCCCGGGCTCGCTGGAAGATCAGTCGGATATGCCGCTCGGTTTCCCCGACATACTTGTTGAGCAGCTCGGGACCCTTGATATTGAGGAAGTAACTCTTGGCCTCGCTGTCGCCGCGAACCTGGGCCACCTTCTTGGCCAACGAGTTGGCCACTGCCTTAGCGATCAAGGTCTTGCCGCATCCGGGGGGACCGTAGAGCAGCACACCCTTGGGTGGGCGCAGCTCGTATTCGCGGAACAGGTCGGCATGCAGGAACGGCAGCTCAACGGCATCGCGGATTTGCTCGATCTGGTTGGCCAGGCCGCCGATGTCCTCATACCCGACGTCGGGAACCTCCTCCAGCACGAGGTCCTCGACTTCCGCCTGGGGCACCCGCTCGTAGGCATACGCCGCCTTGGTGTCGACCAACAGCGAGTCACCGGGCTTCAGTGGCACGGTGTCAGGGTTGTCCGGGCCCGGCAGCAGCGGGTCAGCCAGCCACACCACGCGTTCTTCGTCGGCGTGCCCGACGACCAGCGCCCGCAGACCGCAGTCGAGCACTTCGCGCAGCGCGCAAACCTCACCCGTCGACTCGAAGGTGCCTGCCTCCACCACGGTCATCGCCTCATTGAGCCGCACGCTCTGCCCGCGGCGCAGCTGCGGGATCTCGACTGCGGGCGACACCGCCACCCGCATCCGGCGGCCGGAGGTGAACACGTCTACCGAGCCGTCGTCGAAGCAGCCGAGGAACACGCCATATCCGCTGGGCGGCTGAGCCAGCCGATCGACCTCTTCGCGCAGCGCAAGAAGCTGGCCGCGGGCCTCCCGCAGCGTCTCCACCAGCTTGGTATTGCGCTCGGTGAGCTGGCTCACCGACGCGGAGGCCTCGGCGAGGCGCTCCTCGAGCAACCGGACGTGCCGGGGAGACTCGGTCAGCCGGCGACGCAGCAGCGTCACCTCATCCTCGAGGACCCTGATCTGGGCAGCCACGGCTGGGTCGATGCGATCTCGACCGTCAGCGGCTCGGTCGCCGGAATAGTCGTGCGGCACGAGGCACCTCCTCCCGCATGGTTCTGGAGACCACTAACGGTACGGGACGGCGCGGTAGAACCGTGAGTAAACCGCAGACCAACTCCAGGCGCTCGCAACTACAGCCGCCGGTTGGACCGGCTGGGCCGGCGCTGCGGAGTGGGCGCCACGGCGCCCTGCGCCAACCGCCGCGCGGTGAGCAGGAACGCGGTGTGCGCCACCATCCGGTGCTCCGGGCGAACCGCCAGCCCGACCACATGCCAGGGCCGCAGCAGCGTCTCCCAGGCCTGCGGCTCGGTGTAGCAGCCGGCTTCCCGCAACGCCTCGGCACAGCGGGAAAGCTGGGTGGTGGTGGCCACATAGACGGTGAGCACGCCACCGGGAACCAGTGCGCCTGACACCGCCGGTAGTGGTTCGCAGGGGTGGAGCATGTCCAGCACTACGCGGTCCACTGGCTGATCGGCCGGGTGGGTAGCCACGTCGGCCACCCTGAGCTGCCAGTTCGACACCACCGCCCCGAAGAACCGCTCGACGTTACGGGCGGCATACTCGGCGTGGTCAGCGCGCGCCTCGTAGGAGATCACGTTGCCGCGCTCCCCGACCGCCCGGAGCAGCGAGCAGGTCAACGCCCCCGACCCGGCGCCGGCCTCGAGCACCCGCGCACCGGGGAAGATGTCACCCCACATCAGGATCTGTGCAGCATCCTTGGGATAGATCACCTGCGCTCCGCGTGGCATGGACAGCACATAGTCGGGCAGCAGCGGGCGCAACGCGAGGTAGCTGGTCCCGGCGGCGGAGGTGACGACGCTGCCCTCGGGGAGCCCGATCAGGTCGTCGTGGGCAACCACACCCCGGTGGGTGTGGAACTGCGCGCCGGACTCCAGCACAACCGTGTGCCGCCGACCCTTGGGGTCGGTGAGCTGCACCCGATCGCCGGGCTCGAATGTTCCACAGGGTCGGGTCACAGACAGTCATGGTGGCAGACCCACGGCCGGCCGGGTGCACAGCGCTGTCGGGAGGCTCGCCTACCCTGCGGGCCATGACGGAGATCCTGGCCGGCGTCGCGCCCGCCACCAGCTTTGCCACCAGCTCCGGCGCGCGCAGGCGCCCGGCGCTGTCCCCGTCGCGGGCGGCGGATTTCAAGCAGTGCCCGCTGCTGTACCGGTTCCGGGCGGTCGACCGGCTGCCCGAGACACCGAGCCGGTTGCAGGTCCGCGGCACTGTGGTGCACACCGTGCTGGAGCGGCTCTTCGCGCTGCCCCCCGACCAGCGAAACCCCGAGACTGGGTGTGAGCTGGTCGATCCCGCCTGGCGGGACGTGCTGTCCGGCAGTCCGGAGCTGGGCGAGCTGTTCGCCGGTCCTGCGGATCCCGAGCTCGCCGAGTGGCTCGATTCGGCGCGCGCGCTCGTTGCGGCCTACTTCGCGCTGGAGGACCCACGGCTGGTCACACCCGAGGCTTGCGAGCTGTTGGTGGAGGTGGAGCTGGCGGCCAACGATGCCGGCGGTGGCGAGCCGCTGCTGTTGCGGGGATACATCGACCGGCTCGATGTCGCTGCCACCGGGGAGATCCGCGTGGTCGACTACAAGTCCGGTGCCGCACCGCGGGAACTTTTCGAGGCCAAGGCGCTGTTCCAGATGAAGTTTTACGCGCTGGTTCTGCTGCGTATCCGCGGGGTGGTGCCGCGCCAGCTGCGGCTGCTGTACCTGGCTGACCAGCAGGCGTTGAGCTACACCCCTGATGAGGCGGAGCTGGTCCGCTTCGAGCGCACCCTCGTCGCGATCTGGTCAGCGATCCGGCGGGCCGCCCGCAGCGGTGACTTCCGTCCGAGCCCCAGCCGGCTGTGCGACTGGTGTGATCACAAGTCACGGTGCCCAGCGTTCGGCGGACTGCCGCCCACCTATCCGGGCTGGCCAGATCCGGCCGACGCGGGCGTCGAGACCGCGCGCGACCGGGCGGAGTAGCGACTCACAACCGGCAGGAGCGGATGTCGCTGGCCAGGATGGCTTTCGCACCGTGGGCGGAGAGCTCGTCCATGATCCGGTTGGCGTCCCGGCGGGGCACCATCGCCCGGACCGCGACCCAGTCGGGATCGGCCAGCGGAGCCAGCGTCGGTGACTCCAGCCCGGGGGTGATGGCGACCGCCCCGTCCAGCAGGCTGCGCGGGCAGTCGTAGTCGAGGATCAGGTACTGCTGGGCGAATACGACGCCCTGTAGGCGTGCGATGAGTTGCGCCCGCTCCGGCGATGACGCCGCACCGGACCGCTCCACGAGCACGGCCTCCGAGGAACAGATCGGGTCACCGAAGGCGACCAGACCGTGCTGGCGCAGGGTGCGCCCGGACCCCACCACGTCGGCGATCGCATCAGCCACTCCCAGCTGCACCGAGATCTCCACCGCCCCGTCGAGCTGGATCAGGGTGACGCGCACTCCGTGGTGGGCCAGGTCCGCGTTGACCAGCCGGGGGTAGGCGGTGGCGACCCGCTGGCCGGCCAGGTCGTCGACCTTCCAATCCCGGCCGACCGGTGCGGCGTAGCGGAAGGTGGACCCACCGAAGCCGAGCGCGAGTCGCTCGGTGACCGGGGCCTCGGAGTCCAGCACTAGATCCCGACCGGTGATCCCGAGGTCCAGCTCGCCGGAACCCACGTAGACCGAGATGTCGCGGGGTCGCAGGAAGAAGAACTCCACGTCGTTGGCGGTGTCGATGACCGCCAGATCCTTGGCGTCGTGCCGTTGCCGGTAGCCCGCCTCGACCAACATCTCCGAGGCGGGGCCCGCCAGGGTTCCCTTGCTGGGCAACGCGACCCGCAGCATCCCTTCCCCGCCGTTCGCCAACCCGCCGTTCGTCGTGTTCATCGGCACCTCACAGGTAGCGGTAGACATCGGTGGTGCTGATCCCGCGACCGAGCATGAGCACCTGCACCCGGTAGAGCAGTTGCGAGATCTCCTGCGCCAGCCGTTCGTCGGACTCGTGCTCGGCGGCGATCCACACCTCGCCAGCCTCCTCGAGCACCTTCTTGCCCTGGGCGTGCACCCCGTCGTCCAGCGCCGTCACCGTGCTTGAGCTAGCCGGCCGCGTTCGGGCCCGGTCGGTGAGCTCGGCGAACAGCTCGTCGAAGGTCTTCACGAGCACTCAGGCATTGAAGTACTTCGCTTCCGGGTGGTGGGCCACGATGGCGTCGGTGGACTGCTCGGGGTGCAGCTGGAACTCCTCGGACAACGTCACACCGATCCGATCCGGCCGCAGCAGCGTGACGATTTTCGCACGATCCTCCAGCTCCGGGCAGGCCCCGTAGCCCAGCGAGTAGCGGGCGCCCCGGTAGCCGAGCTTGAAGAACTCCTCCACGTCAGCCGGATCCTCCTCGGCGACCACCGACCCCGAGGCGAACCGAAGTTCCTCCCGGATTCGCTGGTGCCAGTACTCAGCCAACGCCTCGGTCAGCTGTACGCCCAGACCATGCACCTCCAGGTAGTCGCGGTAGGCGTCCTTAGCGAACAGCTCGGCCGCGTAGTCGGCGATCGCCTGGCCCATCGTCACCAGGTGCATCGGCAGGACGTCGACCTCGCCGGCGAGCAGCGCGGCGTCGCGCGGCCGGTAGAAGTCCGCCAGGCACAGCCGGCGGTCGCGGCGCTGGCGGGGAAAGACGAAGCGGAACCGTTCGGCCGCATCCGGCCGGGGTTCGGTGAGCACGATCAGCGCATCGCCCTCGGCTACCGCCGGGAAGTACCCGTAGACCACCGCGGCGTGCGCGAGCACCCCCTCGGTGGTCAGCCGGTCCAGCCAGTAGCGCAGCCGAGGCCGCCCGTCGGTCTCCACTAGTTCCTCGTAGGACGGCCCATCCTTGCTTCGAGACCCGCGCAGGCCCCATTGGCCCAGGAAGGTGGCTCGCTCGTCGAGCATCGTGGTGAACTCAGCGGCCTGGATACCCTTGACCACCCGCGAACCCCAGAACGGGGGGATCGGGATCGGTACGTCGGTGGCCACCGCGGAGCGTGCCGGTACCGGCTCCTCGGTGCCGGCGTCGCGGTCTCGACGCGCCTGCGCGATGCGCAACGACCGCTGCCGCCGGGCCTTGCGCTCGGCCGCCTTGGCCTCCTCCTTCGGGTCGGCGGCCACCGTGCCGCCCCGTTTCCGGGTCATGATCGAGTCCATCAGTCGCAGGCCCTCGAAGGCGTCCCGGGCGTAGCGGACCTCGCCGGGATACAG
>JBOHFC010000161.1:0-13859 GCA_050701375.1 Pseudonocardiaceae bacterium
CAGGCCCCGTGAACTCGACACCAGCGACCTTCCGAGGCGAAAAAACGTCGATAGCGTCGAGCTCATGGACAGCACCCACGGGCAAGCCAACCAGGGAACACGCCGTCGGGATGGGGCGAAGCCCGGCTAGAGCTACCCGAGCGCCGTGAGCAGATCCTCGATGAGATCCTCGGCGTCCTCGATACCCACCGACAGCCGGATCAAGTCGGCGGGTACTTCGAGCTGGGTTCCCGCGGTGGAAGCGTGCGTCATGCGCCCGGGGTGCTCGATGCGCGACTCCACCCCGCCCAGCGACTCGGCCAGGGTGAACACCCGGGTGCGGGCGCAGACAGCCAACGCCGCCGCAGCGCCACCGCCGACGGTGAATGAGACGATTCCGCCGAACCGGCGCATCTGCTTGGCGGCGATCTCGTGGCCACGATCGGTGGCCAGACCGGGGTAGCGCACGCCGGTCACGGCCGGGTGCGCCTGCAACGCCGCGACGACCCGCTCAGCGTTGTCGCAGTGTCGCTCCATGCGCACCGCCAGGGTCTTGATGCCCCGCAGGGTCAGCCAGGCATCGAACGGCCCGGGCACCGCGCCGGCGCCGTTCTGCAGGAAGGCCACCTGCTCGTCCAACTCGGTGTCATCGGTGATCAGCGCGCCGCCGATGACGTCGGAATGGCCGCCGAGGTACTTGGTGGTCGAGTGCAGTACCACATCGGCACCGAGCGCCAGAGGCGTCTGCAGATAGGGTGTGGCGAAGGTGTTGTCCACCACCAGCCGGGCGCCTGCCTCGTGCGCGATGGCGGCCAGCGCCGCGATGTCGGCGATGTTGAGCAGCGGGTTGGTCGGGGTTTCGCACCACACCAACCGGGTGTTCGGGCCGACCGCGGCCCGCACAGCGTCGAGATCGGACTGCCCGACGGCGGTGTGCTCGATTCCCCAGTGCCGGAACACCTTGTCGATCAGCCGGAACGTGCCGCCATAGGCGTCGTCGGGGATGACGATGTGGTCACCCGGCCGGCAGGTCGCTCGCAGCAGCACGTCAGTGGCTGCCATCCCGGATGCGAAGGCGCGCCCGTGCAGACCCGCTTCCAACGCTGCCAGGCAGGTCTCCAACGCGGTGCGGGTGGGGTTGGCGGTGCGGGCGTACTCGTAGCCCTCGCGCAGCCCGCCGACGCCATCCTGGACGAAAGTAGAGCTGCTGTGGATCGGCACGATCACCGATCCGGTGTAGGGATCCGGGTCTTGACCAGCATGGATCGCACGGGTGGCGAAGCCTGTCACCTCGCCAGCCTACGGGGTGGCGCTGCCGGTGCGATCTTCGGTTGCCCCGTCTGCTCCGAACTGCGGATCAACCCGGATGACCACAGTCTTGACGATCTTGTCCGCGAAGGTCTGGCGCTTGCCGTCCCACAGCGGCCATAGGAATCCGATGCCGAACTCCAGAGCGTGGCAGATCTGGCGTGCCACGGCCCGACCGAACCCCACCGGCTGACCGGTTTCGATCATGACCAGTTTCGTCTTCGTCACCCGGCGGCCGAGGCTTTGCCCCGTGGTGCCCTGTAGGTAGCCCGAGTTCCACACACCGAAGCCCAGCAGCAGCGCCAGGTAGCCGACTGCGGCAGGCGCCGGGCGCCACGCCCCACCGCCGGTCGCGACCAGGAGGGACAGCAGGAGGTTCAGCACGATCACCGGAGCCACGTAGTCGATCAACGAGCTGTTCGCCCTGGCACCGAAACCCGCCAGCGACTGCGGCGACGGCGCTAGATGACCAGAGTGCAGCGTCGCTCCGGCCGGTGCGCCGGTATCTGCCGGATATACCTCGGGCAGGACCGCCGCGTCGGGCAATCGGGCAGGTTCTCGCAATTGAATAGGACGCGTTAATCGCCCGAACTGCGGTGATGGTACTAACTGTTCTAATCGTCCGAATTGCGATGGTAATGGCGGCCGCGGCGGCTGCCTATACTGCGGCGGCCAGGTCGTTGATAGTGACGGGGGCGCTGGCGGGGGCGCCGGCAGCGCCCCCGATACGGGCTGGTCATCGGCCGGCTCAATGGGCGGGGAAGGCTCAATGGGCGGGGAAGGCGGCTGGGCGGTGGGCCGGGAAGTCGTCATGATTCGTTAACCCCCTCGCTAAGGCAGCCTGGCGCATTCGTGCGCGGTCAACGTAGCGGACCCGATCCGGCGCCCCTCAACGCCCAGCCAGAAACCCCAGTACATCTTGCCGGGTCACCACTCCCGCCGGTTTGCCGTCGATCAAGACCATGGCGCCGTCGGCGTTGGCCAATGCCCGCATCAGGGACCCGATCGGCTCCCCCGCCCCAATCGTCGGAAGCGGTGCTGCCATGTGCGCCTCGATCGGGTCAGCGAGTTGCGCATCACCAGCGAAAAGCGCCTGCAGCAGGGTTCTCTCGCTGACCGCGCCGATCACTTCCGCGGCCATCACCGGCGGCTCAGCGGCCACCACGGGCAGCTGCGAGACGCCGAACTCGCGCAGAATCATCACCGCCTCGGCGACGGTCTCATTCGGATGGGTGTGCACCAGCTTGGGCAGGGCGCCGTCCTTGCCGACCAGTACGTCCCCGACCGTCGCTCCGGAGGAGTCCGGTGGCAGGAAACCATAGGTGGCCATCCAGGAGTCGTTGAATACCTTGCCCAGATAGCCGCGTCCGCCGTCGGGCAGCAGCACTACGACCACTGAGTCGGCATCGACCCGGGCCGCAACCCGCAACGCGCCCACCACGGCCATCCCGCAGGATCCTCCCAGCAGCAACCCTTCCTCGCGGGCCAGCCGCCGGGTCATGGTGAACGAGTCCGCGTCGGAAACCGGGATGACCTCGTCGCAGATGGTGCGGTCATAACAGCGGGGCCAGAAGTCCTCCCCGACACCTTCCACCAGGTAGGGCCGACCGCTGCCGCCCGAGTAGACCGAGCCCTCCGGATCGACACCGACCACCCGTACCTGCCCGTCGCTGACCTCTTTGAGGAAGCGCCCGGTTCCGGAGACCGTCCCGCCGGTGCCGATGCCGGTCACGAAATGGGTGATCCGCCCCTGGGTCTGCGCCCAGAGTTCCGGACCGGTGCTGTGATAATGGCTGGCCGGGTTCTCCGGATTGGTGTACTGGTCGGGCTTCCAGGCACCGTCGATCTCCTTGGCCAACCGGTCGGATACCGAGTAGTACGAGTCGGGGTGGGCGGCGAGGACTGCGGTCGGGCACACCACGACCTCGGCACCGTAGGCCTTGAGCACATCGAGCTTGTCCTGGCCGACCTTGTCGGGGCAGACGAAAAGGCAGCGGTACCCCTTGCGTTGGGCGACCAGCGCCAGCCCCACGCCGGTGTTGCCCGAGGTCGGTTCCACGATCGTGCCTCCGGGCTGCAGCGCACCGGATCGCTCCGCCGCCTCCACCATGCGCAGCGCGATCCGGTCCTTCACGCTGCCGCCCGGGTTGAAGTACTCGACCTTCGCCAGAATCAGCGGTGCAACATCCCGGGCTACCCCGTTCAGCCGCACCAGCGGGGTATTGCCGACCAGATCGATGATGTGCTCGGCATAGTGCACCGGGTTCTCCCTGGCGGGGGTAGGGCAGATCTCGCTCGTGCACGGGCGCTGCCGAGCTTCAGAGCGTATATCAGAAGTATGGGGGTCACTCTGCGCAGCGCGGCGTTGAGGGAGGTCTTCAGCGATGCAACATCTGTTTCGGACGGCGGGCGTCGTGGTCGGCGCCACCGGCGCAATGCTGGGTGCGGTCTACGGAATGCTCAGCCAGCAGGGCCGGCGGGCTCGCCGCGACATCATGATCCCAGGCTGGTTTCCCTTCCGGGCAGATGGGATGTACCTGCCTGACGGGACCGGCCCGCATCCTGCGGCGGCTCCGGCGATCGCCATGTACGCCAGCACAGCTGAACGCTCGCCGGTGCTGCGTTTGGCGATGTTGGGTGACTCGTTGGCCGCCGGCCTGGGCGTGGATCAGCCCGAACAACTGCCTGGCGTGGTCCTGGCCCGCGGGTTGGCCAAGGACTCTGGCCGGCCGGTCAAGCTGGATACCCTGGCGATCTGCGGCTGCACGAGCCGCCGGCTCGCCGGGCAGGTGGACGCGGCCCTGACTAATCCTCCGCACGCGGCACTGATCATGATCGGCGCCAATGACGTGACCAAGCAGATTCCGCCGTGGGAATCGGCGAGATTACTCGGTGCGGCGGTCTCGCGATTGCGCGCCGTCGGTACCACGGTGATCGCCGGAACCTGCCCGGATCTCGGCACCATCCCGCAGATCCCGCAGCCGTTGCGAACCGTCGCACACACGTCCAGCTGGGCGCTTGCCCGCCGGCAGCGCGACGCGATAGCTGCTGCGGGCGGCCTGCCGGTGCTCCTGGCCCAACTGCTGGCGCGGGATTTCCGCACCCAACCCGACATCCTGTTCAGCCGGGACCACTTCCACCCGTCGACCGCCGGCTACGAAGCCGCCTGCTCGGTGTTGTTGCCCACGCTGTGCTCGGCGCTGCGCGATGGCTACGCTGATGACTGGGCGGCTACTCGCTCT
Organism: Pseudonocardiaceae bacterium; assembly: GCA_050701375.1. GTDB lineage: Bacteria > Actinomycetota > Actinomycetes > Mycobacteriales > Pseudonocardiaceae. The sequence goes on from JBOHFC010000161.1 coordinate 4,530, forward strand.
GGAAGTAGGACAGCAGCCGAAGGATCTCCAGGTACAGCCAGACCAGGGTCACCGTGAGGCCGAAGGCGATGTACCACGCGGTCTTCTCCGGTGCACCGGCTCGAATCGCCTGATCGGCGGCGTCGAAGTCGAGCAGCAGGCTGAACGCCGCGATCCCGATCACGACCAGGCTGAACACGATCGCCAATGGGCCACCGCTGCGCAGGCCGAGCCCGCCGGGGATGAAGAAGTTCGCGATCAGATTCACGATCATCAGACCGACGACCCCGATCAGGGCACCGGTGATCCACTTGGTGAACCGTGGGGTGACCCGCACCGCACCGGTCTTGTACACCACCAGCATCCCGGCGAACACCAGCACCGTGCCGGTGATCGCCTCCAGCACGATGGAGCCGCCACCCGGGGTGCGCAGCTCGACCGCCCTGCCGATCACGCCACTGATGCCGCCGAGGAAGACGCCCTCGACAGCGGCGTAGGCCAGGATCAGCGGCGGGCTGACCAGCTTCTTGAAGATGACCACAATCGCGAGCACGAAGCCGATCAGAGCGGCCGGTAAGGCGAGCGCCCATAACCCGCTGAGGTAGGTGGCCACGCCGGTGGCGATCAGCACAGCCAGGGTGATGGCCGTCTTGGTGACCACGTCATCGACAGTCATCGGTCTGCTCGTAGCCGGCAAGCTGCCGCCATAGCGGGGGTCAGCGCCCGGGAATCGTCCGGGGGCCGAGTCGAAACCCGCATACCCGCCGCCCCCAACGGGAAGACTGCGGAATGCGGGATTGCTGGTGGTGCGCACCGTGTTCCTCCAGGTCGACGTTGCAGGCCGTCACCCGGGTTCAACGCGCCCGCGAGGGATGCGGTTCCCGGCCGGATACGCCAACCCTACCCCCGGGTGGTGACGCCCCGGCAGGCGAGCGCGAGCCTTTCGCGTTACTCTGCGCGCAGGTCGGCGCCGGGCCTGGAACGGTACGGAGGTAGGGATGGACTGGTGGGGCTGGGTGATCCTGGCACTGGTCATCATCGCGGTGCTGGTGGTGCTTGCGGTCGTCATCCAACGCAAGAGGCGGCGTGGCGGCGTGATCGGGCTCAGCGACCCAGGTCGGAGTAACTCACAGTGACAACTCCGACTCCGATGCTGCTGTTGCGGGCCAGCGAGTTGGCCGGCCGTCCGGTGGTCACCCTCAGCGGCGACCTGGTCGCCGAGATCAAGGACGTCGTCTTTGACCGCGCCGGCGGCCGCATCGCCGGTTTCACCCTGCGCAATCCAGGTCTGTTCAGCCGGTCGCGCAAGGATTCGCTGCCCTGGCTCGGGGTGCACGGGGTGGGCCGAGACGCCGTGATGGTACCCGACGAGACAGTGCTGACCGCAGCCAACGAGCTCGCACCTCGTAAGCAGGCCCGCGATGCGGACGTGCTGGAGAACCGCGTGCTCACCGATAATGGGCGCGATCTCGGGCGCGTGGTGGACGTCGTGCTCCACAGCGGGGCGAGCCTGGACGTGGTGGGCTACGAGGTGGAGGCCAGCGAGGCGCTCGGCACGGCGGGTCGTCATGTGTTCATCCCGCTGCCTGACACCGTGGCGGTCTCCGGCGAGAACCTCATCGTGCCCGCATCGGCCACCGAGTTCGTCTCTGAGGATCTGGCCGGTTTCGGCGCTGCGGTCGGTGCGTTCCGGACCCGGTTGCGAGAGGGGGCCAGCTGATGCTGTTCAGCCAGGCGCGTAAGCGCGACGTGGTGAACACCGCCACCGCCACTCGGGTGGCCAGGGTCGACGGCTTCGTCGTGCTACCCGGACCGCCCAGGGTGGCGCTGCTGCGGTTGGGCAAGGTCAGCGGTGCCGGCACCTTGCTCGCCTGGGAGGACGTCCGGGGCTTCGGCCCCGACGCGGTGACGGTCGCCACCGACGCGGTGATCCGGCCGCCGCGCGACGGTTTGGAACAGCGGGCCGAGGCCAACGACCTGGAGATCCTCGGCAAGCGGATACTCACCGAGCGCGGTATGGAGCTCGGCTCGATCACCGACGTGGACTTCGATCCGGAGACGGGTGCAGTCACGACGCTGCTCACCAAGACCGAAACCATCGCCGGGCAGCGGATGATCGGGCTAGGCGGTTACGCGGTCGTCGTCTCGGCTTAGCCTCTTCGGCTAGGGCATAGCCGATGTGCGGGCGGCCGCCCACCCCCCGCGCGGCCGCTCCCACCCCTTCGCCCGTTTGGGCTAAGTGAGCATCGCAGCATGGTGACGCCCGCACAAGTTGAAGCGATGCGGGCTAAAGCTATTCGGGTGTAGCTTATTCGCGATCAGAAACCCGGGAAAGGGGGCTTTATGGTCGCTGAGGGAGCCCCCGGCCTTCCAATCCACCCTGGGCCGAGCGCCGAACCCCACAACTACGTAGACAACGGACTGCTCTCCGTGGACGTGCACCAGATGGCGCAGGGAGTCCTGGCGATCTACATCGCCGGTGAGCTGGACATGCTCACCGGACCACCACTACAGGATCGCCTCGAAGAACTGCTCGCCACCCGACCTGATCGTGTGATCATTGATCTCAGCGGAGTCTCGTTCATGGGCTCAACCGGTCTGTCCGTGCTGATCTGTGCCCGGCAGAATGCCATCGCGACAGGAACAACGCTTCAGCTCAGCGGCGCCAGTGGACGCGCAGTAGCCGTCCCACTGGAGGTAACCGGTCTGAACCAACTGTTCGAGATTGTCCTAACGTCGCCCACCACGGGCTGCCAAGACCGCTGACCCAGCCTGTGGTGGGCTGCCGCCACGGCGGCCCGAGGTCGCAGGTCGCTCGGGCTGTGTCCCGACGGGTGTACCGTACGAGAGGTCTGTCGGTGCCGATCTAGTCCCCGTCGCGCCGCGGTCCGCGATCTGACCCGGACTGACAGGGGCTGGCTGCCATGAGAGTGCTCGGTGAGTGCCCGCGTGGTGGGGTCGGTCCGAGTGGCTGAGCTGGGCACGGTGGCGCGGGCGTTGCTAGCGATCGCTCGCGACGTCGCCAGTGACCACGAACTGGCCGAGCAGATCTGCCGGGCCTGTGTGCTGGGCTTGGACGTTGACGGTGCAGCTATCTCGCTGCTGACTGCGAGCACCTCGCGCGAGACGATGTGCACCACGGATGCGACGGCGAAACTGCTGGAAGATCTCCAGTTCAGCCTGGGCGAGGGCGCCTGCATGGACGCGGCGGTGTCCGGGCGGCCGGTGCTGGTACCAGACCTGTACCACAGCACCGAGGCGAGCCGCTGGCCGATCTTCGCCGCCGCCGTGATGGAGCAGTCCGAGGTCGGCGCGCTGTTCGCGATGCCGTTGCAGTGGGGAACGATCAACCTCGGGGTGTTGGACCTCTATCGCAAGGCTCCGGGTTCGCTGAGCGGGGCGCAGTTACGGGACGCGATCAGCGCCGCGAACATGGCCGCATTGATGTTCCTCGGGGTGCGTACCGATCCCGGTGGCGCAGCGTGGCTGGACCATTCGTTGCACGGCCACGCAGAGATCCACCAGGCCACCGGCATGGTGTTGGTCCAGCTCGGCATCAGCGCGACCGACGCCCTGGCCCGGATGCGAGCCTATGCTTTCGTCGAGCAGCGGTTGCTCAGCGACGTCGCCCACGATGTGGTGTCCCGGCGACTGTGCTTCACTCCGGACATCGTGTGACCCGAAAGATGACACAGCGGCTTCCTATTGGGCGACCCCAGGGCGAGTGCTTGATGGGAGAGGTCTGATGAGTCAGGTGGGTAGCGATCGCGAGCAGCTGCTGAGTAGGGCATTTGTCGGGCTCGCGGACACCCTGGTCGACGACTACGACATGATCGATCTCCTGGACCGTTTGGTGGGCTACAGCGTCGAACTGCTGGCCGCCGACGCGGCCGGGATCATGCTGGTCGACTCGCTGCGCACGCTGCACGTGGTGGCCTCCTCGCATGAGGACGCCGATGTGATGGAACTGCTGCAGCTCGAGGCTGACCAGGGCCCCTGTGTGGAGTGCTTCCGCACCCAAGCACCGGTGAGCGTCCCGGATCTGTGCAACGCGGCCGAACGGTGGCCGGTCTTCGTGGCCGCCGTCAAGAGCCGGGGAGCCTACCGGTCGGTGCATGCGCTGCCGCTGCGGCTACGCGGCGAGGCGATCGGCGCGATGAACCTGTTCCACCGCCAACCGGGGGCCCTGCCCGAGGCTGACCTGGCACTGGGTCAGGCACTCGCCGACGTCGCGACGATCGGGATCCTGTCCGAACGCGCCATCCGCCGCGGCGAGGTGGTCACCGAGCAGTTGCAGACCGCGCTGAACAATCGGGTGATCATCGAACAGGCCAAGGGGGTGCTCGCCCATCGCGGGAACCTGAGCATGAACGCCGCCTTCGACCGGCTGCGTCGCTACGCCCGCAACCGCAATGCGCTGCTATCCGAAGTCGCCCGGCAGGTCGTCGAAACCGATCTGGCCACCGATGTGCTCGCCGCCCCCGCTGTGCACGGCAAAGCGGCCGATCAGCGGTAACCAGGTTTTTCTCACCCCTCGGACGGTACGGCGCCGGCGCTGGATCTCCTAAGATGATGTGGTAGCCCCAGACCCCGGCGACGCTTGATTCCGGCTGCCGGAGGGTGGGCTGTAGCAGTGTGCCGCCAGATCACTCAGCAGATATCCCAGTCACCATCGGCGCCGTCAACGATCCCGCTACCGTTGTGTTTATTGTCCTGCGCCACAGAATCATTCGACTGCGCGGCGGGCGAGATCATCGTGCTGCGGGTGTCTGGCGAAGTTGACCTGTGCACCCTGCCAACCCTGCAGACCGCGCTGGATCACAGCCTCGATCGGCACCCTGCCCATCTGGTCGTCGATCTGGCGCAGCTGACCTTCTGCCTGGCCCGGGGGCTCGACCTGTTCATCCAGACTCGCCACACCGCTGCCGAGAACGCGACCGGCTATTCCGTCAGCGGCGTGCCACCCCAGATCGACCGGCTCTGGAACCTGCTCTGGGGTGGTGATCTCACGGTTCGCTGCCGCAGCACCTCAGCCGCCGTCATTGCCATCTGGGCTGCTGAAAATCGGACGGCGCCCCGAGCCTGAGCTCGTTCGATACTTCCTAACGCCGTACCCCCGCAATTTTCGGCCGCCTATCACGCCGGGCACTCGTTTCATTGGGAGAATCCCCCCATGACTGAGCTGACGGAAGAAGCCGAGCCGCCGGTCGGCTCACTCGCCGTACTGCGGGCGGAGCTCGACGAGTTGCGGCGGCGAGTGGCTCTCAGCGACGAGGAGGTAGACCTTCTCCAGGTCGAAGCGGCCGCGAGCAAGCGCCGATGGTACCGGGAGCCGAGCGTACTGGTCGCCGCGCTCGCGCTCGCCGTCTCGGTAGGCACGCTCATCGTCGGCCAGCTCAACGTCATCTCCGACCGCGGGGTCCAGGACCGCAACCGGCTCTCCGCGCTCATCGCGCAACTGCCGGCGGCTCAGGACCAGGGGACGCCGGGCTCTACTAACCTTGTTTTCCTCATTTCCAGCAGCGCCGCGGCCCTGATCGACAAGCTCGGACCGGAAGCGTCCACAGCCGCCGAGAAGATTGAGGTCGCGCTAGCGCTAGTCGCGGCACCCGACCTGCCGGGCGCAAAGCGACTGGCCACTGCGGCTGAGCAGCAGTCCACCAACAGACTGGTGAAGTTTCACGCCGATGAAGTGATCGCGGAGGTCGACTTCCAGGCCGGCGATGTCGCAGGCGGTCGCGAGGTGCTCCAGCGCCTCATCAGCCTGCTCCAGACGCCGCAGAACGAACTGGACTCGCCTGTGCTTCGGGACGTCGCGACGGTTAATGCCAAGTTGTTGTGGGCCAGTGACGAGTTTTCCTTTGCCAAAAACTGTCAGGGCGCAACAGAACAACTGAAGAACGCGAAGCAGACACTCGACAGGCTACCGTCGGATCGAGTCGTTGAGCAGACGACGGCCTTGAACAACCTGGTTAACACGGTGAACGCGGGCTGTGCGGTCAGGTGACCTGGAACACGCCCTCTGCCGCTCACCCGCGGCCACCGCCCCGGGCCCACGTCCTGACCCTATCCGAGCAGGTCACCCGACCCTTGAAGGGGCAGGTACAGGTGCCCCCGGTGGGAGTCGAACCCACACCTGTGGCCCTTTTAAGGGGCCTGCCTCTGCCGATTGGGCTACGGGGGCCTGCGCTAAGGGTATCCGCGTCGCCCCGGGGCAGATCAAGAAGCAGCGGTTCCCGCCGGATCAGGTGGATGCGGCACCGATCCCGGCCAGTTCGGCCGCCCGGCGCAGCACATCGACCAGCATCGCCGGGGTGAGCCGGCCGGTGAAGGTGTTCTGCTGGCTGACGTGGTAGCAGCCGAGCAGGTGTAGCCCGTCCAGCACGACCTCGGCGCCGTGCCCGAAACGGGGCCGAGGGGTGGGCATCGGCCAGCCCACCGCGCTCAGTGCGGGCAACAGCGCCTGCCAGCCGAAAGCGCCGAGCACGACCACCGCACGCAGCGTCGGGTGCAGCAGTTGCAGCTCGCGGATCAGCCACGGGCGGCAGGTATCGCGCTCGGTGGGAGTGGGTTTGTTGGCAGGAGGCGCGCACCGTACCGGGGCGGTGATCCTGGTCCGGTGCAGCGTCAGCCCGTCGCCGCGGTGGGTGGCGGTCGGCTGGTTGGCCAGACCAACGGTGTGCAGCGCGGCGTAGAGCACGTCGCCGGAGCGGTCGCCGGTGAAGATCCGGCCGGTCCGGTTGCCGCCGTGCGCGGCCGGCGCGAGCCCGACGATGGCCAGCGCGGCGTCGGGCGGTCCGAACCCTGGAACCGGGCGTCCCCAGTAGGTCTGGTCGCGGTAGGCGGCACGCTTGTCGACGGCGACTTTCTCCCGCCAGGCCACCAGGCGCGGGCAGGCGCGGCAACGGGTTATCTCGTCGTCCAGCATGTCCAGCTCGGCGCACATCAGCTCAGGCCAAGTGCGATGCCATCGAGGATGTCGTGCTCGCTGACCACGAGTTCGCTGATGCCGGCGCGGGTGTGCAGTTCCTCGGCGAGCACCCGCACGATGAGCGCACCACCGGCGATCACGTCGACGCGGCCGGGGTGGATGACGGGATTGCCGGCGCGTTGCTGGTGCGTCGACGCCAGCAGATACTCGGCGGTGCTGCGCACCAGCTCCAGCGGCAGCCGGGACAGGTGGGTGCGCTCAGGCTGATAGGCGGGCAGCTGCTGAGCGATCGCCGACAGCGTGGTGACGGTGCCTGCCACGCCCATCCAGGTGTGGGCCTTGTCCACCGGTACCGCGGCGAAAGCCTCCTGCAGGGTTCGCCTCGCAAACTGCTCGGCGGCACTGACCTCGTCGGGTGTTGGGGGGTCGCAGCGGAGGTGTCGCTCGGTGATCCGGACACATCCCACGTTCACCGACCGCGCCGCGGTGACATCCGCCCGCGAACCATCCCAATTGCCCAGAACGACCTCGGTGGACCCACCACCGACATCGGCGATCAGAAACGGACCGTCAGCGGGGTCCAGGCCGCCGACCGCGCCGGTGACCGACAGCCGGGCCTCTTCATCTCCGGTGATCACCTCGGCGTCGGTACCGAGGGTTTGCCTGACCATCGCGAAGAAGTCCTCCCGGTTGGCGGCGTCCCGGGTGGCCGACGTGGCGACCATCCGGACCCGCTGCGCCCCGGCGCGTCGCGCGATGGTGGCGTAGTCAGCCAACGCCACCCGGGTGCGCTCCAGGGCGTCCTGCGCCAGTCGACCGGTGGCGTCGACGTTCTGGCCGAGCCGCACGATGCGCATCTCCCGATGCAGATCCACCAACCCGGAAACCGTCCGGTCGGCGACCAGGAGCCGGATCGAGTTGGTCCCACAGTCAACCGCCGCCACCCGCACCATCTCCACCTCCTCCATCCCGCATTCAGCGGGCTCAGCGGGGTAATCAGGCCTGCTTTAACCCCGCTGAGCCCGCTGAATGCGGAGATACGCAGGGAGTGGGGAGCCACCAGCGGGTGATGTGGGTTAGGGCCTCGTCGCCGAAGGGATTCAGGCCGGGACCGCGGGCTAGGGCGTGTGCGACGTGGACGTGGAGGCATTTGACCCGGTCCGGCATGCCGCCGGCGCTGACCTGGGTGCCCAGCGGCTCCACCGCGTCGCGCTCGGCAAGGTAGGACTCGTGCGCGCTGCGGTAGGCCTGCGCGAGCTGCGGATCCGTGGCAAGCCGTTCGGTCATCTCCTGCATCACGCCGGTGGCCTCGATCCGCGCCACCAACCCGGAGAGTCGGCGGCAGGTCAGGTAGTAGAGGGTGGGGAACGGGGTGCCGTCGTCCAGCCGCGGCTGGGTCTGCACCACGCTGGGCAGCCCGCAGGGGCAGCGGTGCGCAACCGCCCGCAGCGCCCGCGGCGGGCGGCCCAGCTGCGCCGCGACAGCCTCCCAGGCGGCGCGATCCACCGGCTCACCCACTATTGATCGACTTCCAGAGCTGGCGATACCACAGCTGCGGGGATGCCTGTACTGTGCCGTTACCGTCAGTGTTGCCGGTCGCGATCGTGCCGGGCGGGAGCTGTACCAGGTACGGCGCTTGCCCAGGCAGCACGTAGCGCAACCGCTCACGGGCCTGGGTCTCGATGTGCTGCGGGTCGGCCAACAAGCTGCGGCGGCGCTCCAATTCCGCGATCTTGTCGGTGAGCATCTGTTGTTGCTCGTAGACCGCTGCCAGCTCGGCGCGCTGGCCCACGTAGTTGCGCAGCGGCACCGCCACGCTCAGCATCAGCACACAGACCAACGCAGCGAGCAGCGCAGCTCGGCGCGCCGTGGTGATGCCCACCGCATAGCCGATCCGCGCCACCAGCGGACGCGGCGCCACCGTGCGCTGGGGCACATCGCTGCGCCTGGTCGGCTCGGCGCCGCCCACCAGGCCTAGCCTTCCGCAGCGTTCCGCGCGAACGCCAGGTCCCCGGCGTAGCGAGCGGCGTCACCCAGGGTCTCCTCGATGCGGAGCAACTGGTTGTACTTCGCCACCCGCTCCGACCGCGCCGGGGCCCCGGACTTGATCTGCCCACAGCCGATCGCCACCGCCAGGTCAGCGATCGTGGTGTCCTCGGTCTCGCCGGAGCGGTGGCTGAGCATGCAGCGATACCCGTTGGATTGCGCGAGCGCTACCGCGTCCAGTGTCTCCGACAGCGTGCCGATCTGGTTGACCTTCACCAGCAGCGCGTTGGCTGCTTTGCGGGCGATGCCCTCCTCCAAGCGCTCCGGGTTGGTCACGAACAGGTCGTCACCGACGATCTGCACCCGATCACCGAGCTCAGCGGTAAGCCGCACCCAGCCATCCCAGTCGTCTTCGGCCAGCGGATCTTCGATCG
>JBOHFC010000162.1:0-10467 GCA_050701375.1 Pseudonocardiaceae bacterium
GGCTTGTGCAGTTGGTTTTGTCATGATCCCCTACTCCACGAGCGACCTCCGGCCGCTCTCTCGTTCCGGATGTCGCTTAGTGCTGATGAGCTCATCCAGTGTGAGCTCCCCCAGCGTGTGGTAGATCGTGGTCTGTGCCTCCTGGATCCGGTGCACGGAGTCAGAAGCAACCACGAACAGATGGTCGATGCTGCCCAATTCGGCCATTGCGCCGCCCTCGTAGCCCGCCAGACCGACGGTGAGCAGGCCGCGCCTGCTCGCCTCCTCGAAGGCGCGTACGAGGTTGGTGGAATTACCCGAGGTGGATAGCCCGACGACGACGTCACCACGCCGCCCGAAGGCTGCGATCTGGCGGGCGAAGACGACGTCAAATGAGACGTCGTTCGACAGTGCCGTCAGCACCGCAATGTCACCGGTGAGCGCGAAAGCGGGCAATGCCCGCCGTCCCGGACCGGGGTGCAGAAACAGGCTAGCGAGGTCGGCTGCGTCGGTGCAGCTCCCCCCGTTGCCGATAGCGAACAATCGCCCGCCGGTGGCGAACGCTGCCGCCATTGCCGTGGCACACGCGGCCAGCCGCTGGCTATCGCGAGCCAGGACCTCCCGCCGCAGCGCCACGATCTGGTGCGCCTTATCCACTGTGGAACGGCGCACCTCGGCCAAGACCGCCTCGAGATCTCCAGCTCCGGGGCGATCATGACCGACGTTGTCAGGGTGTGCATACAGGAATGGGTACAGGGATGCCAAGTCATCGGATTGGGATCGGGCATCGGACCGCGACTGGGCAGCCGATCGGGTGACTGGACCAGTGTCGGCGTGGCCGTTGGTTCCGGGGCTCATTCCGGGACCCGTTCCATGGTTTTCTCGGCGCCGCTTACTGTGTCTCTTTCTGGGCGCCCGACGACCGCGATCGCTTCCTTGGCGTGGACGAGGATGTCGTCTCCGATCCCGGCCGACACGAAAGCGACACTCACTTCTTCCATGCCGGATCCGGTGTCCACCACAGCGAGATCGTCCGGGAGCAACTCGACGACGCGCACCGCAACGGCCTGATCCGCGCAGGTGATGCACACCTCGCCGTGGCATTCCGGAGCGGTCATGCGACTGCCCTCGGCTCTAGCAGGTCCGGATGTTGGAAGAACACGTGAACCAGCTCCCACAGCACGTGGTACGCGGTGACGTGCACTTCTTTGACCACCCGAGGGTCGTCGGAGTGGGCCAGCACGATGTGGTCGGCGGCCTCCAGCGACGCAACCCGGCCGCCGTCGCCGCCGACGAGCGCGATCGTGAGCATGCCCAGCTCCCGGGCGGCGGCCAATCCGTGCAGCACACTCGTGCAGTTGCCGTCAGTCGAGATGCCCAGCGCGATGTCGCGGCCGGAGGCGAGGTGACTCAGCTGGTGGGCGAAGATCTCGTCGAAGCCCTCCGCGCCCGCTATACCGGTCACTGTCGCGACATCAGCGGTCAGCGAGATCGCCGGCAACGCACGCTTGCCCATGACCACTGGGTGGACGAACTCGACCACGACATGCTGCGCGTCCGTGCTGGCTGTCCCGTTGCCGAACACGACAAGGGTGCCGCCAAGGTGGAAGCGAACCGCCATGGCGTGGCAGGCAGTGGCGATCGCCGCGGCGTCGTCGGCCAGTTGATATAGGGGTAGTACCCGCCGCTCGAACAATTCCGCGGCGGTGGCGGTCCCGGCTGATGCCCTGGACACGCCGCACACCTCCCGACCTGGTTGGCCATGCACGTGAGTCACATCACGATAGGGGTGCCTGGATCAATGAGCAAGGGCCCCACATCCAGACGTGTGACCCAGATTTCATCAGGCCGCCTCGTAGGGACCACACACCGGCCCTCCACTGTCCACCATATCCGGTCGTATCGCCCGAATCGGGCATTATAGGGACCGCGATGTACCCTCGTTGATGTCGATCTAGACGTGGTGCGCGCAGTCGGGAGCGAAGTTGCCGCGCCAGCCGTTATGACATATAGACCACATGAGGGAGTGCGCCACACTCGTTCCGTACGAACCCCAGGGAGCTCGCGCCATGCCAGTCCTGCTGGTCCTGCTCGCCGCTATCATCGTCGAACTGACGGTGCTCATCGCGGTGAGCCACGCGATCGGTGTCCTGGCCACCATCGGGTTGTTGATTCTCACGTCGCTGGTGGGGGTGGCCCTGCTGCGGCGCGAGGGTACCCGCACCCTGGGCGCGTTCGTCGAGGCAATACGCGCCCGCAAACCTCCGCACAGGGAACTGCTCGACGGCATGTTGATCACCGCAGCCGGAGTGCTCGTCGTTGTGCCGGGCTTCGTTTCTGACCTCTTTGGCCTGCTCCTGCTGCTGCCTCCCACCCGTGCACTGGTCCGACGACGGATCCTGCGCTCAGCGTCACGGCACACTCCCGCACGCTATGCGCCAGGCGAGGTGGTCGAGGGCGAGGTCGTCGACGAGCCGCCCCGCTCGGCAAGCGGCGAGCTTCGCTGACAGCGGAAAGGCTCTCCGACGGTGCCTGGCGTGGGAGCCGATCGACGAAGTGATCCGGGTCGGCGTGAATACTGCCGACCATGAGCACTTCGTTGCTGCTGGGCGGACACATCCCGTCGGTCGCCGGGGCCACCGCGCTGGCCGTCGTGGATGGGATAGTGGCCTGGGCCGGAGATGACAGCACCGGCCGCACGTGCTTTGGCGACGCCGACGAAGTGATCGAATTGCGCGGCGCACTGGTCACCCCGGCTTTCGTGGACGCCCACGTGCACGCCACCTCCGCCGGTCTGCTCGCCACCGGGCTTGATCTCACCGGTTGCGCCACCCTCGGGCAGTGCCTGGACCTAGTCACCCGGCAGTCCCGTCCGGGCACGGTGTTGTGGGGCCATGGCTGGGATGAGACGTCATGGCCGGAGGCCCGTCCGCCGACCCGCGCGGAACTGGACCGGGCCTCCAGTGATGCTCCGGTGTACCTGTCCCGGATCGACGGGCACAGCGCCGCAGTCTCCTCCAGACTCCTGGACCGGGCCGCCACAGCGATCGGCGCGCCCGGTTGGGCGACCGAGGGAGCATTGACCTGTGAGGCACATCACCACGCCCGCCGCGCTGCCTGGGAATCGATCACAGCCGGTCAGCGCCATGACGCCCAGCGAGCCTTCCTCTCCGAGGCGGCGGCCCGCGGGATCGCGGTAGTGCACGAGTGCGCGGGCCCAGATGTCTCCGGCCTCGACGATCTCGCCGAACTGCTGGCAGCCGATCACGGCGTCGAGGTGGTCGGTTACTGGGGTCAGGCCGTCAGCACGCCGGCGGAGGCGCATGAGCTGCTCGCAGCTACCGGGGCGCACGGGCTGGCGGGTGACCTGTTCTGCGACGGGTCGCTCGGTTCGCGGACTGCCGCGTTGCGCACGCCCTACACCGACGCACCCAGCATCTGTGGCACGTCCTACCTCGACGTAGCGCAGATATCCGCGCATGTTCAGGCCTGCACCCAGGCCGGCATCCAGGCCGGGTTCCATGTGATCGGGGATGCCGCGACCGATGCGGTGATGGCCGGCTTCGAGGCTGCCGCCGCCGCGGTCGGCGCCCCCGCGCTGAGGCAGTGCCACCACCGGCTCGAGCACCTGGAGATGGTGGATCGCGACCAGGCCCGGCAGTTGGCGGCCTGGGGTGTGGTGGTCAGCGAGCAGCCGGCCTTCGACGCTGCCTGGGGCGGCGCGGAGGGGATGTACGCGCTGCGGCTGGGGGTCGATAGAGCTGCGGCGATGAACCCGTTCGCGTTGCTCGAGACGGCCGGTGTCGTGCTGGCGTTCGGCTCCGACGCGCCGGTCACCCCGGGCGACCCCTGGGGCACGGTGCGCGCCGCAGTGGGACACCGCAGCCCCGGCTCGGGGATCGGCCCGATGGAGGCTCTCGCAGCGCACACCTACGGTGGTTACCGTGCTGCCGCTGTGACTGACGCGCTGGCCGGCTCGCTGGTGCCCGGCGCGCCGGCCTCGTACTCGATCTGGGACGGCATCGAGTCCGGCTTTCCTGCGGCCGTGTCACCGTCGTGCCTGCGCACCGTGCACCACGGTCGGGTGCTGTTCGAGCTCGAAGACGCCCTGCTGTGAGCCGGTATGGTCGGCTGGCGCGGGTGGGTACCGCCGCCGGGGCCGGCCTGCTGCTGTACGGCGGCGCACCACCGCGGGAATTGTGGTGGCTCGCGCCGGTGGTTTTCGCGGTGTTATGGGCTGTGTTGCATGGGCGGCCGGCCCGTGCCGGGTTCGGTTACGGGTTTGCTTTCGGGCTCGCCTTCTTCGTGCCGCTACTGTCCTGGGCGGGGGAGTTCGTGGGCCCGGTGCCATGGCTGGCGCTGGCCACCGTCGAAGCGTTGGTGCTCGCGCTGGCCGGTGCCGGAGTCGCCCTAGTATCCCAGCTGCCGGCAGCGCCGGTGTGGGCCACGGGGGTGTGGGTGGCGGCCGAGGCGCTGATCGCCCGGGAGCCCTTCGGTGGCTTTCCCTGGGGTCGGGTGGCCTTCAGCCAACCCAGCGGGGTATTCCTGCCGGTGGCGGCGATCGGCGGGGCTCCGCTGCTCACCGCAGCCGTCGTGCTGACCGGCTTCGGGGCCGGCGAACTGATCCGCCGCGTAGCGCGGCGCCGTGTCCTGCAGATCTTCCCGTTCGGAGCCAGCCCGTCAGTTCCCGAGCTCAACAGCAGAGCTGTTCCAGCCCCCTCGGGCAGCTCTGCTGTTGAGCTCGGGGGGCTGAGAGCACTCCTGGTGCCTGCGCTGCTCGCGGTGATTCCGGTGGTGGTGGGGGTTATTGCGGCGCCGCTGGTGGGAACGACCACCAGTGATGGGCAGGCAGTCGTTGCGCTCATTCAGGGCAACGTGCCCCGGGCCGGATTGGACTTCAACGCCCAGCGCCGCGCTGTACTCGACAATCACGTCGCGCGCACCGTGACGCTGGCTGCCGACGTCGCTGCCGGCCGCTACCCGCGGCCAGCGCTGGTGATCTGGCCGGAGAACTCCTCTGACATCGATCCCTTGCGCAACCCGGATGCCCGGGTGGTGATCGATCGGGCAGCCCATGCCATCGGTGTGCCCATCCTGGTCGGCGCCGTGCTGCGTACCGACGACGGGCACGCCACCAATACCGCCATCGTGTGGGACCCGCGGACCGGACCGGGCGAGCGCCACGACAAGCGCCCGATGCCCTTTGCGGAGTACATCCCCTACCGGGATTTCTTCCGCCACTTCAGCCCGTACGTCGACCGCGCGGGCGACTTCGTGCCGGGCAACGGCGACAGTGCCGTGCGCCTCGGACCGGCCAAGGTCGGGGTAGCCATCTGCTCCGAGGTGATGTTCGACGATCTGGTACGGCAAAGCGTGCGCGCTGGTGCCCAGCTACTCGCCGTGCCCACCAACAACGCCACCTTCGGCTTCGCCGAGATGACCTACCAGCAGCAGGCGATCTCGCGGGTCCGGGCGGTGGAGCACGGCCGGACCGTGCTGGTGGCTGCTACCAGCGGGGTCAGCGCCGTGATCGCCCCAGACGGCACCGTCGAGCAGCAGACAAAGCTGTTCACCCCGGCCGCGCTGGTGGCGCGGGTCCCGCTGCGTTCCGGTACTACGCTGGCTACCCGGCTCGGCCCCGCGCCAGAGTGGATGCTGGTGGCCCTGGGTCTGTTGGGGGTGGCAGCAGCCCTGGTGGTGCAGAGGGCTAAGGCAGGGGAGCGACGGGGACCTGTGCCCCCCAAGGAGGACGTCGATGGTGGATCAGCGGGACGACGGGGACTGCGAGGGGGCCGGTCTGACGATCGTGGTGATCCCGACGTACAACGAGCGGGCGAGCCTGCCGACGGTGCTGCACCGGCTGCACGAGGCGGTACCTGACGCGCACGCGCTGGTGGTTGACGACAACAGTCCGGACGGGACTGGGGCGTTGGCCGACGAACTCGCCGCCACCGACAGCCGGGTGCATGTCCTGCATCGCGCTGCCAAGGCCGGCCTCGGCGCAGCGTACGCCGCCGGGTTTCGCTGGGCGCTGCAGCGCGGCTATGACGTCGTGGTGGAGATGGACGCCGACGGCTCGCACGCCCCGGAGGACCTTCCCCGGATGCTTGCCGCGCTGGCTGATGACACCCCGGGCACCGCCGCCGACGTCGTACTGGGCTCCCGATATGTGCCCGGCGGCCGAGTGGTCAACTGGGCGCAATACCGCGAATGGATCTCCCGCGGGGGCAACTACTACTCGCGGGTGGCGCTGGGAGTAGACCTTCATGACGTCACCGGCGGGTTCCGAGCCTACCGTCGCGGGGTGCTGGAGGGTCTGGACCTGGCCACGGTCGCCTCGCAGGGCTACTGCTTCCAGGTCGACCTCGCATGGCGTTCGGTGCGCGGCGGCTTCACCGTCGTGGAGGTGCCGATCACCTTCACCGAGCGCGAGCACGGTGAATCGAAGATGACCAGCGTCATCGTGCTGGAGGCGCTGTGGCGGGTGACCGTCTGGGGTGTGCAGCGCTGCATGTCGAACCTTCGCCGACGGTCCGACACCGACTCGACAAGCAGCACCACCCAGCCCAGCCAACTCTGACTCGGCCTGCCCGAGCGAGTCTCAGGCGGAGCGAGAGCGGCGACCCCGCAGTTCGGTGAGCCGCTCATCGAGCAGCTCTTCGAGCTGAGTGATGCTACGCCGTTCCAGCAGCATGTCCCAGTGGGTACGCGGCGGCTTGATCTTCTTCGGCTCCGGCGCGGCGCCGTCGACCAGGCTGGCCTCGTTGCCGTGCAACCGGCACTCCCAGACCATCGGTGAGTCGGCATCGTCGGCGAATGACACGGTGAAGTCGTGACCCTTGGGGCAGGCGTAGACCACTGATCGGCGAGGAGCAAGATCATGGTCGCGGTCGGTCTCATAACTGACTGTTCCGAGCCGGCTGCCACGAAGTACGCGATCGGCCATGGCGTCTCCTCTCTCCGGGCCAGAGACCTCTGGGAGTCTCCGGATCCAGCTCACCGGTGCAACGCCGAAGAAGGCCTCGACGTTCCCGGACCACCGTCGGTCCGGCCGATGACGACTTCACCTTCCAATCAACAAGCATCCCCCACACAGGTTGAATCGAAGCCGCTATGTGATGTGTTACCTCACGATGAGGTGGCCGAGACTACCCGTTCAGCCTAGTCCCTTAGCCGTCCTGGCAGCGGAGCCTAGGCGACAACCGGCTCTGAGTTACCCGCCGCGCGAATGGCTCGGCGTACGGGGACGAGCAGCACCAGCACGAACCCGACGAGGAAGAAGGCCACCAAGGAAAGGATGGCCGGGCGAAACGAGCCGGTGGCGGCCCCGATGACGCCGAAGAGTATCGGTCCCACCGTGGACGTGGCCTGCTCGCCGATCTCGTAGACCGAGAAGTACTCCGCTTCCTTGCCTGCGGGCACCAGCTGGCTGAACAGCGACCGGGACAGCGCGCTCGTACCGCCCAGCACCAGCCCGATGCCCACGGCCACGGCGTAGAACTGGAGCTCGTTGCCCGCCTGGATGAAGTAGGCCGCCGCGATTACGCCGATCCACACCACCAGACTGCCCAGGATCGTGCGCTTGGCGCCAATCCGGCGGGCTACCCAGCCGTGCAGCAATGCTCCGAAGAACGCCACGAACTGCACCATGAGGATCGTGCTGATCAGGGTGCTGCTCGCCAACCCCAATTCAAGATCACCATATTGGCCGGCGACACTGGCCACTGTGCCGATCCCGTCAGCGTAGATCAGGTAGGCCGCCAGGAAACCCAATGTCAGCGGGTAGCTCCGCGCGCTACGCAGCGTGCCGGCGAGCTGACGGAAACCGCCGGTCAGCACCGATAGGCCACGCTCGGTGCCCTGCGGAGCCTGGTAGTTGCGCATCCGGGACAACGGGATGAGCGTGAAGGCAGTCCACCACAGCCCGGCCGTGACGAAGCAGACCCGTACCGCCGCCGACTCGGACAGTCCCAGCACATCACGTCCGAGGTACGTCGCCAGATTCACGGCAAGCGCGACGCCGCCACCCAGAAAGCCGAAGGCCCAGCCGCGAGAGGACAGCCCGTCACGCTCATCAGCTGTCGCTATCTCCGGGAGCACCGAGTAGTAGATGACCACCGATGCGTAGTAGCCGGTGGTCGCGACGATGAACAGCACCACGCCGAGCCGCCAGTTCGTTCCGGTCACCAGCGCGAGCAGCGCGGTCGCGCCCGCCCCGGTGAACGCGAAGAGCCCGAGCAGCCGCCGATAGTGCTGGGTGCGGTCAGCGATGGCGCCAGTCAACGGCAGCACCAGTACCTGCAGGAGGGTCGACGCCGCCAGCAGGTAGTCGAACAGCGACCCGGCCGGGAATCCCAGCCCGAACAGCGAGATGTTGCAGTCGACCAGGGCGTTGCGGGTCAGACAGGTCTGACCGGCGGCCACCGCGTCGTTGCGTGCCACCGTGGTGAGGTAGAGCGAGAGGAACACGGTGATGATCGAGGTGGGGAACACGGAGTTCGCCCAGTCATACCAGCACCAGGCGCGTTGATCACGGCGGCGATCGGCCTGGTTCAGCGGGGCGCTGGGGGCGGGCTGGACCGTCGGCTCGCTCACAGCACCGCCTTCCGTCACCGCGGAGCACTCTACGGGGCCCCGTCACGGAGCCTGAGCGCCTGCTCCCGGCCATACCCCACGGAGGCGCAGTACGTCGCGCAGCACGTCCGGCCGATCGGTGATCAGGCCGTCGACACCGAGATCGAGCAGGGCCTGCATCTCGACTGCCCGGTCGACCGTCCACGCGTGCACCTCCAGGCCATGGTGATGCGCGCAACGCACCAGCGCCCGGTCCACCATCCGCACTCCGCACATGCGCACCGGCAGTTGGGCCAACCTGCCGCGGATCGGCATTCTTTCGGATCTCCGCACCCTGTCCCGTGACAACACCGTGGGCTGTGACAACGACACTGATCGCAGTCGCAGCGCGATGGCCGATGCAGTGCCCATCGACGTCAGCAACCGAGGCCCGGCGGCCCTGCGTAACCGCTGCAACCGAGTTTCGGAGAACGACGCGAGGCATACCCGGTCCCACCCGCGAGTGCGACGCAGCAAGTCCAGCACCGGCGCGACCGCCGAGTCCGCCTTGACGTCGATGTTGAGCCGCATCCCTGGAAGCTCTTCGAGCAAATCACCCAGCCGACAGATCGGTTCCCGACCGCCCACCCGGGCAGTTCTCACCGCCGTCCAGTTCAACTTCTCAATCTCGCCGTGGCGATCGGTAGTGCGGTCCAGCGCCGCGTCGTGGTTGACCACCACCACGCCGTCCCGGGTGGCGCGAACATCGGTTTCCAGGTAGTGGTACCCCTCGACGGCCGCGCGGCGGAACGCGACCAGCGAGCTCTCCATGCCCGCCAGCTCGCCGAGATGCCAACCGCGGTGCGCGAATGCCCGGGGAAAGGGTCCATCCAGGAACGGGTGCTGGAATGCGGCCATCCCGCCATTCTGGCGTGTCGCAGTCCGGGTAGGTGCTGCTGCCAGCCTGGGCTGCGCCCCGTTAACGGGCTAACGATTAGACGGGGGTCGGGCCGTCAGGTGGGATGTTCTGGTTGAGCGTGAAGACATTGTGCGGGTCCATCCGGCGCTTGAGCGCGGTGAGCCGCTGCCAGGTCGTTGCGGGGTAGGCCTCGCGGATGCGGTCGAGTCCTTCGTCTCCGAGGTGGTTGACGTAGGTTCCCGACGACCACGGACGCAGCGCCGCCCAGGTATCGCGGGTCCAGCGGACGTGAGCGTCGGAGTCTTCGGCGGGATCGGTCCAGGCGCTGGCCACCAGCAGTACATGAGTGGCGTCGCGGTGGAAGAAGGCGGTGGCAGCTGGGTCCACGACGCCGAGGCGGCGCACCACCACCTGGTTAAACGGCGAGGAGGGCCGGGTGCCATAGCTGACGAGCCGCTCGACGGCGTGGTCGTCGAGCTCGTCGAGGAAGTCAGACTTCACGTACGTCGGGCGTCCCGGAACGTTGGCCGCGTCGAACAGCTGCTGCAGTGCGGTGTAGGACAGCACGCCCAAGGTGTCGATCGCCGGCGGCACCTCTTGCAGCAGGCGCAACAGGCCGGCACCTATGGTCGGGTCGCCGAAGTACGCCGCGGCGACCGCAAGGACGGGCTGCCCATGCAGCTCCAGGGGAACGACGGGCTCGGACGGAGCGGTCACGAACGCCGCCACGATCCCGGCCTCAGGTGGGAGCTGCTTGCCGAGATCGAGCGCCAGCCGCAGAGCCTGGCGGGCCCGGTCGACCGGGCAGCGCGGTGGCCAGCCGCCGGCGCAGCCGGACCGAGAGCCGGGTCAGAGCGGGCGTCCCGGCGCGTAGCGTCTGCTCGGCTTCCCCCCAGGGCCATCGTCAAAGTCGCGTCGTGGTGATCACCACTTCCTTGATCACTTGGTTAGACGCCGAGGAGTGTGAGGACTTGGTCTAGGCGGCGGCTCATTTTCTCGGTGGCTTGTTTGATGTT
>JBOHFC010000163.1:0-3183 GCA_050701375.1 Pseudonocardiaceae bacterium
ACACACTCTCAGACACACGCCGATCACTGGTCAGACTGGCGACGACGCCACCAAACCCGCGCCCGCCGCAGCCACTACCAGCGACAACGCATCAAACATCCCAAGATGCGGCTGTAGTACTAGCCGGGCCGACACTGAGCGAGGAGGATATCGCGATGGCGGAAGCCGAACCTGGGGTGATCCCGCAACTTGTGCTGAGTCCACTGACGACCGCGGCGATCTTCTTGGTGGTGACGATCGATCCGGGCGGCGAGCCCGTCGCGCGCGAGCTGCTGGCCGACTTGGCGGGTCTCCAACGATCCGTCGCTTTCCGCGTGCCGGACGGCAGGCTGAGTTGCGTCGCCGGCGTCGGGTCGCAGGCCTGGGATCGCCTGTTCAGCGGGCCGCGCCCGGCCGGGCTGCATCCTTTCCGTGAGCTGGTCGGAGTCGAACACCGGGTGGTGTCCACCCCAGGCGACTTGCTCTTCCACATCCGGGCCACGCAGATGTACCCGTGCTTCGAGCTGGCCAGCCAAATTATGGATCGACTGGGTGGCGCTGTGACGGTCCGCGACGAGGTGCATGGATTCAACTACTTCGATGAACGTGACTTGCTCGGATTCGTTGACGGGACCGAGAACCCCGTCGGGTCGGCGGCGAGCGCCGCGGTCCTGATCGGCGAGGAGGACCCGGAGTTCGTCAGCGGAAGCTATGTGATCGTGCAGAAGTACCTGCACGATCTGCCGGCGTGGAACGCCTTGACGGTCGAAGCCCAGGAGAAGGTGATCGGCCGTACCAAGCTGTCCAACATCGAGCTGGACGATGCGGCCAAGCCGGACAACTCACACGTCGCACTGACCACCATCACTGATCCCGACGGCACCGAGCGGCAGATCCTGCGCGACAACATGCCCTTCGGCACCGTGGGCAACGGTGAGTTCGGCACGTACTTCATCGGGTACGCCCGCACCCCCACTGTCACTGAGAAGATGCTGGAGAACATGTTCCTCGGAGATCCGCCGGGAAACTACGACCGGATCCTGGACTTCTCCACTCCCGTGACCGGCACGCTGTTCTTCACGCCTGCCGCGGACTTCCTCGACGACCTCCCCGATCCCCCGGGCGCCAGCACCGCGACCGAGGCGGCCGCGACACCAGACATTCAAGCCCTGCCCGACGGTTCCCTGGGGATTGGCGACCTGAAGAGAGACACCACCCGAGGGCCGCGAGCCAGGAGGTAGCCATGCCAGCAGTGACCGTGAGCGACGCCCTCTCCTTGACGCGCATTCCGCCGGTGGATCCGGCCACTGCTGTCCAGCGGACCGTCCGCTCGGTGACGACCGCGCCGAGGGGCTTGTAGGGCGAAGGTTTCCCGGTTTGGCGCGCGGACCCCGCCCCAATAGCAGGACCATCTATTTTGTGTCAATTTCCAGCAATCGTTCATCTTTTGTTAACCACGACAGGGTAGGTCTGTACTGAGATCATGTCGGCCGATGACGGCGCGGGGAAAGATGACTCATTTCTCACTGCTGGTCGACGTTGTGATCATCACGGCGCTGGCGTTCGACTTCACCAACGGCTTTCACGATACCGCGAACGCGATGGCCACCTCGATCGCCACCGGTGCACTGCGGCCCAGGGTGGCGGTGGCCATCTGCGGCGTGTTCAACCTGGCCGGCGCGTTCCTGTCCACTAAGGTCGCTCTTACGATCTCCAGCGGCATCGTCAACGACCGGCTGGTCACCCCGGTGATCATCTTCGCCGGGCTCGTCGGGGCGATCCTGTGGAACCTGATCACCTGGCTGCTGGGGCTGCCGTCGAGCTCCTCGCATGCGCTGTTCGGCGGACTCATCGGCGCGGTCTGGGTCGGCGCCGGGATCAACGGCGTGCACTTCGACCAGGTGATCAGCAAGATTCTGCTCCCGGCGGTGGCCTCCCCGATCATCGCCGGCATCGCCGCGATGATCGCCACCTATCTGGCCTACCGGATCAGCCGCCCAGCTCGGGAGGGGTCGGTTACCAGCGGATTTCGGCACGGTCAGACCATCTCGGCCTCGCTGGTCTCGCTCGCCCATGGGACCAACGACGCGCAGAAGACGATGGGCGTGATCACGCTCACGCTGATCTCCACCGGGGTACTGGCCGCCGGCTCGAATCCACCGTACTGGGTGATCGCTTCCGCCGGGCTGGCCATCGGACTGGGCACCTACGCCGGCGGGTGGCGGATCATCCGCACGATGGGCAACCGGCTGACGGACATCGCCCCGCCGCAGGGATTCGCTGCCGAGACCAGCTCGGCCGCGGTGATCCTCAGCTCAGCGAACTTGGGATTCGCGCTGTCCACGACGCATGTGGTCGCCGGATCGGTGCTCGGGACCGGGTTGGGCCGACGCCTCGCCGAGGTGCGCTGGTCGGTCGCCGGGCAGATGGCGCTGGCCTGGTTGTTGACCCTCCCCGCGGCGGCCGCGGTCGGTGCGGTGGCCGCGACGGTCGCGGTTCGCGGGACGCTGGGCGTCGTGGTGATCGGTCTGGTCGCGCTCGCCGTGGCGGTGGCGGTCTACGCGGTGTCCCGCCGCGAGCCGGTAACCGCGAACAACGTCAACGATCTACCGCCGGCGCGTGCCCAGCGCCCGGCGCTCGGAACTGCGGCCTGAGAGGGAAGCCATGCACCTCGACTGGACTGCGCTCGGCGAAGTTGCGGTGGTCAGCATCGGTGTCGCGGTCGGTGTGGTGGGCATCTTCAGCCTCGGTGTCCTCTCGCTGTCCCGCCGCGAGACCGTCACCGAGCGCGGCGGCGATGGCACCGTCGCGCTGACCGGTGCGGTGCTGTGCTTTGCCGCTTGCGCAGCAGTGGTGCTCTACAGCATTTACCTCATCATTCCCCAGCTACATCATCACTAAAAGAGCTTCGCCCCATGTCCTACGCGGTCGGAAAATGGTTTCCCGATCGGCCGATCGGTCGTGCATAGTCGGACGCCATGGACAGCGCGGTGGAACAGTGGGATGTCAACACCAGCGTCGGGCTGACGGCGCTGGCCGTGGCTGCGGCACGTTCGCTGGAGACACGCCGGGCGGATAAGCTCATCGACGACCCGTACGCCGAAGCGTTCGTCCGCGCGGCCGCACCGCCGGTGCCCATGCCCACCCGCCCACACGAGGACGTCACCGGGTTCTGGGCGATGGCGGGGCCGTTGTGGGGCGTGC
>JBOHFC010000164.1:0-15084 GCA_050701375.1 Pseudonocardiaceae bacterium
ACACACACTCTCAGACACACGCCGATCACTGGTCAGACTGGCGACGACGCCACCAAACCCGCGCCCGCCGCAGCCACTACCAGCGACAACGCATCAAACATCCCAAGATGCGGCTGTAGTACTAGCCGCCCAAACAGGTCGTGCTCAATCGTCATCCGGTCGATCCTCGACCGTCGCCGGTGCGATATACCAGTCCCGCTCCGACCATGGACTTCCGCAGCGTGGACAGTCACCGCGTTGCCGATGGGCGGTGCGAACCGCCAACCACTCCTGATTCAACCGGCGACGTTCCTCGGCCTGCCGTCGAAGCCTGGGCTGTAAGGCCTGAATGGTCCAGGTCGCTCCGAGCAGCATTCCTAGGCAGACCAGCAGTACCGCGCTCAACACCTGCAGGGTCACCGTGTTCCGCGGTGCATCCCGCCACGTCTCGCTCCCTGACCACGGCCCGCGGGCCGAGTCCCGGGAAAGCGTGTCGCGCTCCGGTGAGATTTCGACATGATCGCCTTCCCCTTTCGTCGTCAGTGATGCGTGCTACGACTGACTTAAGTATGCCTCGTTCACACAGGAGAGCAACCAGAACCTCAAGCCATACTTGACATTTGATTAAGCACCACTTACGCGCGGACGCATCGGTGGTCGCGTCAACACGAGTGTCACTGACGGCGCATGAAGCGCGACACCAGAACGTGTAGTCAGAGCAGCCGTTCAGCAGCACAAATGAAGATTCGATCGCTCGCAAAATAAATAGCCGTGAGCAACCCCGGATCTGTAGAGTTACTTGACAGCAAATCAAGCAGGACTTGATGATGTCCACACCGATGGTCACCCGGCCCAGAGCATGCGCGTCGGAGGATGAAGTGCAGAACCGAGAGGTGAAGCTGGAGGAGATGCTCCGTAGCTTGATCGAACGGGGTGGCTACAACCGCAATCGACAGGCCATCCTGGACGAGGTGGGGGTCAGCGCTGCGGCGCTGTCGCAGTACGTGCGAGGACAGACACGTCCCAGCTTCCAGAAGCTAATCGCTCTTGGTGAGTTCTTCGGAGTCAGTCTGGATTACCTCGTGTACGGCGAACCCGTGGCTCCGGTGGTGGATCCTGGTCCCCTGGCCCACTATGTCGAACACGCGCTCGCGGACGTGCAAGCCCGCGCCAGCCGTCACTCGGACCTCCTCACCCGCATCGGTCGAGTGCTCGCTGACCGAATCGACAACGTTGCACGAGAGTTGGCGAACTCCGATACCGCCGGCCGCGAAGGCTTAATCCAGCAGGACGAGGTACTACGCGTCGAACGGTATTGCCGCAGAGCGGACATCGTGACCATGACCTTGACCGCCGACGTGATCCCAATGTCGGGCGCCGACCCCGCCGCAGGGCAGTTCCTCCAGGTCGTTGCCGCTAACCTCGTGAGGGGAGCCAAGTACCGGTTCCTGCTTCCTGGCGGGGAGAGCGACCAGGGCAGCACCGTGGCCAGCTTCCGTTCGTTACTGGCACCCTCCGTTCCGGGTGACCAGTTGCACGGCAACCTCGCCTTCGGCCGGGCAGCGAGGCCGGTCAGCCCAGGTGTCGGGCTGTACGGCCTTGACGTCGCGGCCTTCGAGCGCGAGGAACCCGCCCTCTTTACCCAGTTCCGCAAGTATCTCAGCGACGACCACTGGCTCGGCTACGTCACGAGGCCGAACGTCGACTCCAACGCCGACATGTTGATGAGCTGCAACCACGCCAAGCACGCACGCGCTGCGTTCGAGTCGCTGTGGTCCAGCCGCGTGGACCTGTAACAACCCCGCGTCAGAACCAGGACTGACTCTCTTGTATCGTCCCGTCTCCGTGATCACCTCCGGGGTCCTCGTCGGTCGGGTTGTCGAGGTAAAACCCCACCCCAATGCGGACCTCATCCGGATTGCCAAGGTCGACCTCGGCATCGGTGAGCCGGTACAGATCGTCTTTGGCGGGCCGCCGAACGTCCGCGAGGGCGACCTGGTGCCCGTCGCGCCACCTAGATCCCGCTTGCCTGGCGGGAAGAAAATGCGCCGGCGCCGTTACCGGGGTGAGAGTTCCGAGGGGATGCTGTGCAGCCTCGTTGAGCTTGGATGGGATCCGACTGCGCCCGAAGAGGTTGCGCGGCTCCGGAACGTGACGCCTGGCACGTCTCTCGACAACGTGACGGAATGGCGTGCACTAACCATCATCACGGCAAGCAAATCCGAACCCGACCGCGAAATACAGCAACGGCCGAGCATAACCCAAGATGTGATCACCACGGAGGGGGGAAATAGGTCGGAGGGGTGGCTGCGAGGGGCCACCCCTCCATTGCCGACGACATCGCACGCGATCATGTGATCGCGTGGCGGCACGGCACGACTGGAGGAGTAGTCGCCTGCCCCACTACCGCCTGAGCGCTGCCGCCAGCTCTGGGCGGTGCCGTCCCCTAGCCGACGGCACCGCCCGTGATCACCGGCTCAACTCAGCTGAGCTGGTCAGCAGTTGCCACCGTTAGCGCTGCCACCTGCGCCGCCGAAGGCGTCACCCGCGCTGGCGCTACCAGTGCCCAGGATGCCGATGCCGCTCAGGATGTTGATCCCCAGGCCGCCCTGGGCCGCGCCACCGGCGCCACCGGTACCGCCGTCGCCGCCCTCGCACTCGTGCGTGGCGAACGTGGACATCACGGTACGCGCGGGGAGAAGCTCCACGTGCAGCCCGTCGATCTCGGCAAAGCTCAATGCGTCAGACATGCAAATCCTCCTAGAGAGTGACCTCAGTGGCCCCGAACAGAACACCTCACCGAACTCATTGCCGATTCGGCTAATATCACCATGGTGGCGAGGAGAGCGCCTGACAATATCCATTCGCACCTAATCTTCTGCACCGCATCACTTAGCCGCGAAGCCGTTTTTTGACTACTTTGTCAGCGGCTATCGGTTACTTAGGCTTGCGCAAGGCCGGTACCTACCGCCCGACGTCGTCCGAGCCTTTCCCCGCGATCATCCGAGCCGCTATGTTGCTGGTCAGCACCCATGGCGGGGGTAGTCCTAGGTAGTCCACCGCTGCCTCGGCGCGGCGCGCGCAGCGCTCGGGCGGGCTCGTTCCAACCGGGGGAAGCTCGCACCCGTCCCGTTGAGAAGAGTCGACATGGTGCACTACGTGGGATCGTCGGCGATGACTACCTAGCGTCCGAGGGAATCCAGTCACACAGCGTTCATTAACGACAACCCAGCGCTGCGCCGTGGCGGATACCTCGCCCGCAAACGTGCCGCCGTCCTACTACCTAGCCGGTCCCACGCGCGCTGTACTCAGTAGTTACATCGCCCCGGGACTTGCCCGAGCAGCTGTGGCGGGCTGTCGATGATGCGGACGTCGTGGGGCACGCCGGCGACTGGGGGTGCGTCGAGCTACTGGATGCGTTGCTGGCCCGATCGGCCCGGTTGATCGGGGTGGTCGGTAACAACGACGGGCCGGCGTTGTCCGCACGGTTGCCGGAGGTGGCGACCGCCGAACTGGCCGGACTTCGGCTGGCAGTGGTACATGAGACGGGGTCGGCGCGCGACCGGGAGCAGCGGTGCGCCACCCGGTTCCCCGACGCCGACGTGTTGGTCTTCGGGCATAGCCACATCCCGTGCGACACGGTATCTCCCACCGACCTGCGACTGCTGAACCCCGGTTCCCCGACCGACCGGCGCCGGCAGCCGACGTGCAGCTGGATGACTGCCGAGATCATCGGAAGACGACTTGGCCGGGTGCAGTTGCACCGACCGCCGGTTGGTCACTCGGTGAGGTCCGCCAGCAGCAGCCCACTGCGGGGTTTCGGGGTGAAGTAGGTGCTCTTGCGCGGCATGCGTCGACCTTGCTGGTGTACGGCAAGCACGTCGGCAAACGGCACGGCAGCCAGCTGCAGCACGGCGTCGACCTGCGGACCCGCAGGATGCCCCGCCGGCAGGGTCCGCACGTGCGGACCTGCCGGATCGATGCCCAGCGCTTCAGCGATCAGCACCCGCTCGACCAGCCCGTGGTCGATCCTGGGCAGCGGTTCGCCGGGCTCGGGTCCGGGCAACGTGACGCGCAGATCGACGCCAGATGTCCGGACCACCACGCTGCCCGGATGGCGCGGTGGGCCGAGCGCCCGGCCTTCCTGCACCACCAACCCGGCTCGAAGCCAGGCGTCAACCAGATCACCGGACGTCAGTCCAGTACCGACCAGCGCCCGGTGGATCGCGCTGATCCGCAGCACCGGACCGCCGGTCACCAACGCGAGCAGGCTGGACCGATCGCCGGCCGCCGCAGCGGCCACCCGATGGTTCCCGTCAGCGACGAGCAGCGGACCGCAGGCCACGGTGGCGAGCACCACATCCTGCCCGGCTCCGGAGCCCAGCAACCACAGCTGATGCGTACGACCGTCGGAATCGATGGTCGACACCGCCGGCGCCCCCAGGCCATCGATACTGGCCAGCACCGCTGCGGTCAGCTGGGCGCCGGCTATGACGGGCACGAGCATCGCGGCACTGGTGGCACAGCCAAGCCCGGCGAGCACCGCTGCTCGTTCGATCACCACCTGTGGATAGACCTCCTCGCTGTGTCGTACCCAGGACATCCCGTGCACGTCCACCGCAGCCGGATCGACCAGACACAACAGGCCAACCGCCACCCCATCCGGGCCGTCCACTCGGTAGGGCGCCACCACCTCGGTTACCTGGCGATACGCGCTGCCCCGCAGCCGGTCCAGGGCTCGGCGGGCCGCTGGCAACGCATCAGTCAACGACAGTCCCTGCGCCAACGCTTCGGGCGTGCGATGCGGGTGCTGAACGGCCAGCAACGTGTCGCGGCCGCCATGCGGCCCGGCTAGCGCAGCTACCACCTCGCCCGCCTCGGCGAACTCATCGACGTCAGGACCTGGCACGCGGTCGGTGAGCACCCAGCCGTGCTTGATGGCCCGCACCCACCGTGTCATCGCTCGCGCGCCGATTCCCCGCCGGTCAGATCCCGGCGAACGCAGCGACGGCGAGGCCGACGACGAGCAAGGGGCCGGAAACCCGCAGGTGCACAAACGCCAGCGCGGCGAACCACAGCGGCCAGACCGGCACCGGTCGCGGTGGCTGCTCCGGTCGAGGCTGGCGAAACCAGGACCACACCGTGACCAGCCGGTAAAGCCCACCGAGTGCCAGCAGCGCCGGCCACGGCAGCGCGCCGATCAGCACGCAGATCACGATGAGCAGGTAGAAGCCGGCCATCAGACCCAGCGTCGCGGCCCGGGCGCGCCGCTCGCCGAGCATCACCGGCAGCGTGCGGATCCCTAGCGGCTCGTCGTAGGGGATCTTGTCGGTGTGCTTGCCCATCAGCACCGACGTGCACAGCAGTGCGTAAGGCAGCGACGCCAGCAACACCTGCCAGGTGATCGAGCCGACCGCCGCGTAATAGGTGCCCCCGACCATCAGCGGGCCCCAGACCAGCAACACATCCGGCTCCCCCAGGCCGCGCTTCTTCAGCCGCAGCGGCGGTGCGGTATAGGCCACCGACAGCACGAACCCGGCCACCGCGAACGCCACCACTGGCCAGCCCCGAGCCAACCCGAGAACGACGAGGATCGCCAGGTCTGCGGCATTGACGACAAGCACCGACGCCACTAGCGCCCTACGGGTGACCAGCCCGGACAGGATCGGATGCGGAGCGTACAACGCCCGCGGGTAGTTCGCGGTGTCCGAACCAGAGCTGGTGTCGTAAAGGTCGTTCATCAGGTTGTTGGCGACGTGCGCCAGAGTGATCCCGATGACGGCCAGTATCAGCCAGCGCCAGTCGACCCCGGGCGCTCGCGCGGCGAGCAGCCCCGCCACCAACCCAGCGACCAGCGTCATTGGCAGCACGGCGGCGCGGGACACCACGATCCAGCGGGTCACCGCGTCGATTGGGCCCTCGGGCGGGTTGGTGGTGCTCAGGGCATAGCGCCAGGAACTGACCCGGGAACGCGGCGCAGTATCGGTCACATCGTCGAGCCTGGCACAGCCGCGGCCGGATCGGTCAGCGGAAGGCGTAGACTACGGCGGCCATGTCCTCGTCCGCGTGCCCGGCGGCGGCCGCCGCCGACATGAGATGATGGACCGCCTGCATCAGCGATGGGTCGTCGCCTGCCTCGCGCAACGCATCGACGATGAGCTCGGCGTCCTTCACCGCGCCCGCCAAGCCGAACGCCGGTGGGAACTCACCTGCGATCATGGTGCGGCCCTTGAGCTGGGCGTATGGGCTGTCGGTGCCGCCGCCGGCGATGGCGTCCAAGAACAGCTGCGGGTCCACACCGAGGCCACGGGCAAGCGCGATGGCCTGCCCGGTCGCGGCGGTGATGGACAACACCCAGGAGTTGAGCGTGAGCTTGAGCCGATGCCCGTCACCGACCCGCTCGCCGACCCAGACCGTCTTGCTACCGATCGCCTCGAACACCGGCGCCACCTGGGGTTCCAGCGCGCGCGGTCCCGACGCAAGCACGATCAGCTCGCCCTGCTCGGCGGGCCGCTTGGTGCCGAGCACGGGTGCGTCGAGGTAGCCACGGCCATAGCGGTCGGCGAGCTCGGCCAGACGCTGGGTGCCGGCGAGGCCGACCGTACTGGTCTGCACCCAGACCGCGTGCTCTGGCGTCGCGGCCAGGGCCCGTTGCATGACCTCGGCCACAGCGTCGGCGTCGAAGAGCATCGTCACCACAACGTCGGCACCGGTCACCGCCTCGGCCGCATCCACGGCAACCGTGGCCCCGTCATCGGCCAGCGGCCGGGCCTTGTCCACGCTGCGGTTCCAGACGGTGACGTCCAGGCCCGCCCGTACCAAGCTGCGGGCCATTCCCGCGCCCATGATCCCTGTCCCCATCACGGCAACACTGCCCGTCACGTCAGCTCCTCCGATCGCACACTGCCCGCACCCATCATTGTTCCCGGCGAAGCATGTGTAGCGGATCAGGGAAGCGGGCATCCTCGCGGTATGGGATTCAAGTCACCGGGCTTGATCAACTCGCTCGGCTGAGCTGAGGAGGCCCTGAGGCGACATGTCGGATATCACGCAACTGATCCTGGACGATCACGAAACTTTCCGTCGGGAGTTCGCGGCGCTGGACGACGCCCGCGAACCCGAGCAACTACGCGAGATCTGGGAACCCCTCGCGGTGCTGCTGGAAGTGCACGCAGCGGCCGAGGAAGCGGTCTTCTATCCGAAGCTGCTACGCCGTGGCGATGACGCTGAGGACGAGACCGTCGATGCGATCGGTGATCACAACGACATCCGGGACGGGGTTCGGGAGGCAGCCCGGCATCCGATCGGCAGCCCGCAATGGTGGGACGGCGTCCGGCACGCCCGGACGGCCAACAGCAGTCATATGGCTGAGGAAGAGGACGACGCCCTACCCGATTTCCGCCGCAACGCCCCGCTGAGTATGCGCGTGGACCTGGGCCACGAGTTCCTGAAGTTCAAAACAGACCACTCGGATGCCCGGGACCTGGATACCAGCGACAAGGACCCCCAAGCGTACGTCAACGCGGTAGAGCAGGAGATCTCCGCTGGCGAGGGCGGGAACAGCTCGCTGGGTATCGGCAGCCTGAAGGGACGTTGATGATGACCGATCATCTGTTACGAAAGTACGCACCGATCCCTGCGGCGGGGTGGCAGCAGATCGACGACGAGGCCAAGGAGCGCCTCACCGCCAGACTCGCGGCACGCCGGGTGGTCGACTGGTCCGGACCGCACGGCTGGACGCATTCCGCCACCAACCTCGGCCGGACCACAGCACTGGAGACCGCACCGCCGGGCACCAAGTTCGAGAGCATTGTCGCCCGGCAACGGCGGGTCCTCGCGTTGAGTGAGCTCCGAGTGAGCTTCACCGTGGAGTGCTCCGGGTTGCAGGATGCCGAACGCGGCGCCACCGACGTGGACTATGCCGATCTCGACCGCGCCGCCCACGATGCCGCATTGATCGAGAACCGCGCCGTGTTCCACGGCTGGCCGGAAGCGGGAATCACCGGAATCGTGGAAAGCAGCTCTTATCCCTCGTTGACGTTGGGACTAGACGCCAAGGCCTACCCACACGCCATCGCCAAAGCGACCAACCTGCTCCGTCAGGCCGGTATCGAAGGTCCGTACGCCTTGGCCATCAGTCCCGAGGGATACACCCGGATAGCGGAGACGACCGAAAGCGGCGGCTATCCGTTGCGGGAGCATCTGACCAGGATCCTGGGCGGAGACATCGTATGGGTTCCCGGCCTGGACGGCGCCCTGGTGGTGAGCAAGCGGGGGGGCGACTTCATCCTCGACGTCGGGCAGGACTTCTCGATCGGTTACACCCGGCACGACGGCGAACTGGTGACGCTTTATCTGGAAGAAAGCTTCAGCTTCCGCGTCACCGAACCCGACGCGGCCGTCGTCCTCACCGACGGATAGGCCGTCGTTCGCGATACCGGCGGAGTTGCCCGGAAGGAGGGCCGGGTAACGGTTTTGAAAGTACCCTCATGAGGAGATCGTCATGTCGACATCTTCGCTCGGCACCCGGTCTGACGTTCGGACATCGGGTTTCGCGATGCAGCGCAGCCGTGGGGCGGGCAGCGCCTTTCTGCTTGTGCTGCTCGGCATCTGGGGCGCCATAGTCCCCTTCGTCGGACCGTATTTCGGCTACACGTTCGGCGTCACGGTTCCGTGGTTTTTCACCTACGACCGCCTGTGGCTGGACATCCTGCCAGGTATCGCGGTGCTCCTCGGTGGCCTGATCCTCGGCCCGAGCGCAAACCGGGCCAGCGCCGGGATGGGGGCGTGGCTCGCCCTGATCGGCGGGATCTGGTTCACGGTCGGGCCGGTGATCAGCCAGTTGTGGCGAGTGGGTGGGCTGGCGGCGCCGATCGGTGCACCGCTCGGCGGGAACCTACTACAGCTGCTTGAGCAGCTCGGCTACTTCTTCGGCCTCGGAGCGGTGGTCACCGCGCTGGCGGCTTTCGCGCTGGGCCGGATAACCGTGCGATCGGTGCACGACTGAGCGTATCGGCGGGCGTTGACCCAGCTGCGGGGGCGGCGGGGGGTCGGGTGCTGGCGGCGGCGGGATGGGCTTCGGCGGCGGCGGCTGGGGCAGTGGTCCGGGGCCAGGGTCCGGCGTGGGCTCGGGATCAGGTGGGACGGTGCTCGCGAGGCCGCTCGGCCGCCGAGACAACTGCATCGTGGCAATTCGGTGGTGGACCACGGATGTGCCTCCTTACTCGGTCGCCCCCTCGGACTACCCACCACCGACGCTGTTGAAGCAGCCGGGCGGGCACAAGGCCGCGATGTGGGTCAGAGCCTGTGGTTTAGCCCTGGTGTCGCCGAGTTCGACCCCTAATCCTTTTGCCTGGTGCGACGGTCCCGACCTTGACCGCGTATCGCCGGCCATGCCTGGTGAATGACGGCGGCGGTAGGCACCGCGACGATTGCTCCGACGATTCCAGCGAGCACGGTGCCGACCGCAAAGGAGAGACCGATGGCGAGCGGATGGAGCCGCACGTAGCGGCCGACGATCACTGGTTGGAGCAAATGGACTTCCAGCTGGCTCTCGGCGATGAGGACTCCGAGCAGGATCAGCGCGCTCAGCCACCCGTGGGTGCCGAACGTGACCAGGACGGCCAGGCCGCCCGCGACGAGTGCACCGATGAACGGGATGAAGCTGCCGATGAACACCAGCACCCCCAACGGGAGCGCCAGCGGCACGCCCAGCAGGTACACCACAAACCCGATCACGATGCCGTGGATGGTGGCGATGACCGCGGTACCGCGCACGTAACCGGTGATGGTGCCCCAGGCGGCCCGCCCGGCCAGGTCCACTCGAAGGGACTGGCGCGCCGGTAGCGGTGTGAGCAGCCAACGCCATATTCGCTCGCCGTCGTAGAGCAGGAAGAAGGTGATGAACAGGGTGAGCACCGTCAAGGTGGCGAACTCGAGGAGATAGCCGGCGCCGGTGGTGAGGTAGTCGACAGCCTGACTCCGGTTGCGCTGCAACCAGTTGATCACCGACCCTTCTATCTGGTCGAGCTGGAGCTGACCCGGGCCACCGGCGCTCAGAACAGCGCGGAGCCGGCGGACGGTACCAACCAACTGCCCGATCAGCGACGGTAGCTCCCGGGTGAAGCGCAACCCGATCAGGTATCCAAGGCTGCCCAATACGACGGTGGCCAGCAACAGCGTCACCAGGGCGGATAGTGGCCCCGGCAGGCGTCGCTGCAGCAACTGCGCCACCGGCCGTAGCAACGCCGCGAGCAGTAGCGCGGCGACCAACGGGATCACCACCAGCGACAGCAGCACGAGCACCCGTACGGCGGCGTACACCGTGATCCCCACCAGCAGCAGCCGCCAAGACCAGGCAGCGCCGACCACCAGGCTGTGGGGTAGCGCGGAGCGGGGATCCTCACGCGGGGTTCTCGCCCGCTGGCGGCCGTTCCTTCGGTGATAGGTCATGTCGGACCGACGGGATACGGTCGTGTCGCCGCCTTCAGCGGACGAATGGAGCGGCCCAGTCATGAGCGAAGATTGTCCAGCGCCGAGCCGTACCGGTTGACCACTCGCGCACGCGACGAGAGATCGGTTCGAGGCACCGGCTCGAGAAAGATCTCGTCCAGGTCGGTAAACTCACGCCGCAGGTCGTCGTCGATGCGCACGCACGCTCGTTCCAACTCGTCGGCGGACAGCGAGCTCGCGAAGTCCACCCGCGCGCAGAGCAAGGCCTTGTCGGTCCCGGTCATCATGGTGAGCAGATCGACCACCTGCTCGACTTCCGGTTCCGCTTCCAGCTGTGCGTAGATCGCCCGGACCAGCCGTCTATCGGCCTGCTGCCCGATGAGCAGCCGCATGTTCGTGCGGCCGAGCAGATAGGCCACTACAACGAGGAGCGCGCCGATCAGCAGCGAGGCCAAGCCGTCCCACAGCGCCGAGCCGGTGAGCAGGTGCAAGCCGACTCCGCCGAAGGCGATCAGCAGGCCTACCAGCGCCGCGGTGTCCTCGAAGAAAACGGTCTTGACGGTGGGATCATCGGTGGTGTGCAGGTATTCGATCAGGCTTTGGCCCTCTTCATCCAGCTCACGACGGATCTGACGCACCGCGCGGATCCAGGAGATGCCTTCCATCACGAACGACAGCGCAAGCACGAGGAAGGCCACCCACACCAGGCTCTGTTCTTCGCCCCCGCCGAAGATCGTGCGCACGCCCTCATACACCGAGAACAGCGCGCCCGTGACGAATATCGACACCGCGGCGATGAGGGCCCAGAAGAAGCGAACCTTGCCGTAGCCGAACGGGTGCTGCCGGTCGGCCGGTCGCTCCGAGTGCCGCAGCGCAGCGAGTAGTAGCCCTTCGGTGGACGAGTCGGCGACCGAGTGCGCCGCCTCGGCCAACATCGCGGCCGATCCGGTTAATACTCCGGCGACCGCCTTCATTACCGCGATCGACAAGTTGATCGCAAGCGCGACGACCACGGTCAGCGTACTTTCCCCGCCGCCAGAGCCACCCTCGGCTGCTTCCGGGCGATGGGATGATTTCGCCTGCGCAGTCCTCATCAGGCGGTTCACCGTCGCCGGTTGGCGCGGCGACGGGACAGCTTTGCCCAGGACAGGTGGGTGTCGTGGCGCGTCCACGGCGCCCTCCTCGAGACAAAGGTTGTGTGTGCAACGGCTTCCCGGCTATCGGTCGGCCCAAACCCGAACACCGCCGCCGGCGATGACGCCCGGGTCCTAGGATCGCCGGATGGTCGTCCCCGGTACGGGTCTCGACGTGGGCGAGGCCCTGCGGGTGCTGCGCCGCGTGTTTGGCTATGACTCGTTCCGGGGGGCCCAGCAGGAAATCATCAACCACGTCGCCGCCGGCGGTGACGCTCTCGTCCTCATGCCGACCGGCGGGGGCAAGTCGCTGTGCTACCAGATTCCCGCGCTCGTGCGAGACGGCGTCGGCGTCGTTATCTCGCCGCTCATCGCGCTCATGCAGGACCAGGTCGATGCCCTGACGGCGCTCGGCGTCCGGGCCGGGTTCCTCAACTCCACCCAGCAGCCCGCCGAGCGCCGTCGGGTCGAGTCCACCTTCCTCGCCGGTGAGCTCGACCTGCTCTACCTGGCGCCGGAACGTCTCCGCGTCGAGTCGACGAGCAGCCTCCTCGATCGCGGCACGATCTCGCTGTTCGCCATCGACGAGGCGCACTGCGTGGCCCAGTGGGGACACGACTTCCGGCCCGACTACCTCGCGCTGTCGGCGTTGCACCAGCGGTGGCCCACCGTGCCCCGGATCGCGCTGACCGCGACAGCCACCAAGGCGACGCACGCCGAGATCGCGTCGCGGCTGAACCTGGTCGACGCCCGTCACTTCGTGGCGAGCTTCGACCGCCCGAACATCCAGTACCGCATCGTGGGCAAGAACGAGCCCAAGCGGCAGCTCCTGGAACTGCTGCGCACCGAGCACCCCGGCGACGCGGGCATCGTCTACTGCCTGTCGCGCGCCTCGGTGGAGAAGGCCGCCCAGTTCCTGACCGAGAACGGGATCGAGGCACTGCCTTATCACGCTGGGCTCGACGCGCGTACCCGGGCCGCGAACCAAGCTCGCTTCTTGCGCGAGGACGGCCTGGTCATGGTCGCCACGATCGCGTTCGGCATGGGCATCGACAAACCCGACGTGCGCTTCGTGGCCCATCTCGACCTGCCCAAGTCCGTCGAGGGCTACTACCAGGAGACCGGCCGGGCTGGCCGGGACGGGCTGCCCGCCACCGCCTGGTTGGCCTACGGTCTGGCCGACGTCGTGCAGCAGCGCAAGCTGATCGACACCTCTGAGGGCGATGGCGCCCACCGCCGCCGCCTCGCCAGCCACCTCGACGCCATGCTGGCGTTGTGCGAGACCGTCGAGTGCCGCCGCGGTCAGCTACTCGCCTACTTCGGTCAGCACTCCATCGCGTGCGGCAACTGCGACACATGCCTGTCCCCACCGGAAACCTGGGATGGCACGATCGCCGCGCAGAAGCTGCTCTCCACAGTGTTGCGGCTCGACCGGGAACGTCGCCAGAAGTTCGGTGCGGGCCAGGTGATCGACATCCTGCTTGGCAAGACGACGCCCAAGATCACCCAGTTCGGCCACGACGGTCTGACGGTGTTCGGCATCGGCACGGAGCTGCGCGAGAGCGAGTGGCGCGGGGTGGTGCGCCAACTGCTGGCCCAGAGCCTGCTCGCCGTCGAGGGCGACTACGGCACGTTGGTGCTCACCGACTCCAGCGGCGAGGTGCTGAGCCGGCAGCGCCAGGTCCTGCTGCGTCGCGAACCCGAACGAGCAGCGCCAACGGCGAAGACCGCCAAACCCCGCCGCGCGGCACCCGTCGACCTGCCCGATGCTGCAGTGCCGGTGTTCGAGCAACTCCGCGCCTGGCGGGCCGCCGCTGCCAAGGAGCAGGCGGTGCCCGCCTACGTGATCTTCCACGACGCGACCCTGCGCCAGATCGCCACCGAAGCCCCGTCGACCCTGGCTGCGCTCAGCACGGTCAACGGTGTCGGCGAGAGCAAGCTGGCAAAATACGGGCAGCAGGTCCTGGACACCCTCGCCGGCGCTGCGCCAGTGACCTGATCCACTGCCGCGGACGCCAGTTAGCGACCGCCTGGTCAGACATCGATGATGGGAAGATCGGTACCGGCTGATTGGAAGAGATGGGCGATATCAGCTCGATCGCTCGTCACCACGGCAGCGGAGCGGGCGACTGCTACGGCTACGGCTACGACTGCCCCGTCGACGATGTCAGAGGTGCAAGCCTGGGCGAGGATCCGACCGACCCGGTGTGCGGTGTCCTGGTCCAGTTCAGCGACGTCACACCCTCGGAGCAGGCGACGAAGTTGGGCCTGACGGGGCGACCGGCTGACTTGGGCGATGACGGCGGCCGGGGCGACCGGGATCGTAACGGCCCCTCAGCTCGCCTACCTAAATGATCGCCGCTGGTGTGCGCCCAACGACACCCTATGTCACCACAGGCACACAAGTAGTGATCAGTGGCGTCAGACCGTGAAGCCGAGGGCTCTCAGTTGCTCGCGGCCGTCGTCGGTGATCTTGTCCGGGCCCCACGGCGGTATCCATACCCAGTTGATCCGCACATCGTCAACCAATCCCCCACCAGGGCCACCAGTCAGTGCAGCGCGGGTCTGGTCCTCGATGACGTCGGTCAGCGGGCAGGCCGCAGAGGTCAGCGTCATGTCCAGGGTGGCGACGTTGCCCTCGTCGACCCGGATGTCATAGACCAGGCCCAGATCGACGACGTTGATGCCCAGCTCCGGATCGACCACATCGCGCATGGCCTCCTCGAGGTCATCGACGTCGGCCAGGTCGCCCGCCGGACCGGGCACCGGGACCTCAGGCATCCCGGTGGCCCCGCGCACTACCTCGGACTCCTCGTTCAGGGTCGTCTCCTCGTTCAGACTCATTAGGCCTCCGCTCGCTGAGCACCGTTGTCTGATCTGGCGGCGTCCGCCCGACCGACGGCGTCCTTGAACGCCATCCAGCCCAGCAGGGCGCATTTCACCCGGGACGGGTACTGCGATACGCCGGCGAAGGCGACCGCATCTTCCAGCACGTCCTCGTCAGGCTCCGCCTGCCCGCGACTCTGGACCATCGCCACGAAGGCGTCCATCGTGGACGTCGACTGGGCGACGGTCCGACCGACCACCAGGTCGGTGAGCACTGACGTCGCCGCCTGGCTGATAGAGCAGCCGATCGCGTCGTAGGACACGTCGGTCACCCGGTCACCCTCCAACACCACCCGCAGCGTCACCTCGTCGCCGCAGGTTGGGTTGATCTGGTAGGACTCGGCGTCGAAGGGCTCGCGAAGACCCTGCCGGTGCGGATTGCGGTAATGGTCCAGGA
Organism: Pseudonocardiaceae bacterium; assembly: GCA_050701375.1. Taxonomy (GTDB): domain Bacteria; phylum Actinomycetota; class Actinomycetes; order Mycobacteriales; family Pseudonocardiaceae. The sequence goes on from JBOHFC010000164.1 coordinate 14,848, forward strand.
TGATCTCCTGGTACATCTGCTCCAGTTTCATGCGGGCACCCGGAAGAAGCGGCGCACCTCGTGCACGCCCGCGAGCAGCGCGTCGACCTCGGCGGGGGTGTTGTACACGGCGAAGCTCGCTCGCACCGACGCGGCGATACCAAAGCGGCGGTGCAACGGCCAGGCGCAGTGGTGACTGGCCCGCACCGCGATCCCCAGGTCGTCGAGGACCTGCCCGGTGTCGTGCGCGTGCACGTC
>JBOHFC010000165.1:0-4885 GCA_050701375.1 Pseudonocardiaceae bacterium
AGTTATGGCTCGTATCGCCACTCACGGGTTATCCACATCACGACGCTGTGGACAACTCCAGATCGGCGAGCAGCAAGGCGTGGTCGCTGCCTGCGGCCGCGGCGTCGTCGGCGAGGCATTGGACGTCGAGCACCGTGAGACCGGGGGTGGCCCACACGTGGTCGTCGGCGGCGTTGAGCACGTGCTTCAGGTGATGGACCGGTGCCGGACCCAGCAGCGGATCGGCGCTGCCGGGCACCCGGGGTCCGGCGTCGATACCGAAGATGACCGGCCCGGGCACATCGGCGAGCCAGCGAGAGATCCCGGCGTGAAACGCTTGCTGCAGCGCGGCAGCGGGCTCGCCGGATGGCTGGCGGCCGTGGAAACTGCATACGGTCAGCAGATCACCGCTGGACAAGGCAACCTGGGCCGTCACCGTCCGCCAGAGAAATCCGGGGAGCACCGGGTCACGGACTTCGAACGGCGCGCGGTCCAGCACCGCAGCATCGATCAGAGCGGTGTTCGAGATGCCCAACACGGCGCATCCCAGCCGGTATTCGCTGGCCCGCGGTTTGCACAGGTCAGTGGACAGCGCGCCCCAGGCGAACTGCCTGGTCTTGCGATGCATCCGCTCATACGCTGACGGGTGCGGCAACAGCGCGCGGTAGACCGGGCGGCCGATCTCCTGGAGTAGCACGAGGTCAGGCTGCAGCCTGCGGAGCAGCTCGACCTTGGCGTCCAGCAGCCCGGTAGGTCGGGAATCGACGTTCCAGCTCACCACCCGGATGCGCACCGGCGTTACTGCCCCGCGCCGGGAGCGCGGTACTCCGCGACCCGATGGATCTCGGGCACGAATCCCCACACCGATCCCAGCCGCCCGAGCTCGAAGTCCCCGGCGACCCGCTTACGGTAGGACGCATCAATGATCGGGCGCTCGTCGATTCCTTGGGTGATCGCCAGACATGGCCGCCGGTACGCGCAGCCCGAACAGTTCTCCCAGGTAGGGTTTGGATAGATCCGCAGTGCCGGGTCTGTCATATCCTGCATCTCCCACGCTACGGAGATGCCATGCCGGGCGATTTCGAGCTCAGCCCGCGGGATATGGGTGCGGCGGAAGGACTCCGTGGTGCGCTGCGTCATGATCCCGCCGACCCCCGGCATCGCCCGCACCTGAACCTCAGGCTTGCCCGAGGCGGGCACCGTAGCGCGTAGCTCGTTGTGGATGGTGCCTTCGAGCTGGGCCAGAAAGCCCAGCTGCCACGCCCAGCTGCGGGTCAGCGCCTGCTCGTCGAGCAGCAGTTGGTCGAGCTCCGGCCACTGCTGGCCGGTGAGGATCCGGTGCTCGACGAGCCAGTACAGCTCATGGTCGTCGATCACTACCAGGTCGATCCGTACCCGGTACTGCAGCGGCCGACCATCCGGGGTGATCAGCCCACTATCCGGGTCGGCTGGGTCGGGCAGAGCGATGTCGAACTGCGACGCCACCTGGATCGGGGTGAAGCGATCGACGTCGCTCGCCCATTCGAAGTATCGCTGCATAATACCGCTGCCCAGCTCCAGGTGCTGTTCCCAGTCCCGGACCTGGTCAGCGGATAGGTCGCGGGTCCGCGCGTAGGCGTCGCGCTGCCTGCGCATCGACTTCTCGAATCCGGCGACGGCCAGTGGTCGCACGATCGCCCGGTTCCAGTCCCACATCCCGGGGAAGTAGTAGACGTCGAGAGCGTCATGGAGCGCTTCACCAAGGTCGAAAACCCGTACCGGCTCGGCCAGCTCGTAGTCCTGCCGCTCCCGCGCGCCGAGGTCCCACGCCCGCCGGCACTGCCGGAAAAGTCGGCTCTCCCATGGTCTGGCCAGGTAGTTCACGCTCACGGCCACCTCCTGCCGCCCGCTTCCGAATTCCGAGCGTACCGTGGCCAAGGCGAGTGGACGTCTGCAAAACGTCACCGTCACGCGTGATCCTGCCGGACGTGAGTGGCTGGCCCAGGACCGGGAGTCCAGAGCAACCTGGTACCGGACGCGTTGCTGGCCGCGCTGGCCCCCACGCGCGGCTGCCGAATCGCGACCGCCGACCCGCGGGTTCGCCCAGTTCCCCGGCGTCTTTTCCCGCGTTCTGGATGCAGACTGCTGTTGGCGGACCCCGATTTACCGCGGTCCGCATCCAGAACGCGGTGTGGGCAGGTCAGCTGACGCCCAGGTGGCGGGCTATGAGCATGCGTTGGACTTCGCTGGTTCCTTCACCAATCTCCAGGACCTTGGCGTCTCGGTAGAAGCGGCCCACCGGATAATCGTTCATGAAGCCGTAGCCGCCGAAGACCTGGGTGGCGTCCCGGGCGTTATCCATCGCCGCGTTCGAGGAGACCAGCTTCGCTATAGCGGCCTCCTTTTTGAATGGTTCGCCGTGCAGCATCCGCTTGGCGGCGTGGTAGTAGGTGAGCCGGGCGGCGTGGGTCCGCGCCTCCATATCGGCAATCTTGAACTGGATCGCCTGATAGCTGCCGATGGCATGACCGAAAGCGTGCCGCTGTCGTGCGTAAGATAGGCATTCATCAATACAGCCCTGGGCTAGGCCTACCCCTAGCGCGGCGATCGCGATGCGACCTTCGTCGAGAATGGCCAGGAACTGCGCATAACCTCGGCCTCGCTCGCCGAGTAGATTACTCTGCGGCACCCGGCAGTCGTCGAAGAACAGCCCGCGGGTGTCCGAGCATCGCCAGCCTACTTTGGAGTAACTCTCGGAGACCGTGAAGCCCGGGTGCCGGGCGGGGACCATGATGGTGGAGATTTCCTTGCGGCCACCGTTGACGCCGGTGATCGCGGTGACGGTGACCACAGAGGTGATGTCGGTGCCCGAATTGGTGATGAATGCTTTGGACCCGTTGATCACCCAGTCATCGCCCTCACAACGAGCGGTCGTGTGGGTAGCCCCGGCGTCGGATCCACCACCGGGCTCGGTGAGGCCAAAGGCCCCGAGCCGTTGGCCTGTGCACAGTTCCGGAAGCCAGCGCTGCTTATGCTCCTCGGTGCCGAACCGGAAGATCGGCATGGCGCCCAGCGACACGCTGTCTTCCAGCGTGATGGCCACCGACGAGTCCACCCGAGCCAGTTCCTCCAGCGCCAGGCACAGGGCGAAATAGTCGCCGCCCATCCCGCCGTACTCCTCAGGGAAGGGCAGACCGAACAACCCCATCTCCCCCATCTTGGCCACCAGCGCGTAAGGGAATGTCCCGTGCTCGTAGAGGTCGGCGATGACCGGGGCGATGTCCTTGCGGGCAAACTCCTCGACGGTGGCTCGCAGCGCTGCATACTCCTCGCTCAGTTCCTCATGCACGGCATGTCCTCCCTGTGGACAACCCGTGAGTGGCGATGCTAGCTATAGCTCTCATCGCCACTCACGGGGTCAACGACCACCAGTACGGCGCCGCGTTCGACGGTGCCACCGGGGCGGGCGCGCAGCTCGCGAACCACCCCGTCGATCGGCGCGGTGAGCACATGCTCCATCTTCATTGCTTCGAGCACGAGCAGCCGGGCGCCTGCGGTGACGTGCTGGCCCTCGGCGACATCGACCGCGACGATGGTGCCGGGCATCGGAGTTCGCACCGCGCCACCGCCGCCGGGGGCACTGCGCGGCGGGGCGTCGAGGGGCTGCTGCTCGTGCAGCTCCCAGCTGTGCCCGCCGCGGCCTAGCCACACCGCGGCGCCGTCGGCCGCGCAGGTGTACCGGCGAGTGATCTGATCAAGGGTGACGACCAGGTCCGCGTCATCCCACCGGGCCGACGCCAAGGTCGGGGGGCCCTCGCCGACTACGAGCTCGGCGCGCGCGGACCGGCCCCGGGTTCGGACCTCGACCGGTTCGTAGGAACTGGCCTGCACCCGCCAACGGGTCCAGGCGGCCTCACCGATCCGCCAACCACCGGGCAGCGCAAACGGATCCACCACCGGCCCAGCGGGTTCCAGCGCCAGCAGCGCGCGCAATGCGGCCGCGGCGAGCACGTGCTCAGGAAGTTGCGCACTGGGCGGCTTGCGGCGCTCCACCAGCCCGGTGTCCAGCCTTCCGGCCTGCACGTCGGCATCGGCAAGCAGACCGCGCAGGAACCCAACATTGGTGCGCAGGCCCAGAATGCTGGTCTGGGCCAACGCGGCGTCCAGCCGGCGTAGCGCGGTGTCCCGGTCCGGACCGTGCGCGATGACCTTGGCCAGCAGCGGGTCGTAGTCGCTGCCCACGGTGTCACCGACCCGCAGCCCGGAATCGACGCGAACGCCCGGACCGGCGGGTTCACCCAGCTGAAGAACCGGTCCTCCGGTGGGGAGGAACCCATTTGCGGGGTCCTCAGCGTAGATCCGCGCCTGCACTGCGTGACCGGCCGCGGCGACGTCGTCCTGGCGCAAACCGAGCGGCTCTCCCGCGGCGACTCGCAGCTGGTAGGCGACCAGGTCCAGCCCGGTGACCAGCTCGGTGACCGGGTGCTCGACCTGCAATCGGGTGTTCATCTCCAGGAAGAAGAACTGATCCGGGGTATCCGCCGGCATGATGAACTCGACCGTGCCCGCGCCGGTGTACCCCACGGCCTTCGCGACGGCCACCGCGCACTGACCCATCCGGGCTCGGGTCGCGGCGTCCAGCAGCACCGACGGCGCCTCTTCAACGATCTTTTGGTGCCGGCGCTGGAGGCTGCACTCGCGCTCGCCGAGGTGCACCGCCGCGCCGTGCGCGTCAGCCAGCACCTGGATCTCGATATGCCGCGCGGTGGCGATGAAACGTTCGACGAGCAGCGTGCCGTTACCGAAGGCGCCGCGGGCCTCCCGGCGGGCGCCGGCGATGGCCTCGGGCAGGTCCTGCACGCGGCGCACCACCCGCATACCCTTGCCGCCACCGCCGGCGGACGGCTTGAGCAGCACCGGGTAGCCC
>JBOHFC010000166.1:0-5106 GCA_050701375.1 Pseudonocardiaceae bacterium
ACGCCCAGGGCAGCCCGGTCACCTTCGAGGCCGTCGCCCAAGCGGCGGCGGTCTCCAGGTCCTGGCTCTACGCTCACCCCGACATCCGGGCCGAGATCGAACGCCTCCGCACCGCCTACCGTCGTGCACCGGCCACGCCGGTCCCCGTTCGGCAGCGCTCCTCGGACGCCTCGCTGCTACGCAGGCTGGAAGCGGCCACCCAACGGACCCGGCAGCTGGCCGAAGAGAACCGCAAGCTCCGAGAGCAACTCGCCCAGGCCCTCGGCGAGCAACGCGCGACGGCCAGCCGCGACACGGCCTCGGGCCGAGCCGCCCGGCGTCCCAATCCGGTAACGATCAGCCCCTGCTGAAAGGCCACCACCATGCATCCACCCGAGACGTCAACGACAACGTCCACAATGGAACCAGGCAGGTCACAGGCCCGGACGACCCGCCAGCTCAAGATAATCCAGGAGGCGGTGGGGCACCGGTGTGACACGTCGACGGCGATCTACACCCATGTCAGTGGTGACTTCATGAATACCGCGCTGCGCAAGGCCCTGACCCCGGCCTTTGACCTCCCAGGTCAGTGTCGGAAGGAGTCGTGAATGGTGCGCAAGCTTGACTACCGGTGGCGGCTGCGGCAGGTGATGGCCAACCGGGGGATGTTCGCCACGACCGACCTGATCGGACCGCTTGCCCCAACGCGGCATCCGTTTGTCGTCGAGCCAGGTCTACCGGCTGGTTGTAGAACGGCCCGAGCGATTGAGCCTGAAGGTGCTGATGGCGCTGCTGGACATTCTCGATTGCGCGATGGACGAGCTCATCGAACCGATCACCGCGGTCAGCTCGAGCCCCCGAGCCAAGGCGGTGGGCGGAGCCGAGGGTGGGGTCGGCGGATTGCGCCCGAAACGGGCCCGGATCGCCGGCGTCGACGGGTAAGCGATGCCTGCTCGGATGGCCGGTGAGGTGCTCGCCGACCCGATCGGTGTCATCGTCGACCTCGTCGCCGCGCGTGAGCCCGCGCTGGACCGCGCGATCATCGAGGCCACGGTGACGAGCATCGCGGGCGGACGAGCCAAGCGCCGCGGTCTGGCGCAAGCCCTGCTGGAGCGGCCAGCGGTGCTGGCCGACGGTCGTTCCCCAGCGCCCAGGGGGATCGGAGATCTGCTCATCGCGCTGTGTGAGGCCGGTGCGACGAAGATTTCGCCGCCGGTCTGCGCCGACTGCGGCAAACCTCTGCGCACTCTGCAACGCCGCAGCCAGGACTGGTACTGCACGGTGTGTGGCCCACGACCGAAGCGATGCGCCGGCTGCGGGCACGAACGCAAGGTCATCACCGTCGACCGGCGGGGACAGCCGCGCTGCGGCCAGTGCCCCGATGACGATGACCGGGACCCGGCGGTGGTCCTCGCCGAGGTGATCACCAGGCTGGACCCGTCGCTGTCGTCGGACGTCGTCGGCGCTGTGGCTCGCGGCTTGTTTTCTCGGCCTTCGAAGCTGCGGCGACTGGCCTGGGTTATCGAGGACAATCCGAATCTGCTCACCGGGGACGGTGCGCAAGCCCCCGCGCCGGGCGTGCTGCGGCTGATCGACCGACTCCGCGACGCCGGAGCGCGGGCGATCGCCCCTCCGGCCTGCCCCCGCTGCGGCCGGGTGATCGCGCTGCACCGCCGGATCGGCGGGCAGTGGTTGTGCCGCAATTGCGTGGCCAAGTCGCGCGCCCAATCCTGCTCGCGGTGCGGTGCGATCCGAGAAGCGGCCACTCGCGATGAGCACGGCCAACCGCTGTGTCCGAACTGTTTGATCACCGACCCCGCCAACCAAGAGACCTGCCCGGCCTGCGGTCGGCGCCGTCCGGTCAGTGTTCGGAGCGCCGACGGGCCGATTTGCGGCAGTTGCGTGCCGCCCAAGACCCTGACCTGCGCGATCTGCGGGAAGCAAGCGCCATGTGTGATCTCCCAGGCCACCTGCAAGCCGTGGTGCCAAGCGTGCAGGCAGCGGTGGATCCGCTGCAGCGGCTGCGGGCAGGACGCACCGATCCGTGGTGGCACCCTCGACGAACCGCTCTGCGCGACCTGCACCCGACCCGATGCGGACTTCTGGCGCAGTTGCCCGAACTGTGGTCAACCCGGCCGCATCCACGCCGGCCGGTGCGCCCGCTGCACCTTGGAGCAGCGGCTGCGGGAGCTGGTAAGCGACGACACCGGAGAGGTCCGCCCAGAGCTTCAGGCCCTCTACGACGCCCTCGCCGGGGCGCGCCGGCCCGACACGGTCGCGGCCTGGCTCGACAAGAGCGCTGCTCCGGCGATCCTGCGCGAGCTGACCGGACAACCGCTCGCCCACTCGTCCCTGGACGCGTTGCCCGCCGGAAAGACGATCGAGCATCTGCGCAGCATCCTGGTCGCCATCGGGACGCTGCCGCCACGCGATGAGCAGATGGCGCGGCTGGAACGGTGGATCGTCGGCGTCGTCGCTGACCGCCCCGACCCCGACGAGCGACAGATGCTGCACCGCTACACCGTCTGGCATGTCCTGCGGCGGCTGCGTGGTCGCCTCAAAGGCGCCGACACCACACACGAGCAGGTCGTTGCGGCCCAGCGGATCATCAAAGCCGCCGTCAACCTGCTCGACTGGCTCACCAATCAGCAGCTGACCCTCGCCACTGCTGGGCAAGGCGATCTGGAAGCCTGGCTCGTCGCCGCGAAACCCAGCTACCGCATCGATGCCGGAAACTTTGTTCGCTGGGCGAAAAAGCACAAGCTGACACAGCTCGAGTTCCCGGCCACCCGCTGGAGCGGCCCTTCCGGCGTCATCGACACCGAAACCCGCTGGGAACAGGCCCGCTGGCTGCTGCACGACACCACCCTCAAGCCTGAGGACCGCGTCGCTGGGCTGCTCGTGCTGCTCTACGCCCAATGGCCCACCACGCTCAGTCGCCTCACCCTCGACCACGTCCGCACCAGCGATGACCAGGTCAGCATCCGGCTCGGCGACGAACCCGTCGTGCTGCCCGAGCCGCTCGCTGAGCTCATCCGCCAAGTCGTCACAAGCCGTCGGGGCAAGGCGGTCATCGGTGACCAGGGCAGCTCGCCCTGGTTGTTCCCTGGCGGCCAGCCCGGCCGCCCCATCAGCGCTTTCGGACTCGCCGAACGGCTGCGCCAACTCGGCATCAACTCCGCCCGCTCCCGCTCCACAGCGCTGTCCCAACTCGCCACCGAGCCGCCCGCCGCGATCCTGGCCCGCATGCTCGGCATCCACATCGCCGTCGCGACCACCAGGCAACGCGCGAGCAGCGACGATTGGACCGACTACGCCGCAGAAGTCAGCCGCCGCAGCAGCCAGTGACGCCAGGCATTCGGACAGTTCTGATATCTGACGTCGTCAGAGCGTGTCGGGGAAGATCGCCGCCGCGCTGCCGTCGACACGGTGACCGCGTTCAGTTTCGACCGGCACGGCGACCGGATCTGGCGCGATGCCCGCGCGCTGCTGGACTCCGAACGTGTCCGCTACGCAGTCGGGGAAGTCGCCGTACCCTACGGCAACTGCACCGAACCCTCCAACGTGCAAGCCGGCGGCGGCGCCTGCCCCGTCCGGTTCCGTGGCGCCGGGTGCGACCATTTCCGGACCACTGTCGCCCATCTGCCCGACCTACAGGCCCATCTCGATGATCTGCTGCGCACCCGGGAACGGCTGGCCGCCACCATCGACGGCCTCGACGAGTGGGCCCGCGCCGCCGCCACCCCCACCGAGGCGGAGATCAACAAGATCCGACAGCTAATCAACCAGATCAAGGGCGACATCGCCGAGCTCGACGAAACTGAACAAACCCAGATCGATGACGCCGTCGCCATGGTGCGCCGACACCGCGCCACCCATACCGTTTCCCGCGGCATGCCCACCGCCCGAGTGGCCGCAGCCGCTCCGCTGACCACCACCACATCGGAGGGCATCGCATGACCACCACCAAGACCAGCGATCACACCAGCAACACCGTATCGCCGAGCACGCCGACCCAGGCGATGCTCGACGGGCGGCACGCCGACACCGCGCGCCGCCGGCAGCGCGTCCTCACCGCCCTCGACCACGCCCGCACGGAGGGCGCCGAGATCAGCGTCAGCAGCATCGCCCGCGCCGCCGGAGTGGACCGGACATTCCTCTACCGCCACCGCGACCTACTCCAGAAGATCCACGCCCTCGCCACCGAGCCACTCGCCACCAACCAGGGCGCCGGCCCTGTGGTCACCCGAACCTCACTTCAAGCCGACCTGCTCGCCGCCCACGAACGCACCGGCCGACTCCACACGCGAGTCAAGCACCTGGAGAAACGCCTCTCCGAAACGCTCGGCGAGCAGGCGTGGCGCGCCTCCGGGCTCGGGACTCCCGACGACATCGACGCACTCAACCAGCAGATCACCCACCTCGAACAACAGGTCATCGACCTACGCCAGCAACTCGCCGAACGCGACGAGGACCTCGCCGCCGCCCGCGCCACCAACCGCGAACTCATGACCCGCATCAACCACACCAACCCAAACAAGTGAAATCCCACCAGCCACTTGCACCACACCTGTTGCACCAGATAGCGTTTACCTATCAGCCGCTGAGCTGCATAAACACGAGGAATCAGCCTCCACCACAGCGAGCAGACCCCCAGAGAACACCGGGTACACCTCATCGACCGGCCGGTTACGCCACAGCTCGATCTCGTCAGCCACCACATCGGTCACGTTCGAGATCAACTCCCGCGACGCGTTTACCCCATACACCTCCCGCAGATGCGCTTCGATATCCCGAGTCGTCATCCCCCGGGCATACAGTGACAGAATCATCTCATCGATCTGACCCAGCCGCCGGGCGTGCTTGGGAACGATACGCGGTTCGAAAACACCATTACGATCCCGCGGTACGTTGATCGTGACCGGCCCATTCGTTGTCGAGACCGTCTTCGCGGAATAACCGTTACGGGAATTCCCCGACCCTGCCCCCGCTGAATCACCATCATCGACGGGTCCAGCGCACCCACCAACCGGCGAGAGGCCTCCGCATCACGATCTTCGACGCTCATGTCCAAACTCACAGATGGTTCCTTCCCGGCCGAGTGCTGATCACAACGGCCGATCTTGG
>JBOHFC010000167.1:0-1641 GCA_050701375.1 Pseudonocardiaceae bacterium
TAACGAGAACGTGGTCACCGTTTTGGTCGGCGACATTCATCAGGCGTTCCGCCTCATCGGAACTGGTGATCCGGGATGCCCGGTCGGCGGCGTCTCGCAATGAAATGACTCGGGCGTCGTCGGGGCGAAACGCGCCGAACAGATCCTTCACGAGTTCGTCACGGCGCTCGGTGATTCGCTGCGCCTCGGCGGCGCGTAGTCGCGAAAGCTCGTCCTGCGCCTTGACTACGGCTTGCGCGTAACGGGCGCGGCGGCCCTGAGTGCTGAGGTTGCGCTGTTGGTCGATGAGCGCGATCTCTTTGGCCAGCCGCTCACGGATCCTGGCCGCCTTGGCGCGCTCGGGTGAGTCAATTCCCCGGGGTGTCGTCACCTGGTCTTCACCTGGTCTCCTATCCCGTTCGGCGCGTGTAGGCGTCTATGTCGGCGCGACTGACCAGGTACGCCCGCCCTACCCGGGTGGCCGGGAGATGGCCGGCGGTGATGGCCCGGGTGATCGTCCGGGGGCTCACCCGGGCGCGCTGCGCTGCTTGTGTTGTGGTCAGCGGCGATGATGCGCCCGTGTCCGCTGCTGCCGCGAGTTTTTGTCCGTACTCGGTCAGCAGGTTGTCCCACCGGTGCGCCACCCGCGTCAGCTCGGCAAGGCACTCGTCGAGCCGGCGGTCCTCACCGCGGTGCACTCGCCGGAACTCGTCGAGCCCGGCGCGGTCGAGCAGGGTCCGGGCGACGTCGCCGGGGATCATCACCACCAGCGCCTCGGGTGGGATCACGACTGCTCCAGCGAGTGCCGACGAGCTGCCCCTCGCTGGTCGTCTGTGGTGCACGTTCCACCGCCGGCGGTGAAGCAGGGGCAGCAGAGCCCGTGGCAGACCGTCACCGGCGGCCATACACCGAGGCGTCCTGGTAGCTGGGTGAGCCCGCCGGGGACGACGACCAAGCCGCCGTGGATGTGGCCCCGGTCGCGACGGCAGGCGTCACAACGCCGGTCCTCAGGTGTGTGCTGGATCCGCTGCGCCGCGGCTTGGGTGCAGACCGCGCAGCGAATCCGTCCCGGTGCCCACGCCGCCCAGAACGTCGGGCCTGGCGCGTCGGGCGACAGATGTTTGCACATCGTGAACTCGCGACGGGCCAGCCGGGTCGCGAACCGGTCGAGGATCACCCGCACCGGGCCGCTGACGCTGCTGGTCCACACCGGCCGCTCGCCGTCGTATCGAGCAGCGAGCTCGTAGAGGATCCGTTCGGCGTCGGCGTTGGCCGCCTGGAGCTGGTCGGCCAGCGCGGTGGCGTTCGGGGTCATGGGGTCAGCTCTCCAGGCGAGCGTTTGGTGCCAGCGGGCCGCGGGGTGTCGGCACACAGGCTGCACAGGCCGCGCTGACCCGCCGACTGACGTTTGCAATAGGGAACGTTTTTTGGGGTGGAAGGGGTGGGGGACTTCCACCCCAACCCGCGAAAATCCGTCCGCACCTCGCGCGTATAACCGCAGGTCAGACTCAAATTGGTTGTATATATGAGCTGGTAGCGGCGCGGGTTGGGGTGGAAGTCCTCCACCCCTTCCACCCCTAAACGGGTGAACGTCACGATGCACTCTCCGCGCACCGGTAGCGGGTGCCCCGTTCCGTGGATTCGTCGACGATTTGACCCGCG
>JBOHFC010000168.1:0-4600 GCA_050701375.1 Pseudonocardiaceae bacterium
CACCACATCCGTCACACCCGCCCCAGCCACCCAGTACATCTACCAGCCCGGACGCGAAAACGCCACTCTCGGCGTGTCACCACAGCACCCAGCCATGATCACGTGACTTTGACGCAGCCCTGGGGGAAGGACCAGGCAACGTTGATCAGGAACATCTTCCCAATAAGGGATAAGTTCGACGCGAGCCTCGTTTAGTAGCTTGCCTTCGGGTTGCCAATACAGCCAGCGGACGTCGAATGGCCTGTACAAGACTCGGACGATCCGCTGTGCGATGTATGAGGAGGATGCGAGCAGTCGGTCTCGCGTCGCTTTGGCGTTGTAGCGGGCGCGCTCCACGCCAAAGCCGGGATGACGAGCGATGATTTGCGCATGAGAAATGGCTGGATTGAAGTAGTCCCGCATGCGGGTTTGAAGCGTTTGTTTGTCGAAAGCAAGAACAGCATCGTCGCGAACTGGCTGCACTCCGGATAGGTAAGACGGTAGGTAGTGGTCGACTGGAGCTTCCTCGCCTGCGACGCTGGGAGTAAGCCGCCACCAGGTCTCTCGTGATAAAGAAACATATCGGTAGTCTCGCGAAGAGTCCCAGCTACCTGCCGCCAATTCAGCTCGTTTTCCGGTTGCGGAACCCCAATAATCGTAAATTCGGACGTCGGCGATCTGGTCACCCTGCGATGCTCCAGTGCGTACGGCGGTGACGATGGCTGTGCCTCGCTTAATGCCAGCTGCGATCGTGGTGCTGAAAACGCTTTGGTCACCGGGGTGCGTTGCGTCATCCACCGCGCCGTGAAGGTCATCGACGCGGATCACCTGAAAGGAGGTAACAATGTTCTCACGCATCGTAGGATAGGACCGGCCAGCGAGCCACTTGCGGTTCGTGATAAAGCTAACCACCCCGCGGCCCGTGAACTGGACAATTCGCTCAAGCGCGAGTCGCCAGAAACGAACATAGGGGTCGTTGAGTCGATGCTTCCTAAGACCCCATTCACTCCAAAGGGGCGCGATCCAAGGAGTCAGCATACGACGTTCCTCGGCCGTCTCTGCCGTCGAATAGCCCTCGTAGGGCGGGTTACCAATCACCACCAGCACCGGCTCGGCGTGTTTGACCGTTGCTGCGTGACGCAGTTCTTCCTGAAGTTCTGGGAACAGGGTTTCGCCGCTAGGAGGGTTATTGCCATCCCAACCTGTGAGCGCGTTGGTTAAGTAAACACGTAGCCGTTCTTCCCCGCGGGGCACCCCGTCGAGCTGTTGAAGTAGTCGGGTGATGTTCAGGTGGCAGATGATGAACGCCGCGGGGAGCAGTTCGAAACCAAGCACGCGCCGAGTGGCGGCAGTGCGTGCTCGCTCTGCTGCCACGGTCGAGCTCTCGCCGTTTTCGATGTTGATCTGGTAAATATGTCGCAGTATCGCTGCGATATAGGTGCCGGTGCCGCACGCTGGATCTAGTATGTACACGGTCGGCTCTGCGAGGCCCTCGCTGATGCCGAGGTGTTGTTTTAGATGGTAGTCGGCCCGGGCTACCTGGTACTCGGCGATCTCGCGGGGGGTGTACCAGACGCCGAGCTTCCTTCGGAGTTCCTGATCGAACTCGGCTAGGAACGGTTCGTAGAAGTATTGGATTGCGTCTCCGTCGAACTCGCTAGCGAAGGCCTCACGATTCACCCATGACAATACCCGAGCAACCGAATCGAGGTGGTCAGTGAGCTGGGACGCACGGACTAGGTGCGGCTTTAGTGCCGCATGCAGGACGTCGGCGAAGACTGGAACCTTAAGTCTGTAGGCGGGTGGACATCCAGTTAAAATCGCCCTGCTCATCAGACTCCAGCCAGGCGGCAAATAGGCCGTATACGAGGGTCTGTACGACCGTAGGAACCAGCAGTTTCGCAGGCAGTTCAATCTGAAGCCCATCACGCAACGCCGCACTGATCGAGGTGAGAAGCGAGTCTGCATTGCCTGTGACATTGATGGCGTCCCGCATTTGCCGAGCGTGGTAGGCCAGTAGCCGGGCCAGCACTGCAGGGCTGGTAATAGCCCCACGAACCTGGCAGCCGTCCTCGATTAGCGACAGGAGATCAGCCGCAGTCTCAGGCTCTATCGTCAGCTTGACACCGAGCGCTTCCGCGCTGGTGGCAAGTATAACTTCTTTACTTCCGCGGAGGATTCCAGTGCTATCCAGTCGTCCAATCGCGAAGGCTCGCAGATTGGTAACCAAGACAGTGCCGCCGCCGAAGGTGTGGGCGTAGCGATGCGCCTGCGCGGAGGACAGCAGGTCCTCAAGCTCAGTGCTCGCCGGCTTCACTTCCACGGGAAGCACCAGAACATTGCTTGCCTGCTCATATACAGCGACGTCAGGATAGTTTCCGTTGATCCCGGCCGGTTGGGTTAGTGACGTGCGCAGCGGGCTGGTCAACGCACCCAAGCTGGCCAGCATGTCACGAACCGCTGGATAGTAGGACAGCTCCGGAGTTCCTATCCCCGTGCTCCGAACCGCGCGGATGGCGGTAAGGTAGGCTGCTACTACACGTGCGGCTCGCGACACTGGCTGTATCCCTTAAAGTTTGGCCCTGCTGTGCGCGGTTGTTCGTTCCCAAAACGATTTCGTTCGGAATTGCGCGCGCCAAACACCCCCATCGAACACGACTTTCTAAGTCGTGCCTCGGGTGGGATCGCGGTGCAAGGTGCGTGAGTGCGACTCGCTTCCAGTCAAAGGTTCTTAGGCCTGCACGGTGAGGCCGACGAGGCCGTCGTCAGCAGGTTCAGTACGGGTCAGACGTTGCCTCTCGAAGGTAAACGGAAGAAGGCCAGCAGCCGAGCAGGGGATTGCGACCACGCCCACAAGGGACGGCTGCCTAAGGCAATAAGACGATGGATTTATCACCCATCACGCCAATAGGGGTGATGTCCCACCGTGGCCCGCCATTGCACCCCGCTGCGTAGCCCCGACGGTACAGGGCGTCCCGGGACACCGCAGCAGACGATGGTGATCGTTAGGACGTGCCGCGTAAGCAAATCCCATTATCGGCATTCGGGTGGTTGTAAGCACAGAAAACTGTGAAATTGTGGGATGCGCGGTTGCCGACCGACTACCCCGACGACCAGGCTTGCCGGGTGTCGCACGAGGCGATCTACCAGTGGGTCTATGCCCAGCCGGTGTCCACCCCGGCGAGGGAGCTGATCAGTCTGCGGACCGGGCGCAAGGCCCGTCGTGGTGGGCGTCGTCCGGCGCCGGCGTGATCAACGCCGAACAAACCCGGTTGCCCTCGATGGAGGCACGTGGGGTGCCCCGACAGACACGAACCCGACTGCTCGACGAGCCACATCACGTCATCGTCCAGCTCCTGATTGTCCGTGTAGAGGACGTCATTGCGGGGCCACGACCGGTGGACGCAAGCGCCCGAATCCGAGCGATCCCCGACCGGTCCGAGCTGAGGCAGGCGGTGAGGCACTGGCCCCCCACCGGGGCACATGCCTCACCCCCGTGCCCGGCTCCTGCCCCGCACCTGACCTGCGGTGAGGCAGACAACCCGAGCGAGGCAGACCAGCACCACAACCCCGAAAACAGCCCCTTTCAGCGCCCCGGGTGGGGTACCCCTGCCTGCCTCGCGCGCTCAGTGACCAGACGGACGCCAACACGTGACTGACCACGACGACCAGCGCCAGGCAGCCACCATCACTGGAAAGGGCGACCACCATCGTGACACGGAGGGTGACCGACAGGGTGGGGACCTGAGTTGGGGACCCGTCCGGGGACCCGGGGAGTTCTCCCCACCCGGGTCCCCAGGCCTGCCTCCCCAACCTGTACAGCCCAAACCAACGATGGGGACCCCGCGCCAGCCGGGCTGAAAGACGCCGATAACCCCCCAAAAACGGGGGTAGCAGTAGCCGTCAGCCGGGTCCCTCCCTCCACGAACCTCTCACCCACCCGAATCGACCACGCAAGGTGACTCGACTGAGACCCGAACAGTGACAACGATCAAAGACCAGCGCACGACCTGAACCGACCCGACTTCGCCGCACCCGGCGGTGTCGCCTTGTCAACAACCACCGCCCGGGATAGGTCGAGTGGCGGTCGCGGGGATGCGGGAAACGGGTCGGCGCGGACCGCCGGTTCACGGGCCCTCGGCTGTATGCCCGAGCACAGCGACCGTGCTTCCCCAAGGATCATTTGTGCTGCTCATGCGGGGGAAGTACGGTCGGGGAGGGCTTGGGGAAACTTCCCCGCCGCCTTAGTGTCTCCCCCCGTTGTTCCCCCACCTTGTCCGGGCGGTCACCCTAGGTCGAGGCTCTGGTATGCGTGGATGGCGGCCTGTGGGGCGCCCGGGAAGGTGGCTATTAGCCTGGAGGTTATCTCCTTGCCGAGGTTCACTCCCGGGGGTAGCTCCGGCGGGGCATCGGCAGGGGCCCGGCAAGGAGAGGTGCCCTGGTGGACGTTGGCGACGCGCGCACGATCGGCCGACGCCTGTACCAGATCCGCAAGTCGCGGGGCAAGTCGCTGCGGGTGGTCGCCGGGCTGGCCGGGATGAGCACGACGCAGCTGTGGCGGATCGAGCACGGGGAACGTGCCCTGGATAGCCTCTCGGAGATCGTCGCGCTGGCCGAAGCG
>JBOHFC010000169.1:0-8757 GCA_050701375.1 Pseudonocardiaceae bacterium
CAAGGCCACGGTGGCCAACGGTGTCGGTAGGGACACCTGGAACTTCACACCCGCATGGATCACGCCCTGCTCGCGTAGCCGCTGAAAAATGAGGTACGAGTCCTCGGCCGCGTCGGCGTACCCGAGGTGGCGCACCGGCAGCGCGGTGACGGATGTGGCGATCGTGAGATTAGGGAACACGTGGTGGTAGACCCGGTCCGTCGCGGCCGGCATGGGTTTGGTTCCCTCACCCATCCCGATGCCGGGGACCCCGCGCAGCTTGTCCAGTTGCCACAGGATCCACTGGTCCCGCACGCCGGGCTCCCCGTCGGTGACCGCGTGAACGTGCTGGCCGAGCACCCGACTCGTTGTCCGCATTGTGGTGGTGGCGTTGGGCGACTTGAGGCCACCGACGAGATGCGCACCGAGGGCGTGATGTTGACTATCCATAGTCATCCTCTTTTCTTCGGATTGATGGGGTGAAGCGGGGGCCCGGCCGGCCGCCGGGAGCCGGAAGCGTCGGGGGCAACTGCCCGCTCCACCGGCGGCCGGCCGGAGATCAGGGGATTATGGCGAGTATTACGAGAACCACGGCTACGCCGCAGAGTGCAAGTATTCCTATCCCGAGAATGGTCCCGACAATTGTGCCCATTTAGCCGACGCTGCCGTGTTGCCAGAAGTCGGGAATCGGCGGGGCCTGCCCGGGATGCCGGTCCGCGGGCGAGCTGTCTGCGCTGTGGCCGTCGTCGACGGTTTCGCCTTCAATGCCGGTGCTGGAGGCGCGGGTGGCGCTGTTCTGATCGGGCTGATCGGTGGTCATTCGCGAGTTCCTCTCCGGGTTGATTTGCGTTCTTGCCGGGCAGACGTCGGGGGCGATCTCGGCGGCTGGTGAGGAAGCGGACAACGCGGATGCTCCGACCCGGTGCCTGGGCGGGAACCGGGGCGTGCCGGGGACATCCTCAGCAGCGAACCCTGTTGTGTAGCGGTGAACTCCGCGAGGAAGATCCGCCTACAGGGCTCACACGGCGGCCCCGGTGGTGGCTGGTTGTACTGATGAACCACCCGCAAAAACACCCGCCCGCAGCGCGCTGCCAGCACACCCGCCGGGGGATGATCGTCCTGAGGTGCCACCAGGTGCACGCACAAATTCAGCGAGGACAGCGCCCAGCGCTGCGAGCGACTCACTCGGCAGCCCTCGCCATGCCCCTGGACAGACCTGCCTGCGGGCCAAGCAGCGGCCTGCTGAAGATCGCGCGCTCCCACCCGAGCACCGCGCCATCGGGGCGTAACTGGCCGCCGCGGGTGCCGTGGTCACCCATTGATCGCTGTCCGGACCGCCGCGGGTGGTGGGATTCGCTCATTGCCGGGCCGTGTCAGGGCGGCGGCCAGCCGGGCTGCGCGGTGTCCGGCCCGGCCCGGGGAGGGCGGTCGGATGGTCATCGGGCGCCGCTGGGCGCGGGGGATGTGCAAACTCGGGGGCGCTGGATAGGCGGTGGTGGGTGCGTCGGGGTGGTCGGGGTGGACAAGGTTGACCATGGCGCGTAGCGCCTGCTGCGGTGGGCCCTCATAGGCCCAGACCACGACCTTGGGCGCGAACAGGTCCACCGTGGCGTGCTTGGGCACCCGGGCGGTGGTGACCCGCTCGAAGCTGCGAATCGTGATCACGTCGAGGTAGTGATCCCATTCATAGGCCGCGACCATGGCGTGCGGTGCGGCCGGCTCACCGCAGCAATAGACGACGAACCCGTCCGCGACCACCTCAACCAACAGCGCTTCCACCGCAGCCGGCAGGCCAGCATCAGCCAGGGACGAAGCGGGGAAGCGGCGGGATCCGGGCGATCGGGGGAGGTCCGGGATCCCGCCGCCGTCTGGGGGATGCTGTGATGGCGAGATCAGCACAGCGCGCCGATATCCTGTCCTACGCAGGGCAGCGCACCAATGCCCAGGAGCATGTCAGCGCAGCGTGGCCAGCCGGGTGCGGGCGTGGTCAGCAGGTCCGGGTGTGGTCCCTCGGGCATGCGGGGGATCGTGGGGCGTGATCAGGACTTGGTGTGCACCAGCGGTGCACACCGCTCACTGTCACCCGATCGGGCCGCGTTGCTATTCGTGGTCAGCCCGGCGCTGGGTACGCCCGACGGAGCCGCGGCCCTGGCTGGGCCACGGAAATTGGGCCGGCCGGAGGATTGGATCGGTGTGCACCGCTGGTGCACACCGATGCTCGATGAGGCCGCACCATCCCGGCATGCCGGAACGATCAAGCTCGGAGCCCGGACGGGACGCCGGTGGTAACCACCGCGCTACACGTTCCTCGTTGGCTGGGATGTCTCCCTCTCGCCTACGGGAATGGTTGCCCGGCGTGTTCGCAGCCCGGTTGCTGCACGGTGTGAGGTTGCCCAGTGGCCGGGTCGTGGGCGAGACGGACCGGGTGGTGCATCTGTTCCCGATTCGTTCCGGGCGGGTGATCCCGGAGCAGTTGCGGGCCTACTGCGGTCTGGTGATTCGGCCCGGACAGGCCGAGCTGGTCACGGTCGGCACCGGGATGCCCTGCGTGGCGTGCGTCGTGGCGGCCCCGGATCCTGAGTCCAGCTGATCGAGTACCCGCATCGTGAGGTATCCCTGCGTATCTGGCGCTCGCTGCTGGGTAGCGCCGGAAACGTTGACGGTGCTCGCAGCTGCGTTGAGCACAAAGAATGCCCCGTAGCGTGGAAACCGGGCGATGCATTGGGAAGCAGGACCAGCGCCGCGGGAGGGCAGCATGAATGAGGCGAAGGTGTTGGGCCGGCGGGTTCGAGAGGTGCGCTGTTGGCGTCGGCTGACGCTGCGGGAGGCTGCGGGTCTGGCTGGGTTGTCCTTCTCGTTTTGGGGCCAAGTGGAGCGCGGCGAGAAGCCGGTGACCAACCGCAAAACCCTCGAGGCAATGGCGGATGCCCTGCGGGTGCACCCAGCCGAGCTGACCGGGCAGCCCCGCACCCCGCAGGACCCCGTTGGCGCCGAAACCGGCGCTGGGTTAACCGCCCTCGAGACCGCGCTGGAGTGCTACCAACTGGGCGCCGACCCGGGCCTGACCGTGCGCGACTGGCCGCAGATCGCCGCTGACCTTCATCGGCTGGTCACGCTCAGACACCAGGTCGGGGACATCGCGGCGGTAGGTGAGCTGGCGCCGGTGCTGATTGGGGAGCTGCACGGCGCGTATGCGCGGATGCCGCAACGGCGCTCAGAAACGTTGGTCGGTCTGATGCAGGCCTACCACGCAGCGATGTCGATGGCCTACTACTTCGGTGGTCATGGGCTGCCGATATTGGCGGCGCGTGCCGCACAGCACTGCGCGGAAACCTTGGACGACCCGGTGTGGCTGGGGTATGCCGCCTGGCTTCGTGGTGCTGCCACCGGGCGGCTCGATCGAACCGCGCAGTACCAGCGTTCGGTGGCCGCGGCCGAGTCGCTGACCGGTTCCCTGGATTCCGGCGACGCGGTGCAGGCGTGCGGGATGCTGCACCTGTCCGCCGCGCTGGCGGCTGGTGTGCAGGCTGACCACGATAGCGCTGCGACCCACCTGGATGAGGCGTCGGCGTTGGCGGCCCGGATGGACACCGAGGTCGGTACCTGGGCGAACCTGTGGTTCGGGCCGACCAACGTGGGTATATGGCGCACCTCGCTGGCTGTGGAGATCGGCGAGCACGGCAAGGCTCTGGCGGCCGCCAACGCGGTGCACCCCGAGTTGTTGCCCGGCACCAGTCGCCAGGCGGAGTTCTGGGCAGAGGTCGGCCGCGCCCTGGTCGCCGGCAAGAAGACCCGGGACAAGGGAGTCCGAGTGTTGCTGCACGCCGAGCAGCTGGCCCCGCAAGTAATCCGTGGTGACGTGTTCGTCCGCGAAGCGGTCACCGGCCTGCTGGGTCAGGCGCGGCGTGATGCTGGTGGACGTGAGCTGCGTCGCCTGGCCTGGCGGATGGGGGTTGCACCGGTCGGGTGAATCTAGGCTGGTGTGCACCAGGAGTGCACCATGCCCGCCAGGGCGCGGGATCCGGGGGCAGTCGATGAGTAAGGCCATGGGCGCGTCTCAGGGGAGGGCGGTATGGACGAGTCGAAGGTGTTGGGGTGGCGGGTTCGGGAGCTGCGCTGCTGGCGTCGGCTGACCCTGCGGGAGGCTGCTGGTCTGGCCGGGTTGTCCTTCTCGTTTTGGGGTCAGGTCGAGCGCGGCGACAAGCCCGTGGCCACCCGCACCACGTTGGAGGCGATGGCCAGCGCGCTGCGGGTACACCCGGCCGACCTGATTGGGACGCCCTGGAGCCCGCAGGACCCGGGCGGCGGTGAGGCCCAGGCCGGGCTGGACGCCATCGAGACCGCGCTGGAGTGTTACCAGCTCGGCGTAGATCCGGAGGCCAGCGCCCGGACTTGGTCGCAGATCGCGGAGGACCTCGAGCGGTTGTTGGTCATGCACTGGACCGGGGACTACGCGGCAATGGGGGAGTTGGCGCCGGTGGTGCTCGGGGAGCTGCACGGCGCGTATCTGCGCATGCCGCACCGGCGCCCTGAGGTGCTGGTGGGGCTGATGAGGGCGTATGGCTCGGCGATGTGGACTACCAAACGTCTCGGTGCTCGCGGGCTGCCGAGCCTGGCGGCGCGCGCCGCGCAGCAGTGCGCCGAGGTCCTCGGTGATCCGGTGTGGCTGGGTTATACGGCCTACCTGGGTGGGGGTGCTACCGGGCAGCTGGACCGGGCCAGGCAATACCGGTGCTCGGTTGCTGCAGCGGAGCGCTTGACCAGCAGCCTCGACGACAGCGACGCGGTGCAGGCGTGCGGGATGCTGCACCTGTCTGCCGCGTCGGCTGCTGGGGCACAGGCCGATCACGACACCGCGGCCGCCCACCTCGATGAGGCGTCGGCGTTGGCGGCCCGGATGGACACCGAGGTCGGAACCTGGGCGCATCTGTGGTTTGGGCCGACCACCATCGGCATCCGGAGAACAGACGTCGCCGTCGAGCTCGGTGAGCACGGCCAAGCCCTCAAGGCCGCCAAAACAGTGCATCCCGAACTGCTGCCCTCCGCCGTCATGCAGGCTGGATTTTGGGCTGAGGTCGGCCGCGCCCAGGTTGCTGACAAGAAGACCCGGGACAAGGGAATCCGCGTGCTGTTGCACGCTGAGCAGCTGGCCCCGCAGCGGATCCGCCACGACCTGCTCGTCCGCGAAGCCGTCGTCGGCCTGCTCGGCCAGGCCCGGCGTGACGCTGGTGGCCGCGAGCTGCGTCGCCTGGCCTGGCGGATGGGGGTCGCGCCGGTCGGGTGAATCTAGGTTTATGTGCACCATGGGTGCACATAAACGTGGCGCGGAGTCAGGTGGTGGGCGCGGGAGGGGAGGTGTGACATGAACGAGCTGACGGTGTTTGGCCGGCGGCTGCGTGAGCTGCGCTGCTGGCGTCGGCTGAGTCTGCGGGAGGCTGCGGGTCTGGCCGGGTTGTCCTTCTCGTTTTGGGGTCAGGTCGAGCGCGGCGAGAAGCCGGTAACCAACAAAACCCTGGAGGCGATGGCGGATGCCCTGCGGGTGCACCCAGCCGACCTGACCGGGCAGCTCCGCACCCCACAGGATCCCGTGGGCGCCGAGACGGACGCTGGGTTAACCGCCATCGAGACCGTGCTGGAGTGCTACGAGCTGGGCACCGACCCGGGCCTGACCGTGCGGGATTGGCCGGAGATCGCCACTGACCTTGATCGGCTCGTCACGATCACGCACGCCACGTCGGATCATGTGGCGATGGGGGAGCTGGCGTCAGTGCTGCTGGGCGAGCTGCACGGCGGATATGTGCGGAGACCGCAGCAGCGCCATGAGGTGCTGCTGGCGCTGATGATGGCGTACACCTCCGCGGTGTGGAGCGCCAAACGGCTCGGGGACCGGGGACTGCCGATCTTGGCGGCGCGTGCCGTGCAGCGGTGCGCGGAGACCTTGGATGATCCGGTCTGGCTGGGGTATGCCGCCTGGCTGCGGGATAACGCCACCGGGCAGCTCGACCGGGCTGCGCAGTACCAGCGTTCGGTGGCCGCGGCGCAGACCCTGACCAGCAGGCTGGATTCCGGCGATGCGGTGCAAGCGTGCGGGATGCTGCACTTATCCGCCGCGCTGGCCGCCGGAGCCCAAGCCGATCACGACACTGCGGCCACCCATCTCGAGGAGGCCTCGGCGTTGGCGGCCCGGATGGACACCGAGGTCGGTACCTGGGCGAACCTGTGGTTCGGGCCGACCAATGTGGGGATTTGGCGTACCTCGCTGGCCCTCGAGATCGGCGAGCACGGCCAGGCCCTGGCGGCCGCCAAGACTGTGCACCCCGAACTGCTGCCCGGCCACGTCCGCCAAGCCGAGTTCTGGACTGAGGTCGGCCGCGCCCTGGTCGTCAGCAAGAAGACCCGCGATAAGGGCGTGCGTGTGCTGCTGCATGCCGAGCAACTGGCCCCGCAGCGGATTCACCATGACCTGTTCATCCGCGAAGCCGTCGCTGGCCTGCTCCGCCAGGCCCGGCACGACGCGGGTGGCCGTGAGCTGCGTCGCCTGGCCTGGCGAATGGGAGTCGCGCCGGTCGGGTGAGCCGGTGCCTAAACCAACCATCAGCCGTCGCCTGCTCCATCCGTGGGTGATGGCCCAGCCCTGCGCGGGACAGCTCGCCGTTCCGCGTGGATCTGTACGGTCAGGAATTGGAGCGGCTACCTTCTGTTGATATTGAGGTCAGGCGGTGTGTCGATGTCTGTCGCTTCCCCGAGGACGTGCCCGACCGGCTCACCCGCCGACCTGCTGCGTCAGGCCCGGCGTGATGCTGGTGGCCGGGGGTTGCGCGGCTTAACCTGGCGGATGGGAGCTGCCCCGATCGGGTGAATCCCGCCACCGTGCACCATAAATGCGCACCCGTGGTCGGCACCGTGGTACGGAGCGAGGACCGAGGAGGGGATGGGGTGAACGAGACGACGACGTTGGGTTCGCGGGTGCGTGAGCTGCGCGGTTGGTATCAGCTGAGTCTGCGGCAGGCAGCGGAACTGGCTGGGCTGTCCCCCTCGGTCTGGGGTCAGATCGAGCGAGGCGACAAGCCGGTCGGTAACCGCAGGACTCTGGAGGCGATGGCTGCTGCGCTGCGGGTGCACCCGACGGTGCTAACCGGGCAGCCCTGGATGCTGCCCGATCCGGTCAGCTCGGAGGCGCATGCCGGGTTGATCGGGATGGAGGTCGCGCTGGAGCGCTATGACCTCGGGGTGGATCCCGAGGTGCCGGTGCGGGACTGGCCGGGGATCTCCGGTGATCTGGACAACCTGGCCAAGCTGCTGCACTGGAGTGCGGATTACGCCGCGCTGGGGCAGCTGACCCCGACGCTGCTGGGTGAGCTGCACAGCGCATACGTGCGCCTGCCTCAGCACCGCCGGGAGGTGCTGCTTGGGTTGATCACTGCCTACAGCGCGGTGGTGTGGACGACCAAGCGTCTGGGGGTGCGGGGGGTGCCGTCGCTGGCGGCTCGCTTGGTGCGGGAGTGCGCCGAGGCGCTGGAGGATCCGGTGTGGCTGGGGTACGCGGCCTATCTGCGGGGCGATGCCACAGGGGTGCTGGACCGGGCGGCGCAGTATCGCCGCTCGGTGGCGGCCGCGCAGGAGCTGGCTGGGCAGCTCCATGATGTCGATGCGGTGCAGGCGTGCGGGATGTTGCATTTGTCGGCGGCGTGGGCGGCCGCGGTGCAGGCGGACCGGGACGCCACAGCCATCCACCTTGCGGAGGCTGCGGCGTTGGCGGCCCGGATGGACACCGAGGTCGGTACCTGGGCGTACCTGTGGTTCGGTGCGACCAACGTCGGCGTCTGGCGCACCAGCATCGCGGTCGAACTCGGTGAATACCCCCAAGCCCTTCAGGTTGCTCAGGGGGTGCACCCGGAACTGCTGCCCGGCACCTGCCGCCAGGCTGAGTTCTGGGCCGAGATCGGGCGCGCTCTGATCGCCGGTAAAAAGACCCGGGAGAAGGGTGTCCGTGTTCTGCTGCACGCTGAGCAACTGGCCCCGCAGCGGATCGGCCACGATGTGTTCGTCCGGGAAGCCATCGCTGACGTGTTGCGTCAGGCCCGGCGCGAGGCTGGTGGCCGCGAGTTGCGTGGCCTGGCCTCGCGCCTGGGAGTCGACCCACTGGGGTGAACCCGGCCACCGTGCACCACGGGCGCGCACACGTGGCCGCCAGCCAGCATCAGGGACGCGGAGCTGGTCGAAGAATGAGGCGGCGGGTGGAAAGGGGGAGCAGCGTGGATGAGGCGAGGGCGTTGGGGTGGCGGGTTCGGGAGCTGCGCTGTTGGCGTCGGCTGACGCTGCGGGAGGCCGCGGGTCTGGCGGGATTGTCGTTCTCGTTTTGGGGTCAGGTCGAGCGCGGTGAGAAGCCGGTCTCCACCCGTCACACCCTGGAGGCGATGGCGGGTGCGCTGCGGGTCCATCCGATCGAGCTGACCGGCCAACCGTGGACGTCGCAGGACCCGGCCGGTGCCGACGGGCAGGCTGGTTTGTTAACGATTGATACCGCGTTGGAGCGCTACGAGCTCGGCGTCGACCCGGAGGTCCCGGTGCGGTCCTGGCCGCAGATCCAGGTCGACCTCGATCGGCTGGTGCATCTGCGTCACCACGTTGTGGACTACGCTGAGCAGGCGAAGCTGACATCGGTGTTAATCGGGGAGCTTCAGAGTGCCTACGTGCGGCTGCCGCAGCGCCGCCGGGAGGTGCTGCTCGGACTGATCACTGCATACTACGAAGCTGCGAGCATCACCAAGGCTCTTC
>JBOHFC010000170.1:0-4036 GCA_050701375.1 Pseudonocardiaceae bacterium
GCGTGAGTGTGATAGCTTCTGGTTTGTCCCACCCGTGGGTGGGATTTCAGGTCAGGCCGGCCCATCGGCAGTGCTCATGAACGTGGCCTATCCGCCATGCGCGCTGCCCCTGGACTGCGAGGAGTGCCTTTGAGCGATGGCGGCGGGCGACGTCATGCGCCCGCCGAGGTAGGTGGTCGTGGAAGAACGCAACGGCCCGGAGCTTGCGACACTACTCGGCCTCGGTGCCGCGACTGCTGTGATTCTGCTGGTCGGACTCGGTCTGGGATGGTTGGTCGACCAGGTGGTGCACTCGGTTCCGGCGTTCACCCTGGCCGGATTGGCGCTAGGCATCGTCGGCGCCAGCGTCTATATCTACAGCAAGTTCACGAAGTTTCTGAAGGAGTAAGCGCTGAAGTGACCACGTCTGACGTGACTGCAACGACGAAAGCGGTCGTCAATCTTCGCCGGGCCATGCCTATCGCGGCAGGTCTGGGCGCCGTCAGCTTTGTGGTGCTCTCGCCGCTGGGCCACCCGCTGACGGCAGCTTTCTTCTGCGGTGGTCTGGCGCTGGGTCTGCTCAACACGTTGCTCGTGCAGCGTTCCGCGGCGCGCTTCGCGGCCAGTGGTGACCCCAACAAGCGGCGATTCGCGGTGTCGGTGTTGGCCCGGCTCACGCTGATCACCGCGCTCGCGGTCGGCTTGGCCTTGGCGATGCAGCCCGATGGTCTAGGAGTTTTCGCCGGGCTGGCCGTTCTACAACTATTAATGATCTTTATCGCGTCGGTCCCGCTCGTGCGGGAACTACGCCAGTCCGGAGTCGGGAGTTCCCCGGGATGATCTCGCATGTATTAGCCGAGGGTGGTGGCGTATCGGTCGGCGAGCACCCCCAGTGGCACGTGCTCGGTCTGACGATCAACGCTGACACCGTGATCTCCACCGCGATCGCCGCGGTCATCGTTCTCGCGTTCGGCCTCTATCTTGCGAGGAAGGCGACCTCCAAGGTGCCCAGCACTCTCCAGCTCGCCTTCGAGGTGGTCACCGAACAGGTGGAACGCCAGGTAGAGAGCAACATGGGTATTCGCACCGCACCCTTTGTCGTGCCGATGGCGATCAGCCTGTTCTTCTTCATCCTGATATCGAACTGGATGGCGGTCCTGCCGCATGCGACCGAAGAATACGTCCGGCCGCCGACTGCGGACGTGAACCTCACCTTCGCGATGGCGATCTTCGTGATGATCATGGTGTGGGTGACAGGAATCCGGGTCCAGGGCAGGCACTACTTCGGCCATTTCGTCCAGCCTTACAAGGTGATGCTGCCGCTGAACCTCATCGAGGAACTGGTCAAGCCGGTCACCCTTTCGCTGCGGCTGTTCGGCAACATCCTCGCGGGCACCGTGATGGTCAGCGTTCTCGCGCTGATTCCGGCGGCCATCTCGTGGTTGCCCACCTCGGCCTGGAAGCTGTTCGACCTGTTCATCGGCCTGCTCCAGGCGCTGATCTTCGCGTTGCTGACGATCATCTACTTCGGAATGGCGACCGGCCGGGAGGGGGACGCCGCCCACTGACGGTCCGCAGTGGTGACGTCTCTGTGACGTCGCTGGTCTAATCAGCATTCACTCGATAACCAAACCAAGCTTCAGGACAAGAGGGAAAGACAATGAGTTTCTCTGAACTGCTCCTTGCCCAGGCGGGGGGCGGCCCGACCGGTTCGGTCCAGCTGGCCGGCGCCTTCATCGGCGGCGGTCTTGCGCTGGCCGGCGGGGCGATCGGCGCAGCGATCGGTGACGGCCTGGCCGGCGGCGCCACTATCCAGGGTGTCGCCCGCCAGCCCGAAGCGCAGGGTCGGCTGTTCACCATCTTCTTCCTTACGGTGGGTCTGGTCGAGGCGATGTACTTTATTAATCTCGCCTTCATGGCGTTATTCGTCTTCGTGCTCGCCTAGTCTGGTCGGGGAGGGCAAGTGATCTCGTGTGGCGGAATGGGAGCCATGAGTCTGTACAACCTGGCTGAGCCGGGTGGCGGTGGTGGCAACCTCTTCCTGATCCCCAATGCGACATTCTTCGTCGAGCTCCTGATCTTCTTGATCGTGCTCAGCGTGATCTGGCGCTACGTGGTGCCTCCGGTGAAACGCGCGACGGGCGAGCGTCAGGAGATGGTCCGTCGGCAGATCCAGGAGAGCCAGCAGGCCACCAAGCGGCTGGCCGAGGCCGAGGCTCGTTACTCCGCGGCGCTGGCTGAGGCGCGCGTCGAGGCGGCCAAGATTCGGGAGTCCGCCCGGGCCGACGCGCAGGAGATCAAGGACGAGATGCGTCAGCAGGCTGAGCAGGAGGTTGCCCGGATCCGCGACCGCGGTGCCGAGCAGCTGGCCAACCAGCGCGACCAGGTCGTCCGTGAGCTGCGTGGTGAGCTGGGCAAGCTTGCGGTGACGCTGGCGGGTCGGATCGTCGGCGAGTCGGTGGCTGACGACGCCCGTCGGGCCGGCACTGTGGACCGCTTCCTCGATGAGCTGCAGGGTATGGCGGCCCCTCGAAGCGACCCCGACAGCGTGCCGAAGAACGGCACCGTCAAAGGGACCGCCTCGGTACCCCACGCGCGGCGGAGGCGCTGATGCAGCCGGCCAGCAGGGCAGCACTGGCCGCGGCCCGGGAGCGGCTGGAGAGCCGGACCGGTGGCGCCAGCGCGCAGGACCGCGACGTCCTGGCTGACGATCTGGCCGGCGCCGCAGCGGTGCTCGGCGAGCAGCCCGTGATCAGACGACACCTCGCCGATTCCGCGGCGCCCGAGCAGATCCGCCGCAATATGGTCGAGACCTTGTTCGGTGACAAACTGAGCCGGATCAGCCTCGACGTCTTGGGCGACGTCGTGAGTTCTCGCTGGTCTCGGCCGCTGGATTTGATCGACGGAGTCGAGGAACTGGCGTGGCAGGCGCTGCTGGGCCTCGCCGAGCGCGACGAAAGTCTCGATGACGTCGAAGATGAGCTGTTCCGATTCGGCCGGATCCTGGTTGCCCAACCGCGCCTGGCGACGCTGTTGGCGGATGAGACCGCTCCCGCCCCACGGCGCCTGGAGCTGCTGGCCGCAGTCCTGGCCAGCCGAACCCGCCCGGTGACCCGCCGTCTCTTGGAGCTGGCGGTCCGGTCGCCACGGCGGCGCCCCCTCGACGAGATCGTCGAGGTTCTTGTCGATCGCGCGGCGGCGCGCCGGGAACGCTCGGTGGCCCACGTCACCGCGGCCGGCCCGCTGTCGCAGCGGCAAGAGCAGCGGCTACTCGACGTCCTCAACCGGATCTACCGGCGGCCGATCTCACTGAAGGTCGATCTCGACACCAAGCTGCTCGGCGGGCTGGTGATCAGGGTGGGCGACGAGGTGATCGACGGCAGCGTCGCGGCCCGGCTGGGCCAGGCACGCCAATGGATGTCCCGATGAGCTTCATGGCGAACAGACAATATTGCAACACCCAGATTGCGAACACCCAGATTGCGAACACCCAGATTGCGAACACCCAGGTGGCAAAGACACAGACGGTGCCAAGAAACAAGAGAGCAGGGGCCGATATCCATGGCGGAGCTGACGATCTCCTCGGACGAGATCCGGAGCGCGATCGAGAACTACGTCACTTCCTTCTCGACCGAGACCTCGCGGGAGGAGGTGGGCAATGTCGTCTATGCCGGTGACGGCATCGCCCGGATCGAGGGCCTGCCCTCGGCCATGACCAGCGAGCTGCTGGAGTTCCCCGGTGGTGTGCTGGGCGTCGCGCAGAACCTCGACGTGCGTGAGATCGGCGCCGTCATCCTGGGAAACTTCGAGGCGATCGAGGAGGGTCAGGAGGTCCGGCGCACCGGACGGGTCCTGTCGGTGCCGGTTGGCGACAACTTCCTCGGCCGGGTGGTGGACCCGCTGGGTATCCCGCTTGACGGTCTGGGTGACATCGTCGCCGACGAACAGCGGGTACTCGAGCTGCAGGCGCCGTCGGTGATCAACCGGCAGCCGGTGAAGGAGCCGTTGCAGACCGGCATCAAGGCGATCGACTCGCAGACCCCGATCGGTCGTGGCC
>JBOHFC010000171.1:0-3730 GCA_050701375.1 Pseudonocardiaceae bacterium
CTGGCCGTGGCAACGGTGTGCTTCGGCGCGTTCATGGGTCAGCTCGACGCGAGCATCGTCACCCTGACCTACCGGCCCCTGCGGGCGGAGTTCGGCGCATCCTTGGCCGGAGTGCAGTGGGTGTCGCTGTCCTACCTGCTGGCCCTGGTCGCGCTGCTGATCCCGGTCGGGCGGCTGGCCGACGCCCGGGGCCGCAAGCTGCTCTACCTGTACGGGTTCGTCGTGTTCACCGCCGCGTCAGCGGGCTGCGGGCTGGCCCCCTCGCTGGGCATGCTGATCACCCTCCGGGTCGCGCAGGGCATCGGTGCGGCCCTGCTGCAAGCCAACAGCGTCGCCCTGGTCGCCACCAGCGCCCCTGCCGGCCGGCTACGCACCGCGCTCGGGGTCCAGGCCGCTGCGCAGGCCATCGGGCTGGCCCTGGGTCCCACCCTCGGTGGGTTGCTGGTCTCGACGCTGGGTTGGCGGTGGGTGTTCGGCATCAACGTCCCGGTCGGGGTAGTGGCCGTGGCCGCCGGTGTCTACCTGTTGCCGCGTACCCGGACCCGCACCGCCAACGCCGGGTCGGACCGGTCCGGGCTGGCGCTGCTGGTCGTCGCGACCACCGCCGGGTTACTCGGGGTATCGGCCGCGTCCGGGCTGTCGCTGCTCGGCTGGGCCCCGATCGCGCTGCTGGCGCTGGGCGCCGCCTGCGTAGCTGGATTCGTGCTGCGCGAGCGGCTGGCGACCGCGCCGCTGCTCGACCTGGACCTGCTGCAGGACCGCGCGGTGAGCGCCGGGCTGCTCGGCGCGCTGAGCGGCTACCTGGTCTTGTTCGGCCCGCTCGTCCTCGTCCCGGTCACCCTCACCGCAGCCGGATCTTCAGAACTGCACGCCGGTCTCATCCTGACCGCGCTGCCCGCCGGGTTCGCGCTGGCCGCCACCACCAGCGGACGGTTCCTGCCCCGACACTGGACTGATCGGGCGCGCTGCACGCTGGGTGCGGTGCTCGGTGTCATCGTGCTGTGCGGGCTGGTGGCCGCGCCGTTGACCAGTGCAGTTCTGGCCCCGCTACTGGGGTCCCTGGGGGTCGCGCTGGGGATCTTCTCTCCGGCGAATAACACCCTGGTCATGCAGGCTGTCCCGGCGCGCTCCATCAGCACCGGCGGGGGGTTGCTGAACATGACCCGCAGCCTGGGCACCGCCCTGGGCGTCGCCCTGGTCACTCTCGCGCTGCACCTGCGCCCGCCGGGCACGCAGCTACTAGACGGCCCTCGCGCCGCCTTGCTCATCCTCACCGCCGCCGCGGTGGTCGTGCTGGTCTCCGCTCGGCTCATCCCCAGGACACGATCGGCGGCTGACTGACCGCCTCATTCGGCCGCCGCCATGCGCCGGCGGACTACCTCGCCGGGCAGCCGGCAGCTGTACGCCAAGGCCAGCGCGATGTAGATGATCCCGCACAGCACCACCGAGCCCACCACCGCCAGCGGGATGTTGCGGCCCGGATTGCTCGTCTCGCCGGCAAGCTCGATGCCCTGGCGGAACCCGAAGAACGCGAACGCGATCGACGCGGTGGGTATCGCCTCGAAGACCCCCAGCAAGCCGAAGGGCGCGAACCCCCCGAAGCCGGTGAAGTGGGTGCTGTTGAACGAGACCACGAAGAACACGATCACCATCAGGGCGATGATCGCGAGCTTCCACCAGACGAGCACGTTGTCAGCCCGATCAGCACAAAGATCACGGTGCCGATCACCCACGAGAAGATCGCGGCCGGCCCGGCGATCTGCGACGCCTTCAGAGCACCGAACAGCCAGCCGGACCCGATGATCGAGCCGACCGCGGTGAACAGCAGCCCGATCGTGCCGAAGTCCTTCTTCAACAGGGTGTCATCAGCCGAGCCAGCGGCGCCCGAGAGTCCCACGGCGTCGACCGACGTGACGGTCTCCTCACTGGTCGGCCAGGCTGGGCTGGGCGTCGCCGAGGAATGCCAACCCTCGGTACCGGGCATCGTGACATGATCCCATCGCGGATCGACAGAGCGCAGCAGGAGGACATTATGGACAAGCCAGACCTCAAACCCCGCAGCCGCGACGTCACCGATGGGCTGGAGCGCGCCGCAGCCCGGGGTATGTTGCGCGCCGTCGGCATGCGGTCCGCTGACTTCGCCAAGCCGCAGATCGGTGTCGCCTCATCGTGGAACGAGATCACCCCCTGTAACCTGTCCCTGGACCGGCTGGCCAAGGCCAGCAAGGACGGCGTGCACGCCGCCGGGGGTTTCCCGATGGAGTTCGGCACGATCACCGTCTCCGACGGCATCTCCATGGGACACGTCGGGATGCACTACTCGCTGGTCTCCCGCGAGATCATCGCCGACTCGGTGGAGTGCGTGATGGAGGCCGAGCGACTGGACGGGACCGTGCTGTTGGCCGGCTGCGACAAGAGCCTGCCAGGGATGTTGATGGCCGCCGCCCGGCTCGACGTGGCGGCGGTGTTCCTCTACGGGGGCACCATCCTGCCCGGCAAGGTGGGTGACCGGGAGGTCAACATCGTCGACGCCTTCGAAGCGGTCGGAGCGTGTGCCCGCGGGCTGATCAGTCGGGCAGACGTCGATGCGATCGAGCGCGCGATCTGCCCCGGCGAGGGAGCCTGCGCGGGCATGTTCACCGCGAACACGATGGCGTGTGCGGCCGAGGCGCTGGGCATGTCGCTACCCGGTTCGGCCAGCCCACCTGCGGTCGACCGGCGTCGCGACGGGTTCGCCCGAGCTAGCGGCAGCGCGGTGGTGGACCTCATCAAGAACGGGATCACCGCGCGGCAGATCCTCACCCGGGAGGCGTTCGAGAACGCGATCGCGGTGGTGATGGCCTTCGGCGGCTCCACCAACGCGGTGCTGCATCTGCTCGCCATCGCCCACGAGGCCGAGGTGCCGCTGCAGCTGGACGACTTCAATCGAGTGGGTGACAAGGTGCCGCACCTGGCCGACGTCAAACCCTTCGGCGCCCACGTGATGGCCTCAGTCGACCACGTCGGCGGCGTGCCGGTGGTGATGAAGGCGCTGCTGGACGCGGGGTTGCTGCACGGCGACTGCCGCACCGTCACCGGGCGCACCGTCGCCGAGAACCTCGCCGAGCTGGCCCCGCCCGACCCGGACGGGAAGGTGCTGCACAGCCTCTCCGATCCGATCCATGCCACCGGCGGGATCACCATCCTGCGCGGTTCGCTGGCCCCAGACGGTGCAGTGGTGAAGACCGCCGGCCTGGACTCGACCCGATTCGAGGGCACCGCGCGGGTGTTTGACGGCGAGCAGGCCGCGATGGACGCCATCCCCGATCTGCAGCCGGGCGACGTGGTGGTGATCCGGTACGAGGGTCCCCGCGGTGGGCCGGGGATGCGCGAGATGCTCGCGGTCACCGGCGCGATCAAGGGTGGCGGGCTGGGCAAGGACGTCCTGCTGCTCACCGACGGGCGCTTCTCCGGGGGCACCACCGGCCTGTGCATCGCGCACGTGGCTCCGGAAGCGGCGGATGGCGGACCGATCGCGCTGGTCCGCAACGGTGACCCGATCGTGCTGGACATGGACCGCCGCGAGCTGAACCTGCAGGTCGACGCCGACGAGCTGGCACAGCGCCGGCAGGACTGGAAGGCTCCCCAACGCCCGCTACGTGGCGTGTTATCCAAATACGCGCGCCTCGTCGGCTCCGCCGCCGAAGGCGCCGTCTGTGGATGACCCGTGAGTGGCGATGCGAGCTACGGC
>JBOHFC010000172.1:0-4979 GCA_050701375.1 Pseudonocardiaceae bacterium
GACCTCAGCCGGTGAGTTCCAGGACGGTAAGGGTTCCGCTGTCGAGGTTGCTCACATAGGCCTGCCGCCCGTTGGGCAGCACCGCGATGCTGGTCGGAGCCTCCCCGGTCGGGATTGTTGCGGTGACCTGGTTGGTCCGGGCGTTGACGACGGTGACGGTGTTGCTGCCCTCGTTGACCACGTAGGCGAACCGTCCATCCGGGGCCCAGGCGATGTCCTGCGGGTTGCGCCCGACCGGGATGGTCGCCACTACCTTGTTGGCCACGGTGTCGATCACTGACATGGTGCCGCCGTCGTAGTTCACGTTGGCGACCAGCGGCAGGCTGGGGTGTACGGCAATGCTGTGTGGGCTGGCCCCGACGGGGATGGTCGCCAACACCTCAAGGGTGGTGGTGTCGATCACCGAAACCACGTTGGACTCGTGATTGGCCGTGTAGGCGCGGGTGCCGTCGCGGGAGAACGCGACCCAGTGCGGGTTCGGCGCGACCTTGACCTCGGCGA
The DNA here is from genome assembly GCA_050701375.1 of Pseudonocardiaceae bacterium. GTDB lineage: Bacteria > Actinomycetota > Actinomycetes > Mycobacteriales > Pseudonocardiaceae. Next base: position 502 of record JBOHFC010000172.1, read on the forward strand.
TGACGGTGTTCGTGTCGGTGCCGATCACCGACACCGACGCGGTGTCGTGGTTCGGGACGTAGATCCGTTTGCCGTCCCGGCTGACAGCCGGCAGGTACGGGCGCGCGGGCTGGGGGATCGTGGCGACCACGGTGTTCGACGCGGTATCGAGCACGTCGATCGCATGGATGGTGCGCGCATCGTTGAAGATGCTGACGTAGAGCGTGCGGCCGTCCGGCGCGAGGGCGAGGAACTGGGGCGGCCCGGTCGGGATGGGAATAGTTGCGGTCACCTGGTTGATGGCCGTGTCCACCACGGTGACGATCTGAGCCTTCCCGTTGGCCACGTAGGCGTGCCGACCGTTCGGGGAGACCGCGACGAAACCGGGAGTCTTGCCGACCTGGATGACGCCACCGAGCGCAGGTATGGCGACCTCCGGGCCGCCGTCGGCTGCGGTGTTGGGACCGAGCTGAGGTGTGGTGTCCGCACCCTGCGGCGACGAGGCAAGGACCCGGCTCATCGAAACGGAAACCGTGAGGAGGACGACCCCGGCCAGCACCCCGGTGGCGATCAGCGCGCGCCGCCGGAACACCGGGTTCGTCGGTGCGGCTGGGATCATCGCCGGGGGCCCGACGGCGGAGCCTGCCGCGGACCGAACCGGGCTGATCGGGGTGACCGGAGTGATCGGGATGATCGGGGCAGTCACCGGGGGCATCGGGGGCATCGGCGCCAGCGGCGACCTGGACTGCGCCGGGAACACCTCGACCGGCGCGGCCAGCGACCGCTCGGCAAAGGCCCCGGTCAGTGCGCGCACCTCCATCTCGGCGTACTTCGCCGGGTCGGCGATGTCGTCCTTGCTGAGCACGGTGGCGAGGTATCCGAGCAGGAACGCTAATGGTACCGAGACCAGCGCCGGGTTCTTAAGCGGGAAGATCGCGAAGTCCAGGCCGGGGAACATCGACTTCGAGGTACCCGAGACGGCCGGCGACAAGATGATCAGCGCCACCGAGCTGACCAGGCCGCCGTACATGCTCCACAGCACGCCGCCGGTGTTGAACCGCTTCCAGAACAACGAGTACAGGATCGTCGGCAGGTTCGCCGAGGCCGCCACCGCGAAGGCCAGCGCCACCAGGAACGCGACGTTCTGGCCGAGTGCGGCGATACCACCGAGGACCGCCAGCGCGCCGATGACCACCGCGGTGATCCGCGCGACACGCACCTCACTGTCGGGGTCGAGGTTGCCGTGCTTGATCACGTTGGCGTACACGTCGTGCGCGAATGAGGCGGACGCGGTGATCGTCAACCCGGCCACCACCGCGAGGATGGTGGCGAAGGCGACCGCCGAGATGAAGCCCAGCAGCACCTCCCCACCCAGCTGATAGGCGAGCAGCGGCGCCGCCGAGTTCTCCTGGCCGGGCATGCTGGCGATCCGCTGCGGACCACCTTCGACCAGTGCCGCGGCACCGTAGCCGATCACCAGCGAAAACAGGTAGAAGATGCCGATCAGCCAGATCGCCCACACCACGGTGCGGCGGGCCTCCTTGGCCGATGGCACCGTGTAGAAGCGCATCAGGATGTGCGGCAGGCCCGCGGTACCCAGCACCAGCGCGAGCCCCAACGAAACGAAGTCGAGCTTGGTCATGGTGCTCTTGCCATATTGCAGACCCGGCGCGAGCACGGCCTGCCCGTGCGACGACTTCGCTGCCGCCTCACCCAGCAGGGCGGACAGGTTGAGTCCGAAAGAGCCCAGCACCCAGGCCGTCAACATGCCCGCGCCGATGATCAGCAGGGTGGCCTTGACGATCTGCACCCAGGTGGTGCCACGCATCCCACCGACCAGCACGTAGAAGATCATCAGAAGGCCGACGACCGCGACCACCAGCGCCTCACCGGTCTTGCTGGTGACGTTGAGCAGTAGAGCGACCAGACCACCAGCGCCGGCCATCTGAGCAAGCAGGTAGAAGAAGGACACCACCAGCGTCGACACGGCCGCAGCGGCCCGCACCGGCCGCCGGCGCATCCGGAAGCTCAGCACGTCACCCATGGTGAATTTGCCGGTATTTCGCAGCAGCTCGGCGACCAGCAGCAGGGCCACCAGCCAGGCGACCAGAAAGCCGATGGAGTAGAGGAAACCGTCGTAGCCATAGACCGCGATGGCGCCGGCGATGCCCAGGAACGAGGCCGCGGACAGGTAGTCGCCGGAGATCGCGACCCCGTTCTGTGGCCCGGTGAACGACCGGCCCGCCGCGTAGTAGTCAGCGGCGGTCTTCGTTTGGTGCTAGGCCCCGAACACGATCACCAGGGTGATCAGCACGAAGAAGACGAAGATCCCGCCGTTGAGCAGCGGCGCCCCGACGGCGTGCTGGACTAACGCGGCAATCACCAGGCTCCTCCTTCAACACGCTCGCGGATCTGGCTGCTGAGCGGGTCGAGATTGCGGCTCGCGAATCGGACGTAAACCGTGGTGATCGCGAAGGTGGAGACGAACTGGAGTAAGCCGAAGATCAATCCGATGTTGACGTTGCCGACTACCTTGGTGGCCATGTAGTGCGGGGCGAAAGCCGCCAACAGGACATACAGGAAGTACCAGGCCAGAAAGAACGCGGTCATCGGAAAGACGAAGCTGCGGAACCGCTGGCGCAAGGTGGCGAACTCCATGCTGGTGTGGGCGGCGGCCCAGGGGTCCACCGGTCGCGGCGCGCCCACACCCCCGATGCGCTCGGTGGTGCTCATGCAGACACCTCCAGGGCAATGATGATCATGCCCATGTGACGTGCGTCGCGCGGACCGGGCCACCCTAGTGGCCGGACCGCCACCGGCCTGAACCGCATCGTGAACCGTTCGATGTGCAGGCGTGATTACCGACGGTGTCGGCCACCGCGGATCCGGGGCAGCGCCGCCATCCCGGCGCGGGCGCCCAGCTGGTCCAGGTCCCGATCCTCGGACAAGCCCAACCGGTCCGGTGCGTGCAGCCGCAGCAGGATGCGAGATACGTCGGCCGGGACCCGATCGCTGGTGTGGTTGCTGACCACCACCATGGTCAGGAAGGCCAGCGGCACGGTGAACACAGCGGGCTGCGCCAACATCGCCTGCCACCCGGGCGAGAGCACGCCGGCCGCGGCCGGCAGCACCGCGGCGAATGCCAGCCCGCCACCGGCCAGGATGCCGGCGGCCGCGCCGACGTCGGTCAGCCCGCGCCACCAGATGCCCAGCACGAGCAGCGGGCAGAACGAGGAGGCGGCTACCGCGAACGCCAGTCCCACACCTTGCGCCAGATCCAACGATGACACGGCGAGCACGAACGCCAACGGCACTGACCAGGCCGCCGCGGTGGCCGCGCGGAAGTCCTTCAACCAACCGGGCAGCACGTCAGTGGACAGCACCCCACCGATGCTCACCACCAGCCCGGTTGCGGCGGAGACGAAGGCGGCGAACGCCCCGGCCGCGATCAATCCACCGAGCAGGAACGCCGGCCACCCATCCAACGCCGCGCCGGGGAGCAGCAGCAGCGCGGCGTCGGTGTTCCCGTTGACCAGTAGCCGCGGGAGGTAGAGCCGGGCGAGCCATCCGGAAGCCATCGGAAACAGGTAGAACACCCCGAGCAGTATCAACACCAGTAGTGTAGTTCGACGCGTCGCCGAGCCGTCAGGATCGGCGTAATAGCGGCTCAGCATGTGCGGTAGCCCCATGGTGCCCAGCAGTAGCGCCGCGATGAGGGAGTACGTGCCCAGCAGTGAGTGCGTGCCACTGCCCATCGGGCGCAGCCAGGTGTCGTTGCTCACCGCGGCGCCGCTGATCACCGGCACCCGGCTGCCGGCGTCGAAATGCAGCCTGGCGTCCTTGCCGACGCGGTGCTCACCCGGCGCCCAGGAAATCGGCCCGGTCGCGAGCTGTCCGTCCGATAGCCCGGTGATCGTGCCCTGGATCGGCCCGGTCACCTGGAGCACGACATCGTGTTCCAGGGTGATGTCGACGGCCTGAGAGAACACCGGCGATGCCGAAGCACCCATCGAGGCAGCCACCGAGTCCCGGAACTTCTGGTCCCCGCTGCCCTGGTGAATCAGCAGCACGAACACCGGTACGGCCAGCACAGTCAGCTTGATCCAGTACTGCAAGGCCTGCACGACGGTGATCGAGCGCACCCATCCGGTGCAGATGTTGAAGCACACGATCACCACGACCGCGACCGCGCCGACCCAGCTCGGGTAGGGCGAGACCATGTGGACCGTGAGTCCCGCGCCCTGGAGCTGCGGCACCAGGTACAGCCAGCCAATGATCACCACAAAGGCGGTGCAGATCCGGCGCAGCGGTCCCGAGCCCAACCGCACCTCGGCGAAGTCAGGCAGCGAGTAGGCACCAGAGCGGCGCAGCGGCGCTGCGACGAACAGCAACAGGGCGAGGTAGCCCGCGGTGAAGCCAACCGGGTACCACAGCGCGTCCACCCCATCCTTGAGCACCAGCCCGGCAATGCCGAGGAACGAGGCTGCGGACAGGTACTC
>JBOHFC010000173.1:0-1726 GCA_050701375.1 Pseudonocardiaceae bacterium
CCTCATCGTGTCCACTTGGCCCGAACATCAGCTTGCCCATATCGACCTGTTCACCTGCCGTGCCGACACCGACCCTGAACTTGCCCTCGAACCCATCATCGACATCTTCGGCGATCCGAAGGTGCACCGCCAGCGCATCAAGCGTGTGACGCCACCTTCCTTACCGGCAACGGCAGTTCCGAGGTGACGACGGTGTTCCGACCAGTGATGCGGGTGTATCTCGCCGACGGATACACGATCCGCTGGCGCCGGGGAGACGCGGTGGCCTACGTGTTCGCGGACCGGGAAGCCAGCGACAGTGATCGCGTTGCTGGAGCGATTGACACCATCCCGGTCTCGAAGACTGGCTGGACGGATACAGTCGAGGTCAGGGCGGTAGCTGTGCGGTGACTTCGGCAACGCACCAAGGCCGGGTCATAACCTCACCGAGCCAGACCGCGACACGATGTGGGTGGTCCGCACCGGTCGAGGAGGGCTGCGGTCGGGCGATTTGCGTAAGAGATACCGTGGCGCCGTGCCAACCGCTATTTTTCTCGCCAGCATTCCCAGTCCGGATCGGGGGGTCTGGCATCTGGGGCCGGTGCCGATCCGCGCCTACGCTCTGTGCATCATCGCCGCGATCATCGTGGCCATCCTGTGGGGGGAACGTCGCTGGCAAGCCAGGGGCGGTCAGGCCGGGACGGTGACTGACATCGCGGTGTTCGCGGTCCCGTTCGGTCTGGTGGGTGGCCGGCTCTACCACGTCGCCACCGACTGGCAGAAGTACTTCGGACCGGGTGGACACCCGATCAACGCGCTGAAGATCTGGGAGGGCGGCCTCGGGATCTGGGGGGCGGTCGCGCTCGGCGGGCTCGGAGCCTGGATCGGCTGCCGGCGCCGGGGCATCCCGCTTCCCGCGCTGGCGGACGCCGTCGCACCGGCCATCGTCGCCGCTCAGGCGATCGGCCGGCTGGGCAATTGGTTCAACCAGGAGCTCTATGGTGGTCCGACCTCGCTGCCCTGGGGGTTGGAGATTCGCAACCGGCTGGATCCGGACACCGGCACCCTCAGCCCGTCGAATGTGAATGGGATCGCGCAGGGTCCACCGGTGGCGATCGTGCACCCCACGTTCCTCTACGAGCTGATCTGGGACCTGGGCGTCGCAGCGTTCGTCGTGTGGGCTGACCGGCGTTTCCACCTCGGCCACGGGCGGGCCTTCGCGCTCTACGTCGCCGGTTACACGGCGGGTCGGTTCTGGATCGAGCTGATGCGTTCCGACCCCGCCACGATGGTCTTCGGGATGCGCATCAACGTGATCACCTCAGCGGTGGTGTTCCTTGGCGCGGTGCTCTACCTGACGCTGGCTCGCCGCGGTCGGGAGGAGCCGGAAACGCTTGCAGCGCCGCAACAGGCGGCCCTCGTCTCCTAGATCTATTCAGCCGCTGGTTGGCTGGGCACGGCGGAACAGTCCCGGTTTGGACTTTTGCCGGATACCTGCCGGCTACCGGATCGGTCCAGATGCACCGCTACGCTGTCGGGTGTGAGTCGACGCGCGAAGATCGTCTGTACGATTGGCCCGGTCACGGCGACCCCGGAGAAAATCCGGGAGCTGGTCCGGGCCGGTATGGACGTTGCTCGCCTTAACTTCAGCCACGGTACCCACGATGAGCACGCGCGGGTCTACTCCATGGTTCGGGAGGCCAGCGACGAGTCCGGCAAGGCAGTGGGGATCCTCGCCGACCTGCAG
>JBOHFC010000174.1:0-13641 GCA_050701375.1 Pseudonocardiaceae bacterium
GCACTGCAGGAGTACGACCACGTCTCGCTGCTCTGCCAGCCGCCACAACCGGCCTGGGACGTACTCATGAACGCCTGGCACCGGGTGCGCGCCGAAGCCGGAATGGACATCACGGTCGGCCGCCACCTGCCAGGCCTGCTGCGGGCGGCAGGGCTGGCGGACATCACCGTGGAGGTACACAGTTCTATCCGCCGGTCCGGGGCTGGTGGGCACGTGCTGCCGCTGTACATGGCAGCCCTGCACAGGGACCGGATGACTGCGGTGGGCGGGTTGACCGCAGCCGAGTTGGCCGGGGCGGTCGCCGATCTCACCGCGCACCTCGATGATCCCAACACCATCGTGGTCAACCCCATGCTGTTCCAAGCGTGGGCCCGCAAACAGTGCTGACCGCACCGCTCGCAGTACTCCCTTGCTCCCCGCGTTCTGGATGCAGACTGCGGTCATTTGGCTGCGAATAGGCGCAGTCTGCATCCAGAACGCGATGGAGTCAGATGTGCGGCGTCTGGCCGAGCCGGGGCGATTGCCGTTGTTCGCACTGTCCCAGGTAAGGAGCGAAGTGGTGGACGTCTGTGCGCCGCGGTCGGATCGTGCGGACGCGCAAGCCCGGAGCTCCCGCCGTGAGCACCGTGGCGGTGTGTTGATCGTTCACTTGTTCGAAGTTGTCGGCTGTGTCGAGTCGCCAGCGATATCCTGTGGTCGGGGTCTCCGGGAGCTCGATCTCGATTGGCTCACCGACTGGTACAGTGCGCCGAGTGTCGGCGTCATTCCGAGTCAACCTCATCGGTGCTCCGCTCGCAAGCAGGCAAGGCCACGGAGATGAGAATAAAGACGCTAGCACGGATCAACTCTGGGGTGTGCCGTGCTCCGCTCGTACCGCCAAAAATGGATCGCACCCGATGCAGCCGTGAGTACCGTGCCAACGTAGGTCTGTTGATCGTGCCGATTCGTTCCTGGCAGGGTCTCAGAAGCCAGACCTGTCGGAGTTGCTGCCCCTAACTAAACAACTACCGGTCACCGTCGCTGATGAGCGACGAGGTGGCCCATACCGGTGTCGTTCCGATGCCTGCCCCTGATGAACACATGCTGGGCGGTCAGGCGGTGCTCGCCGTCGGCTACGACGATGCCGAGCAGCGCTTTAAGGTGCGCAACTCCTGGGGAGACCGGTGAGGCGACGACGGCTATTTCACGATGCCGTACGCGTATCTGACCGAGCGAAGCCTGTCATCGGACTTCTGGACCCATCCGAGCCGTCATCTGATCACCACGATACGTTGATCGGTGCCACCGGTCGGGCGAGTCCCACAGCAGTAGGGTTATACCTCGAGGTCGCTCTTATCCAGCTCGCTGGCGTTCACTGGCAATGAGGTGACCGGCACCGACGCGTCGACGTTGTCGAACTCTTCCATGCGTTCCTGGTAGTCGGCGGCCGCCAACTTCTCCGCTTCCTGCTGGTAGTCGGCTCCCTCCTCGCCCCCTGACTCCGCCTCGCCCGGTGACTCCGGGTGGACGTCGACTGTTGCTTCATGGGTTGAAGACTCTCGATCGAGATCGGCGTCCTGTGGAGTGGCTTCTGACTCAGTCATCACGGGTTCCCTTCTGCGTCTCCACACAATGTGGGCTTACAAAATTATCGTTGAGTAATACCCTCCACGAAAGATCATCAAACATCGGACGCCCCAGGCAGATCGTTGATCGGTGGGTTGGCCAGATCGCCAGGGTCAGACCGTCGACGGACGCCCGGCCCTCAGCTGCCCGGCACCCCGGCAGACCCGACGACCGTCAGGATCGCGGCTACCAGGAATGCGACGCACGACAAGACGACCAGGCCCGTACGCCCCGTCGAGTGTGTCACCAGAAAACTGGCTGCTAGGAAGAGCAGGCCTAGCGCGATCAACAGCGGGTAATAATTCATGATTCATCCTTCCTCGTAGCTGGACTCACCACCACCCTGCGGTAGTCGGTCACCCGCCGATAGGTGATGCTGGTACCGGCGGTGAGTGGCGCGGACGAAAGTCAGGAAAACGGAATGTCGGATGGTTCTGTAGGGGTGCCCGGGACGGGTGCTGTGGTGGTGACCGGTGCGGCGGGGGCGCTGGGGCGTGCGGTGGTGACGGAATTCGTGGGCCAGGGTAGGCAGGTGATCGCCCTCGACCGGGCGGGTGAGCACCTCGATGCGCTGGCTGAGGGCGCCGCGGGGCGTGTCGTGATCCCGTTCGCGGTGGATCTGGCGGACCGGACCGCGGTGACCGCGGTCTGGCGGCAGGTCGATGAGGTCGCTGCGCCCTCAGCATTGATCGCGCTGGCGGGTGGCTTCGTCGGTGGCCAGCTCGCCGACGTCGATCCGGGGGTGCTGGAGGTGATGCTGCAGTCGAACTTCGTCGCCACGTTGTGGTCGTGCCAAGCGGCCGCGCCGCGGCTGGCGGCGGCCGGAGGTGGTTCGATCGTCATGATTGGGTCGAGGGCGGCGATCAGTGGGGCGGCGCCCATCGCGTACGGGACGAGCAAGGCGGCCGTCGTGCGCCTGACCGAGTTGCTCGCCGAGGAGCTGCGCCCTGCTGGGGTGCGGGTGAACGCCGTACTGCCATCGGTCATCGATACCCCAGCGAACCGGAGTTGGATGTCGGAGGACCTCACCCGGCGGGCAGTGCCGACCACCGCGATCGCGAAGGTCATCGCGTTCCTGTGCGGTGAGGACGCCCGGCCAATCAGCGGCGCGGCCATCCCTGTCTACGGCCAGTCCTGACGAGACCCGCACACCCTAGCGACTAGGGCGATCGGGCATCACCATAATTCCCCGTCGTCCGGAATTGTCGGAGGTCGGGGGGTGGAACCCGGCAGGGAGTCCGGCGCTGCGCGGCACGGTCGTCGATGAAGGTGAAATGCTCCCGCAGTCCGGTGGTCTCCAGTGCCCAGTTGGCGGTCTGCGAGTTGCACACCAACCGCAGTTCGCGGTCCTCTCGGGTAGCGAATTCGTGCGCCTCCAGCAACGCGCGCAACCCGGCAGAGGAGAGGAATCGCACGCCGTCAAGGTTCACCACCACGATTTGGGCGGCAACCAGCTGCGCGGTCAGAAAGGTGGCGAGTTCAGGCGCGCTCAGCGCGTCGATCTCGCCCACTACGGTGACCACCCGAGCGTCGTGACCGTGCTCGGCCACCTGTAGATCCAGGATGTCGGATGACAACGGTCCGGCCCTGCTCAGCGTGCCAGGTAATAGCGCCATCTCCAGCTCCCTTCTACATCTTCGGGTGGCGCCCCGGTGGGACGCCAGATCTGCCCGAATGGTTCGGCGTCCGCTCCGGAAGCCAAGCCGTTGGTCGCGCTCAGTTACCCGGCCTCACCTAGTAGTAAACCTCGGCTTCTCCAGTGGCAGCAGTGACTGATTCACCGCCAAGCCTGTCTCATCGATCCTCGCGGAAGGAACGGCACTAGTACCCATAGTTCTCCACCGACGAGCCCCACTGGTCAGCGAGCCCGCGCCAGTCCGTCGCGTGCGAACGGTACCTACGTCCGGTCGGAGCCCGTGTATCTATGTGGCGCTCCGGCGTCTCTATCTATGAGTGGCACCGCGCAAGGTCGACCACAGGTGTCTACTGCACGCGGTATGACGAAGCGACAGGTCCGGCGTCGGCGCGGGGGGCGATCAGGGGTGGAGCACAACGCGGGGGTGGCGACGGCGGAGGATGTCGACTGGCTCGTTGCCCACCTGCGGGCGGTGGTCGTGGCTAGCCCCGCGGTCTGGGCTGGCCGCGGGATGACGCTGTTACAGCTCACCGCACTCCACCTGATCAGCGCCCTGGCGCCGGTCACCCTCACCGATCTAGCCCAGGCCCTGGGGACCGGACCGCCAGCCACTTCCGCGATGGTCACCCGGCTGACCCACGCCGGGATGGTGCGCCGCACCCGGGACCCGCACAACCGTCGACGCGTACAGTTGGCACTCACCGCCGACGCCGAAGCGATCATCGGCGGCACCGACCCAGATACCGCCAGACGCCTGCAGGCTCTGCTCACCGGCATGAACCCGAAGGCCCACCACCACCTGATCGACATACTGATCAACACCATACGGCGGTCCACCACGCAGCCAGGACTGCATTAGCGGGTGCCGGCGAGGTGTTGTTGTTCCGGATTTTGAGCGGTGTTCAGGGCTTCGACGATCACCTTCGGGCTTGACGGGGTCGTGTTCGACATCGACCTTTCGGCGAACAACGCCGGGATCTCGCCGGACATTTTCCGAGATCACCTCAACGCTGGCCGCAAGGTCAGCAAGCTCACCCTCTCCGTTCGCCGGAACAGCACGGCGAGCATGCGGCAGAGTCGTGAGCAGACCGCAGCGATCCGTGAATGGGCCCGCGAGGTCGGGCGTGTCGTCTCCGATCGTGGCCGGATCTCCGCAATGGTGACGACCGCATTCCAGGAGGCGCACCGCAGTCTGGCTGAAGTGGGGTGACCGAAGACGTTCAGCCGTTTTCTGCCGTACCCGGTCTGCCGCCTTGTGAAAAGCACCCCAGCAGCTCTCAGGTCTCGTCGCTGGGTAGTAGGAATAATTCGTCGGGATAGCACCAGGCCCAGTCCTCGCCCGGCTCGAAGGAACGGATCAGTGGGTGCGTGCTGGCCTGCCAATGTCCGGTGGCATGTCGTCGGGGTGAGTTGTCGCAGCATCCCACGTGACCGCACTCGAGGCACTCCCGCAGATGCACCCACGGGGTGCCTTCGCGCAGGCAGTCCTCGCAGCCTTGGGTGGTCGAGGGCGTGACCTCGGCGATCCGGTCCAGGTGACCGCAGGTCGCGTTGGTGGGATTGCCGTCGGCGCCGCCGGCGACGAGGTAGCTGGTCATCTTGCCTCCCAGGGTAGGCCGCTCACCATTATCCCAGTAGCTTCCTGGCTTCGGCCGGATCCACTTTCGCCCGTCAGACGGCCCGGAGGAGGTCAGGCGGTGCGGGAGAGCAGCGGCACCGACCGTCCGGTGCTGATGATCCATGCCTCACCAGGGGAGCGGGCCCGTCGGGACGGATGCGTTCGCAGAAGTCCGCCGCCTCCCGCAGTCGCTCGGCCGGCAACGCCCAGGCCGCCTCCCGATGCGGCAGGAGGTAGTCGGATTCGTAGAACAGCTCGAAGCTCGGGCCCGCGGTGCGCCCCGGATGATCCCGCCCCAGCGGGCAAGGTGGTGATCAGATCGCCCAGCGGCTTGATCACCCGGAACATCACCGCCATCGTGACCTCAGCCAGGGTGTCCAGCTGGGCGTCGGTCTCCTCGGTGTGCGCGAAGTACCGGGCCAGCACCTGCAACAAGATCTCGTAGCCCACATTGAACAGATCCGCGCATCGCGCGGTGACCGCGTCGGTGATCAATGGCCTCGCGCTGCCCTGCTCGCCGGTACGCACAGGTTCACCAGCAGGCACAGTGCAGGCCAGGACCGGGCGCACCGGATCGAAGTCCGGATCGGCCTGCTTTATCTGTAGATACTCGTCGAGAATCTCCACGAACTGCCCGAAGTGGGCGTCGCGCCATTGGCCCCGCGGGCCCTCGCCCTGCTCCAGGATCTCCTCAATGGCCCGGCACGCCGAGGCCAGGTCGGTCACCGCGACCAACTCCGGCCAGCCGAAACGTACCGAGGTGCACTGCGCCCGGGGGGATCCGACGGCCATCACCGCTGCCAGAACTTCTCCGCCAGGTGACGCAGACCCGCCTCGATCGACCGGTACAGGTGGCCCACCGTCGCGAAATCCTGCCGGCGGGGCACGATCTCACCGGCCTCCATCAGCGGGCCGCCCGACCATGGGCGACCAGCCCGTCCGCGTCATTCAGGGCCATGCCCTCGGGACGTTCCAGGAACATGAAATGCCGCAGCGCGGCCTCACCGAACGGCAGCAACGCCAGCTGCACCCCGGCCGGGTAATGATCGGCCGGCTGCGGCAGGTTCGGCCGGGACAGATGAGGCGCCGCCCCGATCGCGGACAGCAGGTTCTGCACCAGCGCCAGGTGCAGCATCTCCTGAGTCGCCACCCGGGAGATTTGCTTGCGCCACCGGGTCACCGCCGTGAGTTGCTCCCCGGTCAGGCCCTCCTCGGTGCGCTGCTTGAGGGAGAACGCCGCGAACAGGTACTGGCACATGATCGCGTGTTCCAGCTCCGCCGCCTGGCAGAGCATGTAGATCAACGCTTCTCGGTGTTCGATCACGAACGGCGCCTCGGGGTCGGCCTGCCCGCCCCGAGCCGCGATCACCTGCGCGAGCCTGCCCTGTCCCGCGCCGGCCGGACCGCCGATGACCGGACCGCCGATGACCGGACCGCTGGTGACCGGACCGCTGGTGACCGGACCGCCGGTGGATGGCGTACCTGTCGAGGCGTCAGCCATGGCGGGATCCCTACGCTCGTGGTCAACTCTCCGCCCGCTCAAGTTACATGATTACAATGATGGTCGGCCGGTCCTGGGATGGAGCACTACGACGGCGAGGGCAAGTCCGCCGAGGGTGATCACCCCGCCGACCGGCGCGGTCCAGGCCAAGCCGACTGTGGCGGCGACGAGACCGCCGATGGCCGCGCCGATGGTGTTGGCGAGGTTGAACGCGGCCACGTTCGTCGCCGCGGCCAGGGTCGGCGCGCCGGCGGCGAGGCCGATCACCCGGGCCTGCAGGCCGGGTACGGTGGCGAACGCCGCCGCGCCGAATACCGCCACCACGCCGACCAGCAACGGTAGGGATTGCATCGCGGTCGGCAGGATCAGCAGGGAGGCCGCGAGCACGGCCAACGCCGCGAGCAGCGTCCGGCGCGGCTGCGCGTCGGTCCAGCGCGTGGCCAGGGCATTGCCGATCACCCCGCCCACGCCGAACGCGGTGACCACCACGGTAACGGCCAACGGCCCGGCGCCCGCATACCGCGCCGCTAGCGGCGCGAGGTAGGTGAACGCGGCGAACACACCGGCGTAGCCAAGAATCGTCAGCCCGAACGTGACCGCGACGGCGGGGCGCAGTAGGACCCGTACCTGCGCTCGGATCGGTTCCGGTCGCGCAGCCGGCTGGCGTGGCAGGACTGCTCCGGAGAGCAGCAGACCGGCCGCGCCCACCGCCGCGACGACGGTGAACGTCCACCGCCAGCCCACCTGTGCTGCGACCACCGTGCCCAGCGGTACCCCCAGGACCGTGGCCAGGGTCAGGCCGGCGGCGACCGCCCCGATCGCTCTCGCCGCCCGCTCGGGCGGGACAAGGCTGGTGGCCACCACCAGCGCCACCGCGAACACCGTGCAGTGCGCCAGCGCCGCCACCGCCCTAGCGGCGACCATCACGCTGTACGACGAAGCGGCTGCGCATCCCAGCGTGCCGAGGACAAACACGGTCATCAACGCCAGCAGCAGGCCTTTCGGTGCCCAGCGCGCCGTCACCGCGGTCAGCGCCGGGCCGGCCGCGACAATTGTGGCTGCGTAGACGGTCACCAACTGCCCGGTCGCGGGCACCCCGGCAGCCAGACCGGTGGCGATCTCGGGCAGCATCCCGGCCACCACGTACTCGCCGGTGCCGATCGCGAACACGCACAACGCCAGGGCCGCCAGCGCTGATCCGGCCCGGGGCGCCCGCGCCGCACCTCGTGCTACCGCGGGAAAATAGGGAGTTGATGTCATGTCCCCGACGCTAAACTTTGACGTTAATGTCAAGGTCAAGTCCTGAACGGGAAAAACGATGCGTATCGGCGAGCTATCCACCGCCACTGGCGTCAGCGAGCGGTCCCTGCGCTACTACGAAACCCAGGGCCTGCTACACCCGCAACGATCCGGCAACGGATACCGCCACTACCCAGAGCACACGGCCGACACGGTGCGCATTATCCGTACCCTGCTCGACGCCGGCCTGTCCACCAGCACGATCTCGCAGCTATTGCCCTGCGTCCGGCTCATCGGCGGACGCGCCGTGCCCTGCTCCGACCTGCTCGGCCAGCTGCACACCGAACACCAACGCATCGGCGCGCAGATCCAGTCCCTGGCCGGCTCGCAACAAATCCTCAACGACGTCATCGCCGCGGCCGTCGTCTACCCAAACGATTCGGCACCTTTCCCATGAAGAAATATCGCTGGCGCCGGACACCGGCTCGCCGGGAACGAGGTTGGATCAGAACAGGTCTCGAAGCGCTTGAGTTGTAGATCTACGGTCCACCGGGCCCCAGGTGTAACCCCGGTCCCTATCTGTTGGTGAGACCCGCACATGAGGCGGGCCCATGCGGAGAGGGATCGATCGCCATGCGCCAGTTCCCGACCAGCTCCCTGAGCGTCGGCGTGCTGGGCGGCTTCGCCGCATCCGGCACGGGTGTCCACAACCCCGTTGGGCGGGTCCCGATGACCGCTCAGGAGCGGGTGCCAACCGCCGCAGTTCAGACGATCGTGCACCTCTCGGCGCGGCGGCGGGAACTGGGAGAACTTCTCGAGGAGGACCGACGATGAGTGAGCGCGCGGCGGTGACCCGCGACACCGTGTTCCTTGACCCGTATTGCCGCCGGGTGCACGGCACGTGGTCGTACACCCTGGACGACCCGCTGGCGGTATCGCTGGTGTTGCACCCCGCCGGCGGATCCGCGACGCGGGTGTGGTCCTGGGCACGAGCCCTGCTTGCCGCAGCATTCGTCGCGCCGTCCGGCGACGCCGACGTGCACCTGTACCGATCCACCCTGGAGCGGATGGTGCTGCGACTGTCAGCACCCGATGGTGACTGCCTGCTGAGCTGCCTCGCCGAGCCGGTGTGGGAGTTCCTGGTGTCCACCTGCGTCATGTGTGCCCCGTGCCGGAGCGGCCAGTGTGGCTCCTGCCCGGAGTGCGCGCTGGTACGCCAGGCACTGGACGCCGAGTTGGTCGGGATCTTGCGAGGAGCCGTGTCGTGAGCGTCGTCGCGACCGCCCGGGCTCCAGTCGCGCTGCTCGCGATCTCCCGCCGTGCAGTGTTGCGCCCACCGGGTTGGTAAACAGGGCTACAGATCGCGGCCAGCGGTGCTGTCGACATGCTCAGGGATAACCCGTTCATGGTGATCACCATTGGTCGACGTCCCGCTCGGCTCGAACATGAGGATGGAGCCGCCCGGTGAGGACGGCTTGTGGAAGGTTCCTTTCGGCACGACGAAGGTGTCGCCCTCGTGCAACGCGACGATCGTTTCGCGACCGTTCGAGTCCCGCACGGCGACGTCGAACCGCCCGTCTAGGATCAGGAAGAACTCGTCCGTGTCCTCGTGAACATGCCATACGTGCTGGATCCGGTTATCGCCGCTGGTAGGTTGCTGCTCACTTCAGTGCGCCGAGTTCGACCCCAAGGCCGCTGGATCGGGGCGGAGAACAACCGTTGGTGTCGAACTCGACGCAGGTACGGCAGTCGAGACCCAAGCGGACCGGACCGCGACCGGGTGCGGCGCTAGCTAGGCCACTTCTTCACTCGCCGGTCCTTGCTGGCTTCGGGTGTGTTCGTCGGTCGCCGTGCTCTTCGTTTCAGCTTTGAGGATCCGGGCGGACTGACCCACCGCCCGGGCCATGTCGGGCAGCCGTTTGGCGCCGAATAGCAGCACCACCACGGCGAGGAGAATCAACAGATGCCAGCCGGTCAAGCCCGCCATGGCAGTCCCTTCCTTAGCTGCTATGCAGCTGCTAGGCCGCCGTCGGTGGCGAGGTGATGAAGGCGAAGGTGGCGCAGGCGTGGTGCAGGGAGCGGCTGAGGTCCACGGCGTGCTGTTCGGCCTGGTTCAGGTGGGCGCCGACGGTGGCCCACGGGGCGAGGTGCCGACGAGTCTGGGTGGTGAGCTGACCGACCAACCGCGCGATGGTGGCGAGGTCGGACATTGCGATGATCAGTTCGTCCGCGGTAAGACTCTGTGGAGGGTGGGCGTTGGTAGTGGCGAGGGCGTCGACGGCTTGGGCGATGTGGTCGTGCGAGCTGTGATCCATGGATCTCACCTCTCTGGTGACCCGGATCTAGTGAGTCGGAGAAAGAGCACGCCAGGGTGTCGTGCGGTCAACGAGCGGGACGGCGAGCAGCGCCAGGGTGGCGATCTCGACGAGCACGCTGATCAGGGCTTGGGGAGCGGGTTGCAGGCCGTATTCGATGAACCCGAACACCCCGATGGTGCGGGATGCGACGAAGCCGGCCAGCGCCCCGGCGGCCAGCCCGGCGGCGGCCAACCGCAGCACCCCCGCGGAGGTGACCAGCAGCAGCAGCGCCACGGCGAAGGAACCGCTGGCCTGCAGCAGGAACGTCGGGCCGATCCCAGGGATGGTGCGATAGCCGTGTAGGTAGAGCTGGGCGTGGATGACGCCGCTGGCCGCCAGGCAGCCGGCCGCGCCGACCCGCGTCAGCAGGGGCATTGTCGGGTTCATGCCAGTCTCCGATCCCGGATCGCCAGGACATGCCGGCCCGGTTGGTAGGTGACGTCCCGGACGCCCAGAGCGGCGCCCAGCGCTCCGGCGGGCAGGGTGAGCGGGATCGGGCCGGGCCCGACGCCGGGGTGGGGTAGCGGGTAGGCGGTGGTGGTGGCGCTGTAGAAGGTGATGTTGCCGTCGGTCTTGGTGAACAGCTGGTGGACGTGACCATTGAGGCAGGTCACCGAGGAGAACCGGCGCAGGTAGCTCAGCGCCTGGGTGGCGTCATCGGTGCCCCATCCCCACGCCGGGTACATCGCGAACAGTGGGATGTGGCTGAACACCACGATGGGCGTGTCATTGGATAGGCCGGCGACGTCCTTGCGGACGAAGTCGAGCTGGTCTGTCCCGAGATGGCCCAGCTTCTCCAGGGCCAGGGTGTTGACCAGGGCAATGACGTGGACGCCTTTAATGTCGAAGCTGTACCAGCCATCACCGTGGCTGCCGGCGCCGAAGGTAGCCCGGTACTTCTGCCCGTGGTCGTCGACCGAGTAGTGCTCGCCGGGCACGGTGAACACTGTCCCGGCGCGCAGGCCGCCCAGCATCTGCTTGACCTGGTCGAACTGGGCCTGGGTGGACAGATGGGTCAAGTCGCCGGTGTGCATCACGAAGTCCGGGCGGAACCCCAGGGTGTTGACCTGGTCGACGGCCCGGCTGAACGAGCCGGTCACGTCGGTGTTGGCGGGGCCGTGGAAACCCAGGTGGCTGTCGCTGATCTGCACGAACCGCAACGCGTTCGGGTCTTGCGCGAGAGCGGCGGTGGCCGGTGCAGCTGCGCCGCCGATGTGACTGATCACCTCACCGCCGGTGACGGTGAGTACCACCGCCGCGCCGAACCACGCGGTGTGCCGCAGCAACTGCCGGCGGCTCATGCCGCCAGACCCGCCCTCGGACCCGCCCTCGGACCCGCCCTCGGGCCCGGCACCGGCGTCAGATGGCGTGCTCATGGGGTCACCACCACGGTGGCGGTCATGAACGGGTGGATGGTGCACAGGTATTCGAAGCGACCCGGGGTGGTGAAGGTGTAGTGGTACGAGTCGCCGGTGTTCAACGTCGGGGAGTGAAACGGCCCGGACATCGCGGTCGCGGTGTGCGAATCCTGATCGCGGTTGGTCCAGGTGACGGTGGTGCCGGCCTTGACGGTCACGATCGCCGGGGAGAACGCGAAGTTGGTGATCGACACCGCATCTGTGGACACCGGGGCGTCCTGACCGGACGCCGCGACCGGGCTGCCCGCCGGGGGCATCGACATGCCCGGCATGGCCTGGTCGGCCACCACCGGTGGCGATGCCGCCGCTCCGGCGGCGGTGGTGGGACCGCCGCATCCGGCCACAATCGCCATCCCCGCAGCAGCCGCTGACATCACAATCCTGGTCATGAACTGGCTCATGGTGCTCGATCCCTCTCCGCTGACGGACCCGGCTGATGCGGGTCTCACCAACAGATAGGGACCGGGGTTACGCCCCCGGGCCAGGCGGGGCGTAGACCTGCACCATGCCGTCGATCTCGCGGACCTGGAACTGGGGCAACGCAGGTGGCGGTACCCGCAGCTGGTAGTGCAGCAGCTCCCCGCTGATCGCGAACGACGTGTTGTGGCACGGGCAGTCCAGCCGCCTGGCCGGGGCGTCCAGAGCCAACCGGCAACCCAGATGGGTGCACACCCCCGACACCGCCCGTAGCGCACCGCCAGTGCGTGCGACGAACCCAACCACCGTGCCCAGGTCGAAGCCCTGCACTCCACCCTCGCTCAGATCCGCGCTGGCGCTCACCGTGCGCCACGCGCCGGTGGTCGGGATCAGGGTCTGCTCCCCACCCGCCTGGGCTGGACCGGGGTTGGCCGACTTCGGGTTGCTCAGTGTGTGATCGGCCACGGCGCCGATCGCCGCGGCGGCCGCCGCGATCGAGCTGGCCGCCACCAACCGTCGCCTGGTGCTGTCCACCACCGGCCCACGCCGCGGCAGTGCCCGCACGTCCTGGTGGGTCGGTTCAGCCGCCAACCGCCGGTGCAGCTCGCTGACGAACTCCTCCCGCGGCGTGGCGCTGCCCGGTTGCGCGGCGCGCAAGGTGATCGCCGCGCGCAACTCGGCGGCATCGGCATCATCAGCGCGAAACGACCGCGGTCGCCGACCCCGCAACAGATCCGCGACGAACCGGCGCGCACCCCGTGCACTCACTGCTTCACCTCCAGCAGCTGCGCGGCCCGCCGCAACGCCCGATGCTGCAACACCTTCGCATACGCCAAACTGACGCCCATCGCGGACGCGGCCTCCCGGACCGAACAGGACTCCAGGAACCGCAGCTCCAGGATGCGCCGGTAGTTCTCGGGAAGCTCCGCCAGGATTACCGCCGCCTGCGTCACGGCGTCCCCCGACGCCGCGGTGTCGGGCAGCACCGCTTCCAGCGTGTCATCGTCGGTGAGCGTAGTGATCTCACGACCCAGCGTCCGCCGCCAATACCCGGCCAGCACCGTCCGCGCGGTGGCCAATAAGTAGGCCCGCACCTCCGCCACGCTGGCGGAGACCCGCAGCGGGCGCAACGCCGCCAGGAACACCTCCGCGGTCAGATCCTCCGCGTCGGGCCGGTTACCGACCTTGGCGTACATCAACCGGTACACCCGGTCAACGTTATCCCGGTACACCGCCTCCCAGTCCGGGTAGAACTCATCGCCGACCACACGCAACTGTGGCGCCTGCGCGGTCCGCGTGTCAGCCCCGCCGCCCGTCCGAGTGGCAGCCGCCGGACCGGCCGCCGCCCGACTCGCAGCCGCCCGACCACGCCCGGTCCGTTCCATGACCCGAGCCGTCCCTCCACCAGATGCTCCGGCCCCCACAAATAGATAGGCACCGGGGTTACACCTTGCGGTGCCCCTCGACGGTCGTGATCCCCAGGACAGGCGTCCGCCCGCATCGCCACGTACTGGGCGACGCGGGCCACCTCGGTGAACCGATGATCGTCGCCTAGCGCGGTTGTGGTTGACGAGGTCGGCGACGCAGCGATTAACGGCGTGGTGTCAAGCGACGGCAATCCTTCGGTGCTTGGCCGCCGGATCTCCCTCAGCAAGGATTGATCACAGATACCGTTGCAGAACTAACCGGGCTCCGCCCCATCCCGACGGCGTGTTCCCTGGTTGGCTTGCCCGTGGGCGCTGTCCATGAGCTCGACGCTATCGACGTTTTTTCGCCTCGGAAGGTCGCTGGTGTCGAGTTCACGGGGCCTGGCAACGGCACACCCGCGGAGTCGACTCAACCCGCACAGT
>JBOHFC010000175.1:0-4977 GCA_050701375.1 Pseudonocardiaceae bacterium
CCTCCAACCCGCGCAGAAATATATAGAGACGGTGCGGATGAGGTCCTCCTCCGACACCATCTTGTTGATCACTCTGCGGATCCGTTCGGAGCCGCCCTCGGGGGCGAAGGTCAAGCCGGAGCGACGGCCGTTGCGCGAGATCTCGTTGGCAAGGTCGATGTTGAAGGCGTCCACTCGGGTTGAGGGCAGGCTCAGGCCGGTGCCGGTGCCCTCGTATTGGTCGGCCAGCCCCTTGGTGATCTCGCGGATCTCCGAGTGATCCGCACTGGACAGTGACAGCAGGCCGACCTCATTGAACCCGCTGGCTGCCAGGCCACGCTCGACCATCTCGCCGATCCCTTGGATCGACCGTTCCCGCACCGGGCGGGTGATCATTCCAGCCTGGCAGAACCGGCACCCGCGGGTGCAGCCGCGGAAGATCTCCACGCTCATCCGCTCGTGCACGCTCTCCGCGATCGGCACCAGCGGCTGCTTCGGGTAGGGCCATTCGTCGAGATCCATAGTGGTGCGTTTGGCCACCCGCTGCGCAGCGCGCTCGGCGTTGCGCTCCACCTCGGCGATCCGGCCGTCGGGAAGGTAGCTGACGTCATAGCAGCTCGGCAGGTAGACGCCGTCGATCGTGGACAGCCTGCCGAGCAGTTCCTGCCGACCGCCGGGACATCCGTGCGCCTTCCAGTCCCGCACCATCGCGGTGATCTCGAGGACCGCTTCCTCGCCGTCGCCCACCACGGCGGCGTCGATGAAGTCGGAGATCGGCTCGGGGTTGAACGCAGCGTGGCCCCCGGCGATGACGACGGGATGGTCGTCGGTCCGCTGCTTCGCCTGCAGCGGAATCCCGGCGAGATCCAGCGCGGTGAGCAGGTTGGTGTAGCCGAGTTCGGTGGCGAAGGAGACCCCGAGCAGGTCGAAGTCCCCCACCGGGCGGTGCGAGTCCACGGTGAACTGTGGGACGCCGTGCTCACGCATCAGCGCCTCAAGATCCGGCCAGACCGCGTAGGTGCGCTCAGCGAGCACATCAGGCTGCTCGTTGAGCACCTCGTAGAGGATCATGATCCCCTGGTTGGGCAGCCCCACCTCGTAGGCATCGGGGTACATCAACGCCCAGCGCACCACAGTGGTGTCCCAATCCTTCACCGTGGAGTTGAGCTCACCTCCGACGTACTGCACCGGCTTGGAGACCTGCGGCAGCAGTGGCTCGAGCTGCTCGAATACCGAGGTCACAGACATACCAGCCAGCGTAGTCGGCCACCCTTCAAGTACCGCCAACCCGGCCCTGCGGAGCCGCTAACTGCTACCAACTTGGCGATCAGGCCCGACGCCCCCACCGGGCCCGTTTCGTGGCGGCCCGACCGGCGCCACATCACCAGCGCGCTACAGCTCTGGGAACCACAGCGCGATCTCGCGCTTGGCCGAATCGACCGAGTCCGACCCGTGCACCAGGTTCGACTGGGTCTCCAGTGCGAGATCACCGCGGATCGAGCCTGGGGCAGCTTTGTCCACCGGATCGGTGCCCCCGGCCAGCTGCCGGAACGCCGCAACCGCCCGCTCCCCCTCCACCACAGCGGCCACCACCGGGGCGGAGGTGATGAACTCCAGCAGCGAGCTGAAGAACGGCTTGTCCGCGTGCTCGGCATAGTGCTGTGCGGCCAGGTCGTGCGGGACCATGCGCATCTCCAATGCGGCCAGCGTCAGCCCCTTGCGTTCGATCCTGGCGATAACCTCGCCGACCAGGCCACGGCCGACACCGTCGGGCTTGACCAGGACCAGGGTGCGCTCACTCACGGCAGCTCGTTCTCCTCGGGGTGACAAGGGTGATCGGACGCCAGGAGCGTAGCGACCCCTCACCGGTGCAATGATCCCGACGGTAGGATGATCAAGTTATGTCGGGTCCTTCACCGCCGACGGGTATTCGCTGCCGCCGTGCCACCGCCCACCGCACGTACAGCAGGAAACCCCAGACCAGCAAGAACAGCAAGCCGAGCACACCCAGAGCGGGGTTGGCGAACCAGCCGACGACCATCGCGACCTGCAACGCCAGCGCTAGTCCCAAGCCCCACGAATGGCGCTGCACGAAGGCCACCACGAACATCGCCAACGCCAGGCCGGCGGTGTACCAGCCAGCGGGTGCACCCAAGCCGCCACCGATCCGGTTGACGACGAGCAGTGCGAGCCCGACGACGATCGCCTCCATCGCCAGGGTTCCGGCGAAGATGCCACGCAATCCACGCAGCGGATCTGGCTGGACCGGCCGGTCGCTCACTGCGGTTCTCGGCCGAACAGGGTTCGCGCCTCACCGACCATCGCCACCGAGCCGGTGATCACCACACCGGCACCCGAGATGCGGTCGGGATCCCGATCGCCTTCAGTGGCTGAGGCGATGGCCTCCTCGATCGCGTCCGGCAACCGGCGTTGCACCCGCAGCCGCGCTTCGCCGAAGACGTCCTGAGCCGCCTCGGCAAGGTCGTCTACGTCCATCGCACGAGACGAGCCACTGACCGTGACGACGACCTCGTCGATCACCGGCTCGAGCTCCGCGAGGATGCCACGAGCGTCCTTGTCACGCATCACCCCGACGACAGCGACCAGCCTGGTGAAGCTGAAATCCTCGCGCAGCGCAGCCGCCAGAGCATGCGCCCCGTGCGGGTTGTGCGCGCCGTCGAGAAAAACTGAGGGGGTTGTGCGGACCCGCTCCAGCCGTCCCGGGCCGGTCACCGTTGCGAAGGCGTCGCGCACCGCGTCGATATCCAGCGACGAGTTGGCACCCGCACCGAAGAACACCTCGGCGGCGGCCAGCGCGAGCGCAGCGTTGCGCGACTGGTGCGCGCCATGCAGCGGAAGAAAGACCTGGTCGTACACGCCACCGAGACCTTGCAGTTTCAGCTGCTGACCGCCCACTGCGATGTCGCGTTGCAGCACGCCGAACTCCATGCCCTCTCGTGCCACGGTCGCGTCGACCTGGACGCTACGGGCCGCGATCACCCGAGCCACCTCCGGGGGCTGCTGTGCCAGCACCGCCACCGACCCAGGCTTGATGATCCCGGCTTTCTCCGCGGCGATACCCGCGATGTCGCTGCCCAGGTAGTTGACGTGATCCACGGCAACCGGAGTGATCGCCGCCACCGTCGCGTCGGCGACGTTGGTGGCGTCCCAGCTTCCGCCGAGACCGACCTCCACGACGGCGGCGTCGACCGGGGTGTCGGCGAAGGTCGCGAATGCCATCCCGGTCAGCACCTCGAACTTGCTCATCGGAACCGGTGACCCGGCGTCTACCAGAGCGATGTAGGGCTCGATATCGCGATAGGCCTCGACGTAGCGCTCCGGGCTGATCGGCGTGCCATCCACACTGATCCGCTCGGTGGCCCGCTGCAAATGCGGACTGGTGTAGCGACCAACCCGTAGCCCGACACCGGACAACAGCGCATCCAACATCCTGGCCACCGACGTCTTGCCGTTCGTGCCGGCGATGTGCAGCACCGGGTAAGAACGCTGCGGTGCGCCGAGCAGGTGTACCAGCGCCGCGATCCGGACCAGCGACGGTTCGATCCGGCTTTCCGGCCAACGACGGTCCAGTTCGGCCTCAACGCCCCGAAATGCCGGCAGGGCAGCGTCCACGTGATGCACCGACTGTTGAGTCATCGCCAATTGCCCGGCTCGAAGCGCCCCGGCTGGGAGCTCAGGCCGACTTCTCGCGACGTTCGCGCCGAGTGGGTTGCCGCGTCACGATTGTCGGGTTCACATTTTCCCGCACGGTCTGCTCGGTGATGACCACCTTCGCCACGTCGGTGCGGCTGGGGATGTCGTACATCACCGCCTGCAGCACCTCCTCCATGATGGCGCGCAGCCCCCGGGCGCCAGTGCCGCGAAGGATGGCCTGATCGGCGATCGCCTCCAACGCAGTGGCGGTGAACTCCAGCTCCACTCCGTCCATCTCGAAGAGCTTGCAGTACTGCTTCGACAAAGCATTGCGTGGATCGGTGAGGATCTGCACCAGCGAGCACTTGTCCAAATTCGTCACGCTGGCGATCACCGGCAGCCGACCGATGAATTCTGGGATCAGCCCGAACTTGATGAGATCTTCTGGCATGACATGAGCAAACACGTCGGAAGTGTCGATGTCGGCCTTCGACCGTAGCTCCGCGCCGAAGCCGAGTCCCCGCTTGCCGATTCGATCATCGATGATCTTGTCCAGACCGGCGAAAGCGCCGGCGACGATGAACAGTACGTTCGTCGTATCGATCTGGATGAACTCCTGGTGTGGATGCTTGCGGCCGCCCTGCGGTGGGACGCTGGCGGTGGTGCCTTCCAGGATCTTCAGCAAAGCCTGCTGGACGCCCTCACCGGAGACGTCCCTGGTGATCGAGGGGTTCTCCGACTTACGAGCGATCTTGTCGACCTCATCGATGTAGATGATGCCGGTCTCGGCTCGCTTGACGTCATAGTCCGCAGCCTGGATGAGCTTCAGGAGGATGTTCTCCACATCCTCGCCGACGTAACCGGCCTCGGTGAGAGCAGTGGCATCAGCGATGGCGAAAGGCACATTTAGCAGCTTCGCTAAGGTCTGGGCCAGGTAAGTCTTCCCACAGCCGGTGGGGCCGAGCATCAGGATATTCGACTTGGCCAGTTCGATCTCGTCGTCGCGGCCCTTCTCGCCGGCCTGGATACGTTTGTAGTGGTTGTAAACAGCAACAGACAACGTGCGCTTGGCGTCGTCCTGGCCGATGACGTATGCCTTGAGGAAATCGTGGATCTCACTAGGCTTAGGCAACTCGTCAAGCTTGACGTCGCCCGCGTCAACAAGCTCCTCCTCGATGATCTCATTACACAGATCGATGCACTCGTCGCAGATATACACGCCGGGTCCAGCGATGAGCTTCTTGACCTGCTTCTGACTCTTCCCGCAGAAGGAACACTTCAACAGGTCGCCGCCGTCACCGATCCGTGCCATGGGCGCTGGCCTCTCGTCCTTCCCGGCGCGTG
>JBOHFC010000176.1:0-3404 GCA_050701375.1 Pseudonocardiaceae bacterium
GCTCTACACCGGGTCGCTGGGCACCCTGGGGGTGATCACCGAGGCGGTGTTCCGGCTGCATCCGCTGCCCGAGGAGAGTCGGTGGATCACCGTGCCCGCTCCCGACGCGCCGCGCGCCGCGACAGCCATCGCTGCGATCCGCGGATCGCAGCACGACCCCGTGGCCATCGAGGTGGACCGCGCCGCCCCGGGTGCTCCGGTGAGCGTGGGGATCGCTGTAGAGGGCGTTGCTGGCGGCATCGGTGCCCGGGCCGACGCTGTCGCCGAGCTACTCGGCTCGGCGACCGGGACATCGGCGACGGTGAGCGAGCGGCCACCGGACTGGTGGGGCGTTGCACCGCATGCCCCGCGGGGACCCGCCGCGACGATCACCTGCGAGCCCACCGGGCTGGCCGACCTGCTCGGCACCGCCCCGGGCGCGCTGCGCGGCAGCGCCGGCGCCGGAGTTCTCGTCGCCGGCCTGGATGACAGTGACCGGTTGGGTTCCGAGCTGGTGCTGCTGCGCGACATCGCCCGCCGCCACGGCGGCAGCACCGTGCTTCGCTGCGCGCCCCCACACCGCAGGACCGGCCTCGACGTGTGGGGACCGGTTCCCGCGCTAGCGTTGATGCGCCGCCTGAAGGACCAGTTCGACCCGGAGCACCGGCTTTCGCCCGGACGGTTTGTGGGAGGAATCTGACATGACTGCGGGCGCGTTCGACGACCACCACCCACCACAGCCCGAACTGATCAAGGACTGCGTGCACTGCGGGTTCTGCCTGCCCGCATGCCCCACCTACGTGCTGTGGGGGCAGGAGATGGATTCGCCGCGCGGACGCATCCATCTGATGAAATCCGGCCTGGAGGGCGAGCCCCTGTCGGCGTCGATGGTGGAACACTTCGACGCTTGCCTGGGCTGCATGGCCTGCGTGACGGCCTGCCCGTCTGGTGTGCAGTACGGCAAGCTGATCGCGGACAGTCGAGCTCAGGTGCAGCGCCGGTACGAGCGACCTCGCCGGGAGCGGCTGCTCCGCGAGGCGATCTTCTGGATGTTCCCCTACCCTCAGCGGTTGCGGGCGTTGCGCGGGCCGCTGGCGCTTTACCAGCGTAGTGGTCTGGCCGGGCTGCTCCGGCGGACCGGGCTGCTGGACCGGTTACCGCCGACGTTGCGCGTGATGGAGTCGCTAGCCCCGACGGTGACCCGGCGGCGGCCGTTACCGGAGCGGGTGCCCGCCGTGGGGCGGCGCCGTGCGGTGGTGGGGATGCTCACCGGCTGCGTGCAGGATGCGTTGTTCCCGGAGGTCAACGCCGCCACCGCCCGCGTGCTCGCCGCTGAGGGCTGCGATGTAGTGACCCCCCGAGGGCAGGGCTGCTGCGGGGCGTTATCGCAACACATGGGACGTGAAGAGGAGGCGATCTCGTTCGCCCGGGCGCTGATCAAGCGCTTCGAGGCCGCCGGGGTGGATCATGTCGTGGTCAACGCCGCGGGCTGCGGCTCAGCCATGAAGGAGTACACCCACCTGCTGCGCGACGATCCCAGTTACGCCGCCCGCGCCCAGGCATTCGTCGAGCGCACCCGCGACGTCTCCGAGCTGCTCGTCGAGCTAGGGCCGGTGGCGCCGCGCCACCCACTGGACGTCACGATCGCCTACCACGACGCCTGCCACCTAGGACACGCCCAAGGTATCCGGTCCCAGCCTCGCGAGCTGCTGCGCGCCATACCCGGGCTGAAGCTGACCGAGATCGCCGAAGCGGACCTATGCTGCGGTTCGGCGGGGGTCTACAACCTGCTCAACCCTGAGCCGGCCACCGAACTGGGGGACCGCAAAGCGCGAAACGTGCTCGCTACCGCAGCGTCGGTGCTGGTCACCGCCAACCCCGGGTGCCTGATGCAAATCGCGGCCAGTACCCGCCGGCTGGGCAAGCACCTGGCGCTGGCGCACACTGTGACCGTGCTGGATGCCTCGATCCGCGGTGTGCCGCTGTGAGCCGGCCTTCCACACGGGTCCTGCCGAGTACGTCCGGCGCCCGGCGACGGCTGTCGTCGGAGGCTAGGCGCGGTGAGCTGCTCGATGCCGCGCTGCGGGAGTTCGGCAACCGAGGTTATTACCTGACCCAGATGGAACACGTCGCTGCCACCGCTGGGGTTAGCAAGGCGCTGGTCTACCAGCACTTCCCGAGCAAGGAGGAACTCTTCGCGGCGGTTACCGAGCAGGTCGTGGAGGGTTTCATGTGCCGGCTGCCCGAAGTGCTGGGCAACGCCGGCGACGCGCTCGGCGCCTGGCGCGGCGCGGTCCGGCTGCTGTGCGACCTGGTGACCGAGCGCCCGGAGGCCTGGGCGCTGGTCGCGCGGCACCTGGACAATCCTGAGCTCGGCGCGTCGCTGCGCGGCCTCCGGGATCAGGTCACCGAGGTGTTCGCGGTGGTCCTCGCCAGCTACTACGCCCCTGAGCAGGGGAGCGCGGCAACGTCGGAGGAGGTGCTGGAGCAAGCCCGGATCACCGTCCCGCTGGTCGTCGGCGCGCTGCAGGGGCTGATGTCCTGGTGGTTGGACCACCCGGAGGTCCCGCGAGCGAAGATCGAGGCGCGGGCGGTGGACTTCGGTTGGCTGGGCCTGGACCGGATCAGTCGGGGCGAGTGGCTCCCACTTGTCAGTGACTGACGAGTCAGTTATCTTCGAGGCAGCCCGCTCATCGAGGAGGCCGCAGATGACCACTACCAGCGATGTTGACGCCACGACCAGGCGTGTTCCCGACCGCGAGGACACCGCGCAGCGACTGCTGAAGACCTCGGCCAAGCACTCCTACGACCCGGCCGTCGAGATCGAATGGGATGCCCCACTCGCGCCGGATCGCTACTACATCGCCCCGCACCGCAGCTCCCTGTACGGCACCGCACTGTGGGAGCAGATGAGCGAAGCGCAACGGATCGAGCTAACCAAGCACGAGTTGGCGAGCTTGTACGGCATCGGCATCTGGTTCGAGACGATCCTCATGCAGATGCTTGTACGGCACCTCTACGACCATCCCACGAGCAGCGCGCATGCCCGGTACGCGTGGACCGAGATCGCCGACGAGTGCCGGCATTCGGTGATGTTCTCCCGCGCGGCGGAGAAGTTCGGCGGCCCGCACTACGCCCCCGGCTGGTTCGTACACCACCTCGGACGGTTGCTCAAGACGACCACCAACGGCACCCTGACCTTCAGCGGCGCGATCTACGTCGAGGAGATCCTCGACGCGGTGCAGCGCGAGCAGATGGCGGACGAGTCGCTGCAGCCGATGGTCCAGAAGGTGTCGTGGATCCACGTCGTCGAAGAAGCCCGCCACATCCGCTACGCCCGCGAGGAGACACTCCGGCAGTGGCCCCGACTGGGCCCGCTGGGCCGGGCCTACAGCAGCTTCATCCTGGCCCTGGTGGTCTACTTC
>JBOHFC010000177.1:0-4321 GCA_050701375.1 Pseudonocardiaceae bacterium
GCTTCCCGGTCGTCGCCGGTCACGCCGATCGCGGTGAGGTAGCTGGCGACGTCCTCCAGGCGCGGCACCCGCTTGCTGGTCTCCCAGTACGACACCACGGAGTGGGAGATGCCGAGCCGGCGGGCGACCTCGCGCACGCTGACTTTGGCCGCTTCGCGCGCCTGGCGAAGCGCTCCGGCTAGCGCCCGGGCGCGGGGTGCGCCACCGGGTTCGGTCACGCCATAACCCTAGTCCACCGCCGGTTACGCACGGTCCGCCGACCGGCAGGTTTGCGTTTCGGTCGCGACCAATGCATACTGGTCGCGACCGAAAGTTAGGGCTGCGGTTCCGGCCGACCGAACTGTACTCCGGAGGGCTGGCGTGGCTGACGGCACCGACTGGTCGGTCGGATGTGAGGACGTGGTCGGCCGACCTCGGCTGGTGGTCGTCGGTGTCGCCGACCGCCGCGTCGCGCTGCGTAGCCCGCCCGGAGAGATCGCGATCATGACCTGGACCGCCACCGAAGAGCTGCGCCGGCTGCTCGCCTTCGCGGTCGCGAAGGTGCTCCACGACGAGACCACTCGACCAGAATGAGGAGTTGATCACATGATCCCGGCGCCGCGCTACCGGGTTGATGCCCCCGGAAGGAGCGTCGAGACGGCCGGCACCTCTCCCGCCGACCGTGTTCTCACCCCGGCACAGGCGCTGGTCGAGTTTTTCCTGACCAACGCCGATCGGGGTCGCAATGCGGAAAACGACCTCTTGGTGGAGGAGCTGCTGAGACGACGGCGGGCGATCCAGGCGCTCACCCGCCCCGCCGGGCGATGACCACCATCCGCCCACGGGGTGGCGGCCTGCCGGGGACGACGCCACGGTTGCTGGCTGGTCCGGCCCGCCCCGGTGACAGCCGCTACCGGGACAGCGGCGATTTGACCAGAGACGGGGACGCGGTGACCGTCGAGCAGTCACACCGGTTCGCCCTCACGGGTGCGGATCGTGCGGGCCGAAACCGGACGATCATCCTGTGGCGGGAGTCGGATCTCGTCGATGGCCGCGTGGTGCGCCGGGTGGTGATCACGGTGGACGCCACGATGAACACCGCGACGGTGCTGACGGGTTCCCAGGCCGTCGAGGTGGCGACCGCGTTGCGGGCGGCTGCCCCGTGACCCCCCGATCCCCGTGCCCCCCGCCGCGGTTCCCCACGAGATTCCGGCTGGCGTCGGTCGAGCAGCTGCTCCCCGGCGCTTCCTCCCGGCGGCCAGTCGGATCCCACCACCGCCGATGTCGCTGGCAATCCCCGATGGCACCCCGCGAGGTGAGCATCCGGGCCGCACCTGGTGCTGGTCGTGGGGCGGCTGATCACTGAGCACATTGTCGCCCAGCTTAAGCGGCTCGTCGGGGAATCGGTGAGTCGGGGAATGACGGATGGGAAGATGCGGGAGGACATGACCGAGAGTCCGTGGCATGAGGCGTATGAGAAGCTGAAGGCCTTCGTGGCGGCTGGTGCGACAGCTGAGGACGTTTTCCAGTTCGCCCAACTCATACGCAAGGACTTGCCTGCCCCGGGCAGCCCAGAAGAGCACGCGCTTTACGCGAAGTTGCAGGCGGAGGTGAGGGCTGACATCCAGCGAGCAGAGCTGAACGCCAGGATCGAGAGAGTGACGAGAGAGGGTTGGGATGGATAGCAAAGCGGAGTTGTATGCCCGCAACTTCACCGGGCTGCAATGGAGGAAGAGTTCGCGGTCCCATGATGATGACCCACCCGATAACTGCGTGTTGGTTGGAGTGTTCCAGGATGGAGTTGTTGCGGTGAAAGACAGCAACAATCCTACCGCGCCGCCTCTGGTCTACACGCCCGGCGAGTGGGCCGCGTTCACCGCCGCGGTTCGTGACGGCGAGTTCTGAGATCCCCCGGCCGGCCCCGGTTGAGCGCGAGCGAACCCCGACGCTACGGCTCCCGGCGGCCGGCCGGGCTCCTCGGCCGGATGGGCATCTCGGCAATGCAGGCCTATCGGCAGCGGTGGGCCACCGGTGTCCATGGTTATCCGCGAACCGGACACCAACTAGGGGACGCGGTGGGCTGAGCGGGGTTATCCGCGTCCCGTTACCCTGCTGAGCCCGCTGAATGCGCCGACGGCGGTTGATGAGGGCTAACGTGGTTGTGAATGGCTTCGCCTTGATGTGCGAAGGGGGTGGGTGCCCTGGTCGGCGTGGCCGACGACCTGGCTGACGTGGGCGAGCGCAACGCGCAGGCGCACACGGTGTTGGTGGCTGAGCTGCGCGAGCGGCTCGGGAAAGCTCGGCTGGGCGGACCAGCCACCGCCAGGAAACGGCATGTCGGGCGCGGCAAGCTGTTGCCCCGGGACCGGGTCGACTCGCTGGTGGACCCGTCGAGCCCGTTCCTGGAGCTGTCCCCGCTCGCGGCCACCGGGATGTACGGCGAAGAGGCCCCGGGCGCGGGGATCATCACCGGGGTCGGGCGAGTAGCCGGGCGGGAGTGTGTGATCGTCGCCAACGACGCCACCGTCAAGGGCGGCACCTACTACCCGATGACGGTGAAAAAGCATCTGCGCGCCCAGGAGGTGGCGCTGGACAACCGCCTGCCGTGCATCTACCTCGTCGACTCCGGCGGGGCCTACCTGCCCGAGCAGGACCAGGTGTTCCCTGATCGGGAGCACTTCGGGCGGATCTTCTATAACCAGGCGACGATGTCCGCGCGAGGGATCGCGCAGATCGCGGCGGTGCTGGGCTCCTGCACCGCGGGCGGTGCCTACGTGCCGGCGATGAGCGACGAGGCGGTGATCGTCCGCAATCAGGGAACGATCTTCCTCGGCGGGCCGCCGCTGGTAGCCGCCGCCACCGGCGAGGTGGTCACCGCTGATGAGCTGGGCGGGGCCGAGCTGCACTCCCGGGTCTCCGGGGTCACCGACCATCTCGCCGACGACGACGTCCACGCGCTGCGGATCGTCCGCTCCATCGTCAGCACCCTGCGGCCCCGCCCGCCCCGGCCATGGGAGGTGATCGCCACTGATGAGCCCCGCTTGGCGGGGATCTACGAGGTCGTGCCGGTGGACTCCCGCACTGCCTACGACGTGCGTGAGGTGATCGCTCGGATCGTCGACGGCGGTTGTTTCTCCGAATTCAAGGCCGAGTACGGCACCACGCTCGTTACCGGCTTCGCCCGGCTACACGGTCATCCGGTGGGCATTGTGGCCAACAATGGGGTCCTGTTCAGCGAGTCGGCGCTCAAGGGTGCGCACTTCATCGAACTGTGCGACCAGCGCGGTATTCCGTTGGTGTTCCTGCAGAACATCTCCGGCTTCATGGTGGGTCGGGAATATGAGGCTGGCGGGATCGCAAAACACGGTGCTAAAATGGTCACCGCGGTCGCGACCACGCGGGTGCCCAAACTGACCGTCATCATCGGCGGATCATTCGGCGCCGGCAATTACGCCATGTGTGGCAGGGCCTACTCGCCACGCTTTCTCTTTATGTGGCCCAATGCGCGGATCTCCGTAATGGGCGGGGAGCAGGCCGCCACCGTACTCGCCTCGGTCCGCCGTCCGGATGGTCCCGAACCGCAGGTGGCCTTCGCCGAGCGCATACGTGACCAGTACGAGCACCAGGGGCACCCCTATTACTCGACCGCCCGGCTGTGGGACGACGGGGTGATCGACCCGGCGGACACCCGGATGGTGCTCGGATTGGCGCTGTCAGCCTGCGCCAACGCCCCGCTCGAGCCCAGCCGCTTCGGCATCTTCCGGATGTGAGGCAGCTATGACGGCTCGGCCCTGCGAGCAGGCCTCGCGTATGACGGCTCGGCCCTGCGAGCAGGCCTCGCGCACCATGGCTCAGCCCTGCAAGCAGGCTTCGCGCATGTTTGACACCGTGCTGGTGGCCAACCGGGGCGAGATCGCGGTCCGGGTGATCCGCACGCTGCGCGCGATGGGCCTGCGCTCAGTGGCCGTATACAGCGACGCCGACGCCGGCGCTCGGCACGTCAGCGACGCCGACCTCGCCGTCCGCCTCGGTCCAGCGCCGGCGGCGATGAGCTATCTGTCGATCGACGCGATACTCGACGCCGCCGCCCGCGCCGGCGCGCAGGCCGTGCACCCCGGCTACGGGTTCCTCTCGGAGAACGCCGACTTCGCCCGGGCCTGCGCGCGCGCCGGACTGATCTTCGTCGGACCGCCCGCGGCCGCCATCGAGGCGATGGGTGACAAGATCCGGGCCAAGGCGACGGTGGCGGCTGCGGGTGTTCCGGTGATCCCTGGCAGCAACGGCCCGGCATGCGGCGATGACGCGTTGGCCGCCGCGGCCGACGCGCTGGGCTACCCGGTGC
>JBOHFC010000178.1:0-24623 GCA_050701375.1 Pseudonocardiaceae bacterium
CGGCATGGCCGTGCCGTATGACCAGTCACTATGAATATCCCCAAGCCGACACCGAACTTGTCAGCCACCGGGGTCTGGGGCGGCACCACGCTCCCGACCCGTGCTCCCACCAACCGAATGAGCATGCGACGGGACATCAGCGCTGCTCATGACCCTACACCGGCCAGCATGCGTAACCGGCGGAGCACTTCGGGAGCGCCGAGAGCCTGGGCGACGGCGTGCAGGTCCGGGCTGCGGGTGGATCCAGTGAGAGCGACGCGGATGAGCTGCGATGCCTCGCGGATGGAACCGGGGTAGGCGTCGGGATTCTTCTTGTATTCCTTGGTATTGGGTGCGAAGCCATGTTTCGCCGCCAGCTCCCGGATCTGGTTGAACCATTCCTGGGGGTCATCCAGATGCTGGTAACCGTCGGCGAGGTCACGGGCGAAGCTCGCGGCGATGGCGGCGTCGACGTTGAGCGGGGCGAGGCGATCATCGGTGGGCCCGGAAAGCGGGGAGAACAACTGCGGGAAGAAGAAGCCGTAGGCGGGCCGGAAATCTGACCACTTGCGGAGATCCTTGCGTGGGTTGTCGACTCCGTCGCGTTCCACGGCCAGTGCGCTCAGCGCGAGATCGCGTTCAGCATCCAGGATCCCGGCCAACTCGGGATCGAACTGGCCTGCCCAGGTGCGGACAGCATCCAGGACCTGGTGCCCGGGCAGGGTGGCGATGTGGTTGGCGCTGATGTCCTCGAGCTTGACCAGATCCACCAGCGGTCCGGCCACCCCGCACTGATCCAGTTGGATGGGGGTGGTGAGTGCCTGGGGGAGAGGGAGCTCGGCGAGGCGCCCGTTGGCCAGGCCCCGCAGGTAGTAGAGGACGGCGTCGGCGGGGTAGCCGGCCTCGATGTAGAAATCGACGCCGGCCTCGGGGTCGGTGCGTTTGGACAGTTTGCGTTTGCCGCCGGGAATCTGCTTCATCAGCGGTGCGATGTGCGCGTAGGTGACCGGCCGGAAGCCCAGGGCGCTGAACAGCTGCAGGTGCAGGGGAACCGAGGAGATCCATTCCTCGCCGCGGACGACGAGGGTGATGCGCATCAGGTGGTCGTCCACGGCGTGCGCGAAGTGGTAGGTCGGCAGCCGGGGCGTCTGATCGGACGATTTCAGGATGACCGTGTCGTTGCGGTTGGCCTCGTGCTCCAGCGTGCCCCGGATGGCGTCGGTGAAGCGGACCCGCTGCATGTCCGCGCCCTCGGGAGCGCGGAAGCGCACCACGTGGGGGCTGCCCTGGGCGAGCTTGGCCTGCACCGCCGCCGGATCGGCGTCGCGCCACAGGGCCCACGATCCGTAATAGCCGGTGGGGATCTTCGCGGCTTGCTGGCTGGCGGTGATGCCGGCGAGATCTTCTTTGGTGGCGAAGCACAGGTACGCCGCGTCCCGGTATAGCAGCTCTCGCGCGTAGCTGAGGTAGATGCGTTCCCGGGCCGACTGGCGGTAGGGGCCGTAACTGCCGTGCTCGTCGTCCTCGTCGGAGGGGATACCGAAGTAGGCGAACGCGCGGGCGAACTGGGCCAGGGCGCCCTCGACCTCGCGGGACTGGTCGGTGTCCTCCACCCGAACCAGGTAGACGCCGCCGGAGTGCTGTGCGATGTCGCGGTCGATGGTGGCCACATGGATGCCGCCGATGTGCACGAACCCGGTCGGTGAGGGTCCGAACCGGGTGACCTGAGCGCCTTCGGGGAGTTGCCGTGGCGGGTAGTGCTGCTCCCAATGGTCAGGCTCGGGCAGATCAGCGGGGAACAGGGCGTCGATGACCGCACGGTCGAGCATCGGTACGTCAGTCTCTCTTCCGGGGTGAGCGCCGAACCCGAGCATGGAACGGGCGGCATGCAGGCAACTCAGATTACCGGCAGCATTGCACCGCAGACGACCGCCGTAGCCGGCGCGGGCACAGACGGACGTACCCGTCCGCCGGAGTGGGGCTGGTGCGATGGTGACTGCTCACCAATCCACTCCGGCTTGATCCATAGCCAGGTGGAGCAGTCCCTGCGGTTCCAGCCGGTAGCGATTCATGATGGTCAGGGCTGGGGTGTAGACGTGAACGCTCACGGCAGGGATCGTGCCGGTGTTGGTGACTTGGTGTATGTAGTGCGGGCCGAAGGCGCGGGACTGACCCGTGGCCAGCTCCCGGCTGATCTCCACCGGAGGTTGGCCCGGCTTGGTGGCGAATACTCGTTCGGTCAGCGTGCCGGCGGCGACCGTGAAGGCGCCCGATGCCGGGCCGTGGTCATGGAGGTCGGTGCCCTGGCCGGGTAACCACGACAGCAGCCACACCTGGTGCTGTTCGGTTCGGGTGAGCAGCCGGTACCAGCGCGTGTCGGTGCGGTAGGCGACGAGTGGGCGCCATTGCTCGGGGTGTGCGGCCAATCCCTCTGCGAGGGCGCGGGGGCTGTCGGGACGAACAACGTCAGGGGAGGCAACGGTGGGTGACTGTACGGCAGGCATGGAGCCTTCTCCTCGCGGGATTGGTGAACCGACCGCGCAGCGGCCACACCTGATGGGGCGGGCGACACGAAGCGGTCAGCTGGACACTGGGTTCACCGCGCGAGACACAGCGCACTCGCCACTCGAAGCAGATCCACCGAGGACCGCCGAACGAGAACGAGGACGCCACTCACAGGCCGGGATCGAACCAGCAGATGGCCGCCCAGGTCAAGTCATACCAAGTGCCGGCTCACCTCGGTCGGCCGCTTTCCAAGATCCTTTCGCCACGATGGGCGGCCGCCGTGGGAAGCCCGCCCAGGGTTCAGGGTCGGATGGCCGTGACCACATAGAGGGGGCGCCGGCCAGGCTGGTGACGCTCCACGTGAACGTCGTCGAAGCCGGCGCTGCGGCACTGGGTCGCGAAGCTCTCGGCCTGCTGCTCGGTCCAGCCGTGGCTGGCGAGTCCGGTGGCACCGGGAGGGCTCCGGCGCTCGACCGCAAGGAACCGACCGCCGGGGCTGAGCACCCGCTTGCACTCGGCGAGCCCGGCGGTGAGGTCCCGCCAGTGGTGCACCGTGGCCAGCGACCAGGCAATCGTGGCCGACCCGTCCGGTAGCCGCAGATCCTCCGCGGTGCCCTCGGTCCAGGACAGCCGCGATCGGTCGCGAGTCAGGGCTCGCGCGAGCCGGAGCATCACCGGTGCCGGATCGACACCGGTCACGTTCGCCCCGCGGCGGGCGGCCTCGCGGGCTGCGGTGCCCGGCCCGCAACCGATGTCGATCACCCGATCAGTGCCTGACACCGAGGCCAGATCGGCCACCAGGCGGGCGACCGCGCCGCCCGCGGCGCTCATGATCAGTCCGATGAGTAACCCGCCCACTCCGACGAAGCCCGGATGGTCGGCATGGTGATTGGCGACGGTCGATGAAGCGTCCACGTATCCAGCTTGCGGCTTCAAGCTGGCTTGAAGTCAAATATCGCCATGGACCTCATCCCGATCGGCCAGGCCGCGGACCAGCTCGGGCTGAATCCCTCGGCGTTGCGCTACTACGACGAGCGCGGGTTGGTGTCCCCGGCGGTGCGAGAGTCCGGGCGGCGGATGTACGGACCAGAGCAGCTACGGCGGCTCGCGTTCATCAAGATCGCTCAGCGGCTGGGGTTGGGGCTGGATACCGCCGCCGCCGTCCTCGACGCGCCGGGGCCGCAGTGGCGGGAGACCGTGCGCCGGCAGATCGCTGAGCTGGATGCGGTGATCGCGCAGGCGCAGGGCGCGCAGCGGTTCCTCACTCACGCATTGAACTGCCCGACCAACCATCCCGCCCGGGAGTGCGCGACGATGATCGCCACCCTGGACCGGCTCACCGCTGGGACCACAGTCGATCAACTCATCGACGAGCACAGCTGACGCCCCTTATTTCATCAACCGTTGAGATTTGGCGGAAGTGAGGTTACCGTCAGGCATGACCAGGGTTGCGCGATCCGGTTCCGTCGATCAGGAACTCGTCCTCGACCTCGGCTGTCTCGGTGCGCAGTTACTGCCGGTGGTCGGGGGCAAGGCGGCGAACCTCGGCGAGCTCATCCGCGCGGGTTTCCCGGTCCCGTCGGGCTTCTGCGTCACGACCGCGGCCTACCAGCAGGTGGCGACGGACCTAGGGGCGGATACTGACGAACCGCCGCAGGATGCCACCTTGCTTGCCGAGCGGGCCCGCGCCCGGATCCTCGCCGCGCCGGTGCCCGCGGACATCATCGACGCGGTGGATCGTGCGTACCGCGCCCTCGGGGAGGGCGTGCCGGTGGCAGTGCGGTCCTCGGCGACCGCGGAGGATCTGCCATGGGCGAGCTTCGCCGGGCAGCAGGACACCTTCCTCAACATCGTCGGAACGGACGACGTGCTCGACGCGATGCGCCGGTGCTGGGCGTCGCTGTGGACCGACCGGGCGGTCAACTACCGGACGACCAACGGTATCGATCACGCCACCGTGCGGCTCGCTGTGGTCATCCAGCAGATGGTCGACGCGCAGGTAGCCGGGGTGCTGTTCACCGTCGATCCGGTGACTGGGCATCGCGGGCACACAGTCATCGATGCCAGTCCTGGTCTGGGCGAGGCGGTGGTGTCCGGAGCGGTCAATCCCGACCACTTCGTCGTCGAAGCTACCGGCGCGATCCTGGAGCGCAGGCTGGGAGACAAGCGGGTTGCCATCCACGCCCTGCCCGGTGGCGGCACCGAGCGCACTGCCCGGCCCGCGCACGCTGAACTGCCGTGCCTGGACGATGGGACGATTCGTGACCTCACCGTATTGGGGCAACGCGTCGAGGCGCACTACCGCGCCCCGCAGGACATCGAGTGGGCGGTGGACGCCGCCCGGAAGCTGTGGCTCACTCAGGCCCGGCCGATCACCACGTTGTACCCGCTGCCGTCCCCACCCGGCGGTGATCTGCACGTCTACCTCTGCGTGAGCCTTGCGCAGGGGCTCACCCGCCCAGTCACGCCGATGGGCATCGCGGCGTTCCGACTGATCGGATCCCGCATATCGGAGATGGTGTTCGGCTCGGTGGTCACCGATCCGGTGGCCGGACCGGCGGCGTGTGCGGATGCCGGGCAGCGGCCGTTCGTCGACGTCACGCCTGTCCTGCGTAGCCGGGTCGGCCGGACGCTGGTGCCCCGGATACTCGACGTGATGGAGGCTCGGTCGGCGGTGGTACTTCGGCGACTGTGCGACGATCCACGGCTCGCGGTGCGTAACACGTCACTGTGGCCGTTCGTCCAGCGGCTACTCACCGTGCTCGTGCGCTTCCGGATCCCGCTGCGGATCGGGCAGGCACTGCTGTGGCCCGCCGCCGCACGGCGACGCGTGGACCGCATCGGCCGAAAGTTGCGTGAGCAGCTCAGCGTGCCGGCTGGGGTGACCGCCACCCAGCGGTTGGATCATGCGCAGCGGCTGCTGGGCACCTCGATCGTCCCGATCATGCCGGCGGTCACTCCGGCGGCCGGCGCCGGGTTCCTGGCCCGAGCGCTTGCGCGCAAGCTCGCTGGTGACAGCGTCGAGCCCGATGAATGGGACGAGATGCTGCGTGGGTTGCCGCACAACGTCACTACCGAGATGGATCTGGAACTGTGGGCCCTGGCGGCCCGGATCCGCGCCGATGCCCCCGCCGCCGCCGCGTTGCAGGCAGCGGACTTTGCTGTGCTGGCGCAGCGCTATGCCAGGCGTGACCTGCCGCCACGGCTGCAACAGGGTCTTGAGGACTTCCTGGCACGGCACGGCCATCGGGCGGTGGCCGAGATCGACGTGGGCATGCCGCGATGGTCCGACGACCCGACCTATGTCCTGGGAGTGCTCGCCAACTACCTGCGCCTGAAGGATCCGGATCTCGCCCCGAACGTGCAGTTCTCCCGAGGCAGCCGTGCCGCCGAGGCCGCTGTGCTGGGCGTGGTGAGTCGAGTTCGCCGCCGCAGTCGACTGCGCGCTGCAGCGGTGCGCGTGTTGTTGGGGCGGATGCGAAAGCTGGTCGGCATGCGGGAGACGCACAAGGACTACCTGGTCCGCGTGCTGGCACACGTCCGTGCGCAGCTCGCCATGATCGGTTCTGAGCTCGCTGAAGCGGGTTTGCTGGGTAGGGCCGAGGACGTGTTCTTCCTCGATCTGGTACAGGTTCGCGCCGCGCTCTCAGGTACAGACTTCCGCGCCGCCGTCGCACGCCGCCGCGAGGACTACGAACGGGAGCTACGCAGGCGGCAGGTGCCGCGGATCATGCTCTCCGACGGTACCCAGCCAGAGGCGCTCGCCAGTCCCGATCACGAGCCGGCTGCTGGTCGACTGACTGGAACTCCGGCGTCGGCCGGTACGGTGACCGCCACCGCCCGGGTGGTGCTCGAACCGGTCGGCGCGCGCTTGGAGCCCGGGGAGATCCTCGTCGCACTGTCGACCGACCCCGGGTGGACGCCGCTGTTCCTCACTGCGGGCGGTCTGGTCATGGAGATGGGCGGCGCGAACTCGCATGGCGCCGTTGTCGCTCGCGAGTACGGCATCCCTGCGGTGGTCGGGGTTCCCGACGCGACACTGCGCATCACCACCGGGCAGCAGATCACCGTTGCGGGCGCGACCGGCCGCGTCCAGTTGCACTGATCTGTTCGCTGCTGGTCGCCATATCGGAGTGCCGCGTTCTATCGATCGTTTGCATTGCGTCGGCACTGACTACTCGGCGTGCGTGTGTGGGTGCGATGCGCGATAACCGTGACGGAGGTAATAACCCGGCCGGATCGAGCGATAAAGGTGAGGACGACCCCAAGCGGTGTCGCACATCAATTGGGCCTCGATTTCCAGCCTGAGTCAACCAGGTAGGCGCCCTGATGTCGCAGCATGACAGCAAGATCAGACTCCCTCACTGCCGCGACCGCGCGATGGCACCACTGAGACCCGGCGAGAACCGTCACCGGTCGACACCGACCCGGTTGACCAACCTCAACCGCAAGATCGTGATCAACCTTGGGCGCACCCACGAGCACGGCTTCGCGCTGGGCTCACACCGATCGACCACGAATGGAGACAAGTAGATCATGAAAACGACGATCGCAGCTATCGGCCTGGTAATCGGCTTAAGTTTTGCAACAATTGGTATCGCAGACGCTAGCACCGCGTCTCCGTCAAGGCAATGCGTTGACGCCAGAACTGCTTTGGATAATTTACAAAAACAAGCCGCCAAAGCAACGGATCCAAAAGTACAACAGGGCCTCCTGTTGATGTATGCTGGACTTAAGCCGCAAGTTGACAGTCGGTGCCCCTGACGTCTTCGTAACGATAAGGGCGACCGCGCTTCGACCGCGATCGAGGTGTCGTGGCCTCAGGATGAAGGTCCGCTGAGGTGGGTGATGTAGCGCTGCGCCGAGCGGCGGATGGCGGCTGGGCCGTCCTCGATGACAATCCGACCCCACCAACCGCCGTAGACCTGGTCGAAGCGGTAGCCCTCGACCCGGTGCGCGATCGCCGCGACCGTGGCGGCGTCGAGTGGGATGAGGTTGGGGTAGCTCCACATGAAGCTCACCCACTCGCGGTCTTGGACGACGGTGATGGTGTCGCCGGTGTTCCACCAGGTGGTAGATGTACCCAATGGTTCATAGCCAGCACATCGCCATCCAGGTTGACACCCCCGCTAAGGCCAGTGCCGTTTACGCGTTGCTGCGAGACGGCGCGAGCTGGCCAATCTGGACACCGATCGATTCGTTCGAGCTGGAGCGCGCCGGTGAGCGGGTGCCGGAGGGAGTCGGCGCGATCAGAATCTTCCGCAGGGGCAAGGTTGCTGGCCGAGACCAGGTCGCCGAGCTGATCCTCGATCGCAGGTTCAGTTATCTGCATTTGTCCGGGCTGCCGGTACGGGACTATCGCGCAGATGTCGATCTCGAACCGGAGGCGGACGGGACCAGGATTCGTTGGCGCGTGTCGTTCACTCCGAAGGTGCCTGGGACCGGTTGGCTGTGGCGCTGGGCGATCGAGCGATTCATCACCCAGTGCGCGCGTGGTCTTGCTGCCTACGCGCAGACCGCGAGCGGCCATGAGCGCTGACGCGTTGCGTGCCGCTGTCGGCGCGCTGCGGCTAGTGGACCATCACGTCCA
This sequence comes from Pseudonocardiaceae bacterium, assembly GCA_050701375.1. Taxonomy (GTDB): domain Bacteria; phylum Actinomycetota; class Actinomycetes; order Mycobacteriales; family Pseudonocardiaceae. The sequence continues at coordinate 8,075 of JBOHFC010000178.1, forward strand.
CGGCGCCATGGTGGCCGATATGGAAGGTGCTCAGTTCGAGGCTGGGTTCAGCGAGTCCCCGTGGGCGCCACCTGCGGGCACGACGCACCTGGACTCCCAGCTGGGTTTCGCGGTCCGCCGTTGGTGCGCCCCGTTGCTCGACCTGCCCTCGCCCGCGGATGCCGCTGAGTACCTCGCGCGCCGCCGACAGCTCGGTGCGCAGGAGGCGACTCGCCGGCTCCTCGCCGCCAGCGGCGTCGGACGGTTCCTGGTCGAGACCGGCTATCGAGCCGACCAGACTCTTGGGCCCGCTGAGATGGCGGCTGCGTCCGGCGCGAGCGCGTCGGAGATCGTGCGCCTGGAGTCCGTTGCCGAGGCGGCGGCGGCGGGTGGCGTGACCGCGGCCGAGTTCGCCGATCGGTTTGCTTCGACGCTCGATGAACGTGCTCGGCACGCCGTGGGCCTCAAGTCGGTCATCGCCTACCGGTTCGGCCTTGACTTCGATCCGGAACCTCCCAGCCTCAGCGAGGTGCGCCGCGCGGCCGGGCAGTGGTTACGGCGACGGGAAACCGGCGAGGCGCGCCTGACCGATCCGGTGCTGCTGCGCCACCTTCTCTGGACCGGCGTCGACCGCGGCCTGCCGCTGCAGTTCCACGTCGGGTACGGGGACCCCGACCTCACCCTGCACCGCTGCGACCCGTCACTGATGACCGATTTTCTTCGCCTGATACGGGACCGCCAGGTGCCGGTGATGTTGCTGCACGGCTACCCGTATCACCGCACCGCGGGGTATCTGGCCCACGTGTTCCCACATGTCTACTTCGACGTCGGATTGGCGGTGAACTACACCGGGGCGCGGTCTCGCGCAGTTGTCGCGGAGTCGCTGGAAGTGGCTCCATTCGGAAAACTGCTGTTCTCCTCCGATGCGTGGGGACCGGCCGAGTTGCATTATCTCGGGGCCGTGCTGTGGCGGCGTGCCATGGCCAGCGTCCTCGGTGAGTGGGTGGACTCGGGGGAGTGGTCGAGTGCCGACGCGGTGCGCGTCGCCAAGATGGTGGGCGCGGACAACGCGAAACGCGTCTACCGGCTGGAGGAGCCGCTATGAGGTCCCTATTGCCGGGTCCGCGCTAGCAGCGCCCTGCTCAGGCCCGGTACCGCGACGGCGAGCCGGCGGTGGCCGGGCACTGCCACGCGGCGGCCCAGCACGTGGTACTCGGCCTTCTCGATCTCGTCCAGAATGCCGCCGTAGAGGCGAAACGCGGTGGCTACGCAGGCCCGGGACACCGGGGCCAGCATCGGAATCCCCGGCGCGGCCCTGCGGTAGATCGCCCGGGTGCGGGCCACCAGGTAGCCCAGCGCCCGGCGCACCCGGGGATCGGGCTGCCCGGTGCTGCGGCACCACTCCAGCAGCTCCCGGTCCACACCGAAGGACGCCAGCTCGTCAGCAGGTAGGTAGACCCGACCGCGATCGAGGTCCTCCCCGACGTCGCGGAGGAAGTTGGTGATCTGAAAGGCGACGCCTAGCGCGGCGGCGTGCGGCTCCGCTCGCTCCCGGGGCACGACGGTACCCAGCACCGGTAGCACCTGCAGCCCGATCACGGCCGCCGAGCCGTGCACGTAACGGGCCAGGTCGTCGAAGGTCTGATAATCGGCTACCCCGCCTTGCTCCACCGGTCGATCCATCTGCATGGAAACCATGAAATCCGCGAAGTGCTGCGGATCGATCTGGTAGTGAACCGCGGTGTGCACCGGCGCGGCCAGCACCGGGTGCGCCGAGCGGCCTTGCCTCAGCCCGTCGAGCAGCTGTTGCTGCAGCGCATCCAACTCGGCGAGGCGCTGCGGCCACGGTCGGGTATCGCAGAGGTCGTCGACGATCTCATCGGCGTACCGGGCCAGCCCGTACAGTGCATGGATCGCCGGCCGCTGCCCAGGTGGTAGCAGCCGGGTCGCCAAGAAGTACGTGCGGCCGTGCGACGCATTGAGTTGCCGGCACCGGGCATACGACGCGCGCAGCGCGGGCTCGGTGATGCCGGCAGCGTCGAGTTCGCGGCTCATGCGGCCTCCACCAACACTGGATCGCTGCACTGCTCGCCATCCTGCCGGCCAGCAGCGTCGGGGCGCAGCAACGCGGCGCCCGCGACCAGCGCCACCGCCACCATCCCGAGCTGGTAGGGCCAGTCGTTGAACGCGCTCTGCCCAGTTGGGTAGGTGCACAGCACCAGCCACGTCGACGCCACGACCACCCACGCTAGCGAACGTCGCGACCAGGGCAGCGCCGCGCTCATGGCAAGGGACCAGGTTAGATACCAGGGCAGGGTTGCCGGCGCCAGCAGCGCCGCCCACAGCAGTGTTACCGCTGCGCGTGGAATGACCGCCGGTCCGCCGTTCCTGGCCAGCCACCACTGCCGGGCCAAGATGGCCACGAAGACCGCCGAGCCCAACAGCCGGCAGACCATGATGAAGGGGCTGTCGCTGAGGTGACCGAACGGTGCCGTCAGTGCGTGGGTCAGCTCGCCGGCGGCCGTGGGTAGCGACATCCAGTTGACGATCAGCGATGGTGCGTTCAGCGCCGGGATCCAGCCAAGCCCAACTCCGGACAGCACCGTGATCGCGGTGAAGATCGTGCCGAACACCGCGACGCTGCCCGCGCCGGCCCGCACCAGCTGAGCCCGCCGATCACCGGGCAGGTGAGCCGCCCAGATCCAGACCAGGAACGGCAACACGATCCCGGCCGACGCCTTGATCGCCATCGCCGCGGTGACCACCGCGATCCCCGCGACGTGCCGGCGCAGCAACACCAGCAACGTGCCCGCCGCCAGCAGACCGATCATCAGTAGATCGTTGTGCGGCCCACCGACCAGATGCACGATAACCAACGGGTTCGCGATCACCAGCCACAGCGTGACGGTGCGATCGCCGCCGAGCTGGTCGGCCAGCCGGGGCAGCGCAAATACGAGCAGCGCCAAGCCGCCCACCAGCACCAACCGGAGACCGATCACGCCCAGGATGAGGTCATCGCCGGTCAACCGGTTGACCGTCTTGGCGATCAGAATGAACAGCGGGCCGTAGGGCGCCGGGGTCGTCTGCCACACGTAGTGCACGTTGTCCGCGATGGCTCCTGGCGGCAGCTTCACCGGCCCGAGCTGGTAGGGATCCAGCCCGCGCAAAGCGAGCGCACCCTGGGCCAGGTAGCTGTAGACGTCCCTGGTGAACAACGGTGGCGAGAGCAGCATGGGTGCCGTCCACGCCGCACTGGCGAGCTGAACCTGCTGGACGGTCGCGGTGCCGCTCAGTACGTCACGCCCCAGGCGTACCCAGGCCCAGACGATCATCCCGACGCCGGCGTAGAGCGCCGCAGTGGCCACGTCGTGGCCGTGCCCGTAGCGAATCCATGACAACGGCCCACCACTGATCAGTGGATCGCTGACGAGGATCCCGCCCGCTCCCACCGCCATGGTGGCCACCAGTACTGAACCGATCAATCCGAGCAGCACCGTGCCCGACAGCAACCGGCCCAGGCGCAGCCGGTCCAGCCCGACCATCGACGACACCGTTGGGTCAGCCGCTCATGGCGGTGCTTCGGCGGGCTCCGGTGGTGGTGATCCGGGCCGCGGCGAGCTTGCCGGAGATGATCGCGGTGGGCACCCCCACCCCAGGCGTCGTGCCGCATCCGGCGAGCACGACGTTGGTCCGGCCGCGCACCAGGTTCGACGGGCGGAACGGTCCGGTCTGGGCGAAGGTGTGCGAGGCCGAGAACGGGGTTCCCACGGCAAGTCCCTGGGCCGCCCAATCGGCCGGAGTGACCAGCTGTTCGACCTCGATGGCGTCATCGAGGTCGGCCAGCCCCCGCTGCTCCAGCGTGCCGACCAGCTCATCGCGGTAGGCAGCTCCCAGCGTGACCCAGTCCAGCGGTGCGGTGCGCAGGTTGGGGCACGGCGCGAGGATGTACAGCAGCTCGCGTCCGGCCGGCGCCAGGCTCGGGTCAGTGGCGGTGGGTCGGGTGACCAGCAGCGACGGGTCGGTCATCAGCTGCCCGCGGTAGATGATCTCGTCGAAGGTCCGTTCCCACGCGTCACCGAAGAAGATCGTGTGATGGGCCAGCCCTGCCCAGCCCGGTCCCCTGCCCGGGCGGACGCCGGCGTGCAGCACCACCGCCGAGGGTGACCAACGCAGCGGGACCAATCGTTGTGGGGCGCGGCCGAGGAGCCGGTGCACTACGGGTAGGTCGGGCGTGAGTACCACCGCATCGGCGCTGACCCGTTCACCGTCGGCGGTGTGCACTGCCGTGACGCGTTGCCCGAAATGCTCCAGGGAGGTCACCGTCGTGTCGTAGCGAAACTGGGCGCCGGCGTCTGTGGCGGCATCGGCTAGCGCCTGCGGCAACGCCTGCATCCCCCCGCGGGGGAACCAGACCCCGGCCACAGTGTCCATGTAGGCGATCACCCCGTACGCGCCCAGCGCGCGCTGCGGGGGCACTCCGGCGTAGAGCGCCTGGAACGAGAAGATCCGTTGCAGCCGCGTGTCGTGCAGGAACCGGCCCACCTGGGAGCCGAGCCGGCCGAAACCGCCCAGTGCGGCCAGCGTGACCAGGTCCTTGACGGCGTCGCGGCTGGCGACGAGGTCTAGCGGGGAGTCGAAGTTGCCGCCGATGAACCGGCCGATCTCCACCTCGTACAGCCTGGTCAGCCAGCGCCGCAGCCGCCGGTAGCCGCTCGCTTCGGCGGGACCGGCCACCGACCGGATCTCCGCCTCCATCGCGTCGGCATCAGTGTGCACGTCGACGACCGACCCGTCGGCGAAGCGGGCACGGTAGGCCGGGTGCAGCGCCACCAGATCCAGCCGGGCAGACAGCGAGTCACCCACCGCGGCGAGCGCCTCGTCGACCAGCTCCGGCATGGTGAGCACGGTGGGGCCGGTGTCGAGCCGGTAACCGTCGAGATCGCTTCGCCCGGCCCGACCGCCTGGATGGGGTGCAGCCTCCAGTACGGTCACTTGCCGACCGGATCCGAGCAGGTGCAGCGCTGCCGACAGCCCGGCTAGCCCCGCTCCGACTACGACGACATGATCGGTGGGTCCGGGCACGGTGCGCACGGGTGCACGTTACGCCCGGACTCGTCATCGACCGCTGTCGCCTTGGGCAACCCTGTGCCTTCAGCGCACTCGGCAGGTGGCCTGGGCGGCGAGCTCCGCCAGCCGGGCACCAGCAGGCTCGGCTAGCTGAGCCCCACGGAGGCTGCGCAGCGCTGAATCGGTGAGTGTGGTGATCCGGCGCTCGACCTCGGCCACCGCGCCGAGCTCGATCAGCAGCTCGCGGACCTCAGTCACGGTGTCCTCGTCCACCTGCGGGTTCCCGATGGCGCCGCGCAGCAGGTCGGCGGTCCCGGTCTGGCGCTTCTCGTCGGCGGCGCGCAGGCCGAAGGCCAGCAGCAGGGTGCGCTTGCCCTCGCGTAGATCGTCGCCGGCCGGCTTACCGGTGACCCGAGGATCACCGAACATGCCCAGCAGGTCGTCGCGGAGTTGGAAGGCGACGCCGATGTCGGCACCGAAACGGCGGTAGGCGTGCACCAGGGCGCGGTCCGCTCCGGCGATTGCCGCACCGAGGTGCAACGGGCGCTCAACGGTGTAAGCCGCGGTCTTGTACCGGTCGATTCGCAGCGCGGTCTCAGGTGACTCGTCGCCGCTAGCCTGGGTGACCACGTCGAGGTATTGGCCCGCGAGCACCTCGGTGCGCATCGCCTGCCACACGACGTGCGCTCGTCCGAGCTGCTCGGGCCACAGATCCGACCCGCGCAGCATGTCATCGGCCCAGGCCAACGCGATGTCACCGACCAGGATGGCGGTGGCGGCACCGAACCGTTCCGGTGCACCCAACCACCCGGCGGCCCGGTGCTGCGACGCGAAGTCGACGTGCATGGTCGGTGCGCCGCGCCGGGTGGTGGAGTGGTCGATCAGGTCGTCGTGCACCAAGGCGCAGGCCTGAATCAGCTCCAGGGAGCTCACCGCTCGCAGCACTGCCCGGGCCTGCGGGTCGTTCGGGGAACCACCCGCTCCTCGCCAGCCCCACCAGGCGAAGGTCGGACGCAGCCGCTTGCCGGGGCCGAGGACGAAGTCACTCAGCGAGTCCACCGCGGCGACGAACTGGGGATCGATCTGCGCCGCCTCGTCGCGTTTGGTCTGCAGGAAGCCGGCAAGTTCGCGGCGTACCTCGGCGCGGAGGTCGTGATCGAACGGCTGCACCTGCTGATCTTCCGCCACGCCGGCCAGCGGCTGAGAACGGGCTCCGCGGGTGGCGTTCCGCTGCGCCATCGAACCTCCTGCGATCGTGGTGACGACACCGCGTGGCCGGGCGCGCACTCGCTGCGCACGCCGACGATAGGGCCTATTCGTGCCGGTACGTGCCCGGGTTCGGTCGCCGCGGGATCCCGGTTCGGTTCAGCCCCGGGTTCCGGTATCACCGGCGGGCTCTGACGGCCGTCACGGCCTGGTTAGGGTGGGGGCGTGACGGCCGTCATCGACCGGCTGGGCGGCGACCGCCCGGTGTTCTCCGTAGAGTTCTTCCCGCCCCGCGATGACGCCGGGGAGAGCCAACTGTGGCAAGCGGTGCGAGACTTCGAGCCGCTGGATCCCGCCTTCGTCTCGGTGACCTATGGCGCGGGTGGGTCCAGTCGGGACCGTACGGTGCGGATCACTGGGCGGATTGCTCAGCAGACCGCTCTGGTCGCGATGGCCCACCTCACCGCGGTGAACCACTCGGTGGCCGAATTGCAGCAGGTGATCGGCCGCTACGCCGAGGCCGGGATCCGCAATGTGCTGGCGCTTCGCGGGGATCCGCCGGGTGACCCGCTCGGGGAATGGGTGGCGCACCCGCAAGGTGTGCACTACGCCGAGGATCTGGTCCGTCTCGCTCGTTCGCTCGGCGACTTCTGCGTTGGGGTGGCTGCCTTCCCCGAGCGCCACCCGCGGTCGCCCGACGCTGAGTCCGACGTCCGGTACCTGGTGGCCAAGCTGCGCGCCGGTGCCCAGTTCGCGATCACCCAGATGTTCTTCCGCCCGGAGGATTACCTGCGGTTGCGGGACCGGGTAGCCGCGGCGGGTGCAGATATGGCGACGGTTCCGATCTTGGCCGGGATCATGCCGATCACCACGCTGCGGGGCGTGCAGAAGATGGCTGAGTTATCCGGCTGCACCATCCCAGCGGCGGTGCGCGACCGGCTGGCCGCGGTGGCTGACGATCCTGCCGCGGTGCGGCAGGTGGGCGTGGACGTTGCGAGCGAGCTGTGCGAGCGGTTGCTCGCCGAGGGCGTGCCGGGGCTGCACTTCTACACGCTCAACCGATCCGCATCCACCCGAGCCGTACTCTCGCGCCTGGGTATGGCGCCTGCCACCGCCGCGCACTGACGTAGGTGGCCCTTCAAGTACCGCCAACCTGGGTCAGGGCCGTCGTTAACAACAGCCAACCTCCGTTGCGCTAGAGCGGCAGGTTGCGTCCTAGGACGGCGAAGTCCCGGGAGTCCCCGGTGAAGTGGTAGTGCCGCAGCAGGTCAGTGAACCCGAGTCGGCGGTAGAGCCGCCACGCTCTGGTGGGTCCCTCGGGGGTGGACAGCAAGGCGCGCGGGGCGTCCACTCTGGACAGTAGCTCGGTGAGCAGCGCCTTGCCGATGCCCCTGCCCTGGGCGTCCGGATGGACATGCAATTCGGTGAGCTCGAAGTAGTCGGCGAGCTCGCGCTGCGCACTGCGCGGATCGATCAGCATGAGCCCGCGATGGACCTCGTCGTGCCACCACTGCCCGGGGGCGCCCCGGTAGCCGTAGCCGATGCCCACCAAGGTGTCCGCATCGAAGGCCGCCATGCATAGCCAACCGGCCCGCAGCGTGTGTTCCAGCCACATCGGACTCCGGTGCTGCGCCGTGCCGGGCGGGTAGTGCATGGCCGTGACATAGATCCGCAGCGCCTCATCGAGTAGCAGGCGCAATTGCGGGGCCGTCAGTTCAGCCAGCTGCGCTGGTTCGCGAATGGGCATTGCGGTCACCGCTGACCTCCAGTATCGGCCGACGTCGCTGCGAAGCGGGCGGCGTCCACAGAGTGCACGAATTCCATGACACCACGCCAGATGTCGGGCTGCTGCGCCACCGGAGATTGGGCCTTGACGGGACCGCATCCCAAAGGGTTACCCTTGGACCGTGTCGAACATATGTTCGAACAAGGCTCGGCGGTGGCGCGGGGGAAGCGCACCACCGCCGAGCTCCGCCGGCTTCCCCACGGCGGAGTCGACCCGTTGCCGTCAAACCCGGATCGCCCCATCCCGACTCCTGACCAGGAGGCCGAAGTGCCCGCCGTTGCTCCCCTCACCACAGCCCTCATACCACGGTACGACCGCCCGAAGCACGACGGGCCGAAGCACGAAAGACGCAGTTACCGGCTGCCCAGCGTACGTATCCTGTTTGAGCAGGCTCGGCAGGGACTGCTCGACGCCGAGTACGCCGCACATCCAGTAGATCGTTACGCCCAGGCGCACCTCGCGGCACTTCGTGCGGCGGCTGCCGTGTTGGCGGCGCGGGCTCGACCACGCAACCGCGCTCAATCGACCAGCGCATGGGCGCTGCTGGCCACAGTCGCGCCGGAACTCGCGGAATGGTCGGCGTTCTTCGCTGCCAGTTCGGCCACCCGGGCAGCTGCCGAGGCCGGAGTGCATCGACTGGTGACGGCTCGCGATGCCGACGACCTTGTCCGGCAGGCCGGCGAGTTCCTCGCCCTCGCGCGGCAGGCGGCGGCGAGGACCTCCCGATGACCGCCCCACGGCCGTTGATCGACTACGGACGGATGCTGGACGTGATCGGGATCGAGGGCGAATTGATCCTCAGCGCGGCCGCCTCAGCGTTGCCGTCAGCGGCACACGCCGAGGTACCAGGCTGCCCTGATCTCACCTTGGCGGAGACCCTGCGGCATGTGGGAAGCGTGCATCGGGTGACCAGGCTGTGGGCGCGAGACGGGCGATGCCCGGAGCAATGGCAGCGATCACCGTCGGACGACGATCTGATCGGTTTTGTGCGAACCGGCCTCAGCGACCTGCTGGCGGAACTAGCTCGCCATGACCCGGCCGAACCGTGCGACACATGGTGGCCTGCCGATCGCACGCACGGCTTCTGGCGGCGTCGGATGGCGCACGAGACCACCGTGCATCGGGTCGACGTCGAAGCTGCCGCTGGCGGCCCGGTACATGCCGTCGACCCCGAGCTGGCCCTGGATGGCATCGACGAGGTGCTGTTTCTGTGGTTCGGTCACCGCCTCGGCGAGCTGAAGATGTCGGCATCCCAGCAGGGTTCGGTTGCGCTGTCCGCTGCGGATCGCCGCTGGTTGGCGATCTTCGGGCCAGGCTGCTCCACTGCTCGACGGGTCGATGAGGCCGACGCTCGGTCGGCGGATGCCATGGTGAGCGGAGATCCCATGGAGATCTACCTGTGGTCCTGGGGCCGGCTGCCTGACCAGTCAGTGCGGATCACAGGAGACCAGGAGGCCGTCGGACAGCTCTGGACGCTGTTGCGACCCGCAACGCAGTGAGTGGATCAATCCCCTCAGGCGCGCAGCCGCAGTCCTCGTGGGGTGGCGCGGAATCCGGCGTCCCGCAGCAGTTCGGCCAGCACGGAACCTAGCGCCGCCTCGCCATCGGCGCGCTCTACGGACAACGAACCCAGCCAGCCCTGGTGGACCGCACCTGCCAGGGCGTGTACCGCGGCACGCAAGGCACCGGTGTCGTCGGTGAATGACAGGAGCGACCGGCCCCCGCGTTCGACGTACAGCACGGCGGCACCCTCCACCAGAACGGCCAGCGCTCCAGCCTTGCGCCCAGGTCGGTGCCGTTGGTCTCCCACGGTGGACGGCCACGGTAGAGCAGCCCCGTAGGGCTGGGCGGGATCGGTGGCGGCAAGGACCACCGTCGCTGTGCCGCCCTCGTTGGGCTGACCCACGGCGCGCAGCCTGTCGATGGCGCCGGGGACGGCGAACTGAGCGGCCCCGAGTCCCTCGACGACGTACCCGCGGCGGCACCGGCCGGACTCCTCCATCGCCCGAAGCACCTTGTAGACGCCGGCAAAGCCTCCAGCGACACGCTCGGTGTCCAGTGCCCCTCTGGTGAGGACCCCGTGGCGCTCGAGGAACGTCTCGGCGCGGGCATGCGCCCGGCGGGTCGGGTCGGGCTGGGTTGCTGGCGGTTGGCGCCCCGGCGGTCGGAGTATCGGCGGCTGCGCCGCTGGCGGTGGCGGCACCGGTGACAGCGACCAGCGTCCCGCGGCTGTCGGTGGACCGGCGCGGGAGGGCATCGGTGGGCGACCTGCCCGCGTTCGCAGGTATCTACCGCGTGGTGCCGTCCGGCGTGGCCGGTGCGCGGCTGAGCGGCCGGACACCAGGGCTCGCAACGGCGCCAGCGAATCGTTGGTCAGCAACCCTGCCCACACCAGGTCCCATACCGCTGCGACTACCTCGGCATCACTGGGCGCGGGTTGCGCGTCGGCCAGCAGGTTCTGGGTGCTCCGATCGGCGAGCTGCCGGAAGAACAGCGCACCGCCCCCGGGTGGACCACCGGCGAGGTCCCAACCCAGAGCGCGCAGGACGCCGCGGTGTATCGGTGTGAGCGCAAGCTGCTCATCGAGGTCCGGCAGCACCAGGTCAGCCAGGTCGGTGGGTGCCAGCGCGATCCACCCGTCACCGCCGGGCAGCGACCCGCAACCGATCCAGGTCACCTCGCCGGAAGTGGTAAGCTCGTCGAGCAGGGCGGGGGAGTAGCCGGGCAGCCTTGCGGGCAGTAGCAGCGATTCCAGCGCACTAGCCGGCACAGGTGCTCCAGCCAGCTGCTCCACTACGCCAAGCACGTCCTCCGGGACAGGTGCGCTGCGCAGCTGGCGCGCCTGCCCTGACCCGTCACGCCTGGTATCAGCGGAGCCGGCGTCCCATGACCTGATGCCGTGCCAGGCCGGCAGGAACCGGCCCAGGGCGGCCTGCTCGACCGGCTCCACCTCGGCTCGCAACCGGGCCAACGACGCACGCCGCAACCGCCGGAGCACCTCGGTGTGGCAGTACTCCGTGCCGCCACCGCCCAGTTCGACCGGGCGCAGCTCGCCGCGGATGAGAGTGGACGCCCTGGTCATCCGATCCAGCACCGCGCCCACCACGGCGATCCCAAGACCGAAGCGAGCTGCTGCGGCGGCTGCGGTAAACGGTCCGCGTGTTCTGGCGTAGCGCAGCAGAAGGTGCCCGAGCGGGTCGGCCACCGGCTCGGTGAACACCTCCGGCACCCCTACCGGCAGGGCCACACCCAGCGCGTCGCGTACTCGTCCGGCATCCTCGATAGCGATCCAGCGGCCCTCGCCGGCGATCCGCACCGTAATCGCCCGGCGGGCCGAGCCGAGCTCGGCGAGCCACCGCGGGGCGACCCCGCGCTGCGCTGCCTCGGTCTCGGTGAGATCGCCCAGCGTGCGCAACAGATCGGCGGTGGTCTCGATGTCTCGGGCGTGGCGGTCGGAGTCGATGCGCTGCAGGTGCGCCTCCAACTCGACGAGCACCGCCGGGTCCAGCAGCTCGCGGATCGCCTCAGAACCCAGCAACTCCGCCAGCAGGGTCGAGTCCAGCGCCAGCGCCGCGGCCCTGCGTTCGGCCAGCGGGGTGTCGAGCTCATAGAGAAACATGCCCACGTAGCCGAACAGCAGGCTGCGGGCGAACGGTGACGGCGATGGGGTAGCCACCTCCACCACCCGCACCCGGCGGGCTCGCACGTCCGACATCAGCTCGCGCAGCCCGGTTAGGTCATAGACGTCCTGCAGGCACTCCCGCATCGCCTCCAGCACCACCGGGAACTGCTCGTACTTCGACGCGACGGCGAGCAACTGGGCTGAGCGCTGCCGCTGCTGCCACAGCGGAGCGCGGCGCCTCGGGTCGCGGCGGGGCAGCAGCAGAGACCGCGCGGCGCACTCCCGGAATCGGGAGGCGAACAGCGCCGAGCCGCCCACCTCGGCGACCACCAGTTGCTCGACCTCGTCCGGGTCGAGCAGCACGTCCTCGGCAGTAGGCAACACCTCGGCCCCATCAGGGTCCAGCGCGTCCGGCAGCCGTAGCACGATCCCGTCGTCCGCGCTGGCTACCTGCGCCTCGACACCCCGCCGTTCCCGCAGCCGGGCGCCGATCGCCAGCGCCCATGGCCCGTTGACTTGCGCGCCGAACGGGGAGTGCACCACCATTCGCCAGTCGCCCAGTTCGTCGCGGAAACGCTCCACCACGACGGTGCGGTCGTCGGGTACATACCCAGCGGCCTCACGCTGCTCGCGTAGGTAGGACAGCAGGTTGTCGGCGGCCCAGGCATCCAGGCCCGCTGCCTCGACGCGATCGCGTGCGGCACCCGCCTCTGCGCTGGACAGCTCGCGGACGAACGCGCCCAACGCGCGCCCGAGCTCCAACGGCCGACCCGGGGCGTCGCCCTTCCAGAACGGCATCCGCGCCGGTTCGCCGGGTACCGGCAGCGCGATCACCCGGTCATGGGTGATGTCGACGATCTTCCATGACGTCGAACCGAGCAGGAACGTGTCGCCCACTCGGGACTCGTACACCATCTCCTCGTCGAGCTCACCGACCCGTGATCCCGCGCCCTCGGCGCTGCCGGGGGTCATCACGGTGAACATCCCCCGGTCCGGGATGGTGCCGCCGGAGGTGACCGCCAGCCGTTGCGCTCCCGGCCGGCCGCGCAGCTCGTCACTGACCCGGTCCCAGATGATCCGGGGGCGCAGCTCGCCGAACTCCTCCGACGGGTAGCGCCCGGCAAGCATGTCCAGGACCGCGTGCAGCGCCGAGTCGGGCAGCGCCGAGTACGGTGCGGCCCGCCGGACCAGTGCGGCTAGGTCATCGACGGTCCACGAATCCAGCGCGACCATGGCCACCACGTGCTGGGCGAGCACGTCCAGCGGGTTGCGGGGGTAGCGCAGCGCTTCGATCGCCCCGCTGGCCATCCGTTCCGCGATCACCGCGCATGAGACGAGGTCGCCGCGGAACTTGGGGAACACGACGCCCCGGGACACCGCCCCGACCTGGTGCCCACCGCGGCCGATCCGCTGCAGACCCGACGCCACCGTCGGGGGTGCCTCGATCTGCACGACGAGGTCCACCGCGCCCATGTCGATGCCGAGTTCGAGGGACGAAGTCGCGACCACGCACGGCAACCGGCCGGACTTCAGCTCCTCCTCGACCAAGGTTCGCTGCTCGCGTGCCATCGAGCCGTGGTGCGCCTTGGCGATCACTACCGGGGCGCCGCCGGCGAGCCCGGCCTGGCCCATCAGCTCGGCCGGCATGCGGTCTCGTGGTGTCGCGGGTGCCTCGGCTGCCAGCTCGTTGAGCCGGGAGGTGAGCCGCTCGGCCAGCCGGCGGGAGTTGGCGAACACGATCGTCGAGCGGTGTGCGCACACCAGCTCCAGCACCCGCCGCTCCACGGCGGGCCAGATCGAAGCACGGTGCTCCGTGGGTCCGTCGGCCCGCTCAGACAGTTCACCCAGAGCCGACATGTCCGCGACCGGTACCTGCACGGTGACCTCGATCGTCTTGGCGGATACCGGCTGAACTACGCGAACCGGTCGACTCCCGGCGAGGAAGGCGCTGACCTCCTCGACCGGACGCACCGTGGCGGACAGGCCGATCCGCTGGGCAGGCTGATCCAGCAGGGCGTCCAACCGCTCCAAGGACAGCGCAAGGTGTGCGCCCCGCTTCGTGGCTGCCACCGCGTGTACCTCGTCGACGATCACGGTGTGGATTCCGCGCAGTGATTCCCTGGCCGCCGACGTCAGCAGCAGGAACAACGACTCGGGCGTGGTGACCAGCACGTCGGTCGGGGTGCGGGCGAAGGCACGGCGCTGCTCGGCCGGAGTGTCCCCGGTGCGCATCCCTACCTGGATGTCTGGCGTCGGCCGGCCCAGCCGGTGCGCGGCCTGCCGGATTCCGGCTAGCGGCGAACGCAGGTTGCGCTCGACGTCCACCGCCAGGGCCTTGAGCGGGGAGATGTAGAGCACCCGGCAACGCCTCATCGGCTCGTCCGGAGGGCCTGCGACGGCGAGCCGGTCCAGCGCCCACAGGAACGCGGCAAGTGTCTTTCCCGACCCGGTGGGGGCGACGACCAGCGCGTGCTCACCGGCCGCTGCTGCCCGCCACGCAGCGTCCTGCGCCGGGGTAGGCGCGGCGAACGCCCCCGCGAACCAGTCCCGGGTGGCGGGGGAGAACAGGTCGAGCACGTCCACACCAACCATCATGGCCCGCGCCACCGACAAACTAGCGAGGCTGCCGACCGACTATCTCCGCAGGGCGGCGGGGCCGTCAACGAGGATCGTGCGTAGCCGGCTCACGTCGGCGATCCGTCGCTCGGCGAGGTGGTCAGCGGCGACGGCGGGGGGCGCGCCGTCACGCTCGGCCAGCTCAAAGATGGCCCGAGTGGTGTCGAAGATCTTGGCGGCCCGGGCTTTGGCCCGCTGGAAGTCGAAGCCCCCGATTTCGTCGGCGACCTGAATGACGCCACCGGAGTTCACCACATAGTCGGGGGCGTAGAGGATCCCCCGCTCGTCGAGGAGCTTCTCCACCCCAGGGTGTTCCAGCTGGTTGTTCGCGCCACCGCACACCACTTTGGCGCGCAGCGTGGTGACCGTATCATCGTCCAGCGCCGAGCCGAGCGCGCACGGAGCGTACACGTCGATCGGCTCGCGCACCAGAGCGTCGGCGTTCGGCGCCACGATTACTTCGGGATGCGCCGTACAGATCTGCTCGATCGCCCGTTGACTCACGTCGGCCACGATCACCGACGCGCTATCGGCGAGCAGGTGGTCAACGAGAAGGCTGCCGACCTTGCCCACTCCAGCCACACCCACCAGACGCCCGGACAGTGTGGGCGTCCCCCAGACGTGTTGGGCGGCCGCACGCATGCCCTGAAAGACGCCGAAAGCGGTCAGAATCGAGGAGTCGCCGGCACCACCATGGGACAACGAGCGCCCGGTGACGAACTGGGACTCCCTGGCGACGACGTCCATGTCCTCGACGCAGGTGCCGACATCGCAGGCGGTGATGTAGCGCCCGCCCAACGACTGGATGAATCGTCCATATGCGCGCAGCAACACCTCGGTCTTGTCCCGAGTCGGGTCGCCGAGGATGACGGCCTTGCCCCCGCCATGGTCCAGCCCGGCGAGCGCGTTCTTGTAGGACATCGCGTGGGAGAGGTGCGGTACGTCGGCGAGGGCGTCTTCCTCGCTGGCGTAGGGGTGAAACCTGGTGCCGCCGAGTGCCGGCCCCAGCGCGGTGGAGTGGATGGCGATGATCGCGCGAAGACCCGAGAGTTCGTCACGACAGAACACGACCTGCTCGTGGTCGCCGGATAGGAATATCTCGGTCACGGTGGTGGCCCTCCCGCTCGATTGCGCGCGCTGCTCTCAAGGGTATGCCTGCGCCGGTCGCGTCAGACGCCGACGACAGATGGCACCATCGGGCAGGGACGCCGCGAAGGGAGAGAGCATGCGGGTGACCGGAGTGGGGCACGCTGGGCTAGTCGTCGAGGCGCCACGCCGGTCAGCGCCGCTGCTGCCACCACCAGCGGATGAGTACCACCAGAGCGGAGAGCAGGCCGAACAGGATCACCAGCTGTCCGGCGGTGGAGGACAGTCCGGTCGGGTCGCCCTGCGTGAGATCTCTGAAGGTGGGATCTCCCAGGGCCGGATAGGCCAGCCTCGGATAGGCCAGGGCGAACACCCCATCACGATAGCCCGGGACGGGTACCTAACCTGGAGGGATGCGGATAACCCACTTCCGGCAGCGGATGGACGAGGAATTCGGCCCGGCCAGGGCAGCCGCACTAGCTCATGATCATGTGTTCGCTGCGCTCGGCGGTCGGACGGTGAACGCAGCGCTGGAGGCGGGGATCGACACCAAGCGGGTATGGGCCGTGGTGTGCGCCGCATTCGACGTCCCCGAAGAACGACGCTGACCGGTCGTCTACTCCCCGGTACCGGTGAGCGCTTCAGGATCGCACAACGGCGTGTCGTTCCAGGTATCGAACACCTGTTCGTCTAGGGTGTTGTCCACAGTCGGAGCCCTGTCCACAGATCCGGCGTGCGTCGCCGCGAAGTGTCAGACCTACCGCCTAGCGTCGGCGCCAACCCAGAAGAACCGATCAGCGAGGTGGACTGTCAGATGGCACCAGGACTGGACCGGGAGAAGGCGCTCGAGATCGCCTTGGCCCAGATCGAGAAGCAGCACGGCAAGGGCTCGGTGATGCGCCTCGGGGAAGAAGGCCGCGCGCCCATCGAGGTGATCCCTACCGGCTCCATCGCCTTGGACGTGGCGCTGGGCATCGGTGGCCTGCCCCGCGGCCGGGTGATCGAGGTGTACGGCCCGGAGTCCTCCTGAAAGACAACAGTCGCGCTGCACGCAGTGGCCAACGCCCAGCGGGCCGGGGGGATCGCCGCGTTCATCGACGCCGAGCACGCGCTGGATCCCGACTACGCGAAAGCGCTCGGCGTGGACACCGACGCTCTGCTGGTCTCCCAACCCGACACCGGAGAAC
>JBOHFC010000179.1:0-2491 GCA_050701375.1 Pseudonocardiaceae bacterium
GGGCTACCAGGTCACCCTCGAACCCGTGGCCTGACCACGGCTCCCCCGTCCCGGCTCCAACCAAAAGGCACAGGTCGAGCCGGTGGTCCCGCGCGCCCGTCCCCGACTTGATTTTCGGATCAGCGGCTGCGACCTGATCTACCGCTGGACAGCGGTAGATCAGGTGGTTGCGAGGACGGCTTCGATGTCCAGGGAGATCTGGACAGTGTCGCCGATCACTACGCCGCCGCCGTCCAGCGGCAGCTCTGTGTCGATGCCGAAGTCTCTGCGGCTGATCTTCGTGGTGGCTGACAAGCCGACCCGGGTGCCGCCGTAGGGATCCGGGCCGAAGCCGCTCAGCTCGACGGCAAGGGGAACCTGGCGCGTGATGCCGTGCAGCGTCAGCTCGCCGTCGACCACCAGGTCGTCGCCGTCGCGGCTTACCCCGGTGGAGCGGTAGGTCATGGTGGGGAACTCTGCCGTGTGCAGGAAGTCGGCCGAGCGGATGTGCTCGTCACGCTGCACGTTTCCGGTGTCGAAGCTGTTGACGTCGATCTCGGCGGTCACCGAGGAGTCGAGCAGGTCGTCGCCGGTGACCAGACGGCCCGAGACGGAATTGAAGCGGCCCCGCATCTTGCTGACCATCATGTGGCGGACGGAGAACGACCAGGTCAAACAAATTGAACGTTGAAATATTTCTGGGCTGTGACGCAGCCCACCGCGCCGGGTATTCGGCGGTCGATTGCCTGTCGGGCCGGACCCGCTGGGCGTCGGGCACGTACGCTGCGGGTATGCGCCGGATCATCGGGACCGAGGTGGAGTACGGCATCTCAGTACCCGGGGACAGCACTGCCAACCCGGTCCTAACCTCGACTCAGGTGGTGTTGGCTTACGCCGCGGCGGCTGAGGTACCGCGCGCGAAGCGAGCGCGTTGGGACTATGAGGTGGAGTCCCCGCTGCGCGACGCCCGCGGGTTCGATCTGGGCGTGCCCGGAATCGCGCAGCCCGATCCGGAGCTGGACGATCTGGGCGCGGCGAACGTCATCCTCACCAACGGCGCCCGGCTCTACGTCGACCACGCGCACCCGGAGTTCTCCGGCCCTGAGGTCACCAACCCGCGCGACGCGGTGATCTGGGACAAGGCCGGCGAGCGCATCATGGAAGAAGCCGCCTTGCGCGCCCGCACGGTGCCCAACCAGCCACCCTTCCAGCTGTACAAGAACAACATCGACGGCAAGGGCGCCTCCTACGGCACCCACGAGAACTACCTGATGTCGCGCTCCACGCCGTTCACCCTGGTCATCGCCGGCTTGACCCCGTTCTTCGCCTCACGTCAGGTGTTCTGCGGGTCCGGCCGGGTGGGCATCGGGCCGGCGGGGGAGCACCCCGGCTTCCAGCTGTCCCAGCGTGCGGACTACATCGAGGTCGAGGTCGGGTTGGAGACGACCCTCAAGCGCGGGATCATCAACACCCGGGACGAGCCGCATGCCGACGCCGACAAGTACCGCCGGCTGCATGTCATCATCGGTGACGCCAACCTCGCCGAGTACTCCACCTACCTCAAGGTCGGAACCACTGCGCTGGTGCTGGATCTGATCGAAGCCGGCGAACGTTTTGACGACCTGCGCCTGGTCGACGCGGTGCGAGCAGTGCACACGATCAGTCGCGACCCGTCGCTGAAGGCGACGGTGGAGGTGGCCGGCGGTCGCCACCTCACCGGCCTGGATCTGCAACGTGCCTACCACGAGCGGGTCGCGCGGTTCTTCGCCCGCAACGGCGGCCCGGACGGCACGACAGACGACAGCGCCGATATCGCCGAACAGGTGCTGAGCACTTGGGGCGAGGTGCTCGACGCGCTCGCGCGGGATCCGACGGAGTGCGCCGACCGGCTGGACTGGCCGGCCAAGCTCCGGCTGCTTGAGGGCTACCGGGCTCGGGACGGGCTGGGATGGGCCTCACCCCGGCTGCAGCTGGTGGATCTTCAGTACTCCGACGTGCGGATGCACAAGGGCCTGTACAACCGTCTGGTAGCCCGTGGCTCGATGAAGCGACTGGTTACCGAGGAAGAGGTGCAGGCAGCCATCACCCGGCCGCCGGAGGACACCCGCGCGTATTTCCGCGGTCGGTGTTTGGAGCGCTACGCCACCGAGGTGGCCGCCGCATCGTGGGATTCGGTGATCTTCGATCTCGGCCGCGAGTCGCTGGTGCGAATACCGACGCTGGAACCGCTGCGGGGCACCCGCGCCCACGTCGGCGCGCTGCTGGACGCCTCGAGCACGGCCGCGGAACTGGTGGCGGCGCTCACCCGAGGCTGATCACCCGACTGACCGGCGACGTTTGTCAGTGCTGGTGGGTACTGGTTGTCTGTGTTGCTGGGTACTGTTTGAAGTGAGACAACTCGGTCCGGGAGGCGAAATGTCCCAGGAGAAGGTGCAGCGTCAGGGTGGCGGCGGAGGCGATGAGACGACCGACGGCGCGCCAGCTGGTCAGGAACGTCGGGAAAAGCTCGGCG
>JBOHFC010000180.1:0-1597 GCA_050701375.1 Pseudonocardiaceae bacterium
CTCCGCCCGCTCAAGCACCATCACCCCGGCGCCTTCGCCGAGCACGAACCCGTCCCGGGCGATATCGAACGGGCGGGAGGCTCGTTCGGGCTCGTCGTTGCGGGTGCTCATGGCCCGCATCTGGGCAAATCCGGCCAGCGTGATGGGGATGATGCACGCTTCGGCCCCGCCGGCCACCACGACGTCGACCTCTCCGGCCCGCAGCATCCGCCACGCGATGGCCAGCGCCTCCGCCCCGGACGCACAGGCGGCGACCGGGGCGTGCACCCCGCCACGAGCACCCAGGTCCAGCCCGACATGTGCGGCCGGGCCGTTGGGCATCAGCATGGGGATGGTCAGCGGCGAGACCTTGCGCATCCCGAAGTTCTCAAGAAGGTCATCCTGTCCGAGCAGGGTCAACGCGCCGCCGATGCCGGTGCCGATCACCACAGCCAACCGCTCCGGCTCAACCTCCGGTGCGCCGGCGTGTCGCCAGGCTTCTCGCGCAGCGATCACCGCCACCTGTTCGCAACGGTCCCATCGGCGGGCCTGCACTCGCGGGAGCGCGTCGGCCGGTTCGACCGCAAGCTTCGCGGCGATCCGCACGGGTAGGTCGAAGCGATCAACCCAGTCTTCGGTCAGAGCGACGACCCCGCTCTTTCCGGCGCGCAGGGCATCCCACGTTGATGCGACATCCCCGCCGAGCGGGGTAGTCGCCCCGAGCCCAGTGATGACAACCTCAGTCATCACTGGCGCCGCCGCGGGAATGGGTACTTCCGCGGGAATGAGTACGGCGGTGTCATATGGTCTTGGCGACGTAGTCCACCGCGTCACCCACGGTCTTGAGGTTGGCCAGCACCTCATCTGGCACCTTGACGCCGAACCGATCCTCGACCTGCACAGCGATTTCCACCATGGACAGCGAGTCGATGTCAAGTTCGTCCACGAAGGACTTCTCCGGGGTGATCTCGCTGGTCTCGACGCCCGCCACCTCGTTCACGATCTCGGCGAGGCCACGGAGAATCTCCTCGTTCGTCACTTTCCTGTGTCCCTTCTGTAGATCCTGGTGATCGGGGCCGATGGCCCCGTACTATGACGTTCTCCTGCTGCGGGGCACGGGTTCACGGGGCACCCTGCACGGCGGGGTCCTTCACGGCAGCACCACCGCCTGGCCCGCATAAGACAGCCCAGCACCGAACCCGACCAGCAGTGCGAGATCTCCCGAACGGACCCGGCCTTCGGCGCGCATGTGGTCCAGCGCGAGTGGAATCGACGCCGAAGACGTGTTGCCTGAGTGAACGATATCGTCTGCCACCACCATGTCCTCGCGGGCTCCGGCTGCCCGCAGGCGTTTGGCGATAGCCTCGACGATGCGCAGGTTGGCCTGGTGCGGTACCAGCACGTCTACGTCCTCCGGACCGACTCCGGCCAGCTCCAATGCTCGTAACGCCACCGGCGCGATCTGCGTGATCGCCCACCGGTACACCTCCTGGCCCTCCTGGCGGATGAAGGAGTTGCGGTCGGCCACGACGATGGTCTCCACCAGATCCCCGGCGCTGCCCGCGGCAATCGGACCGATCCCGGACCGCTCGTCGTGATCAACCGGGCCGACCACCGC
>JBOHFC010000181.1:0-5036 GCA_050701375.1 Pseudonocardiaceae bacterium
GGGCTACCAGGTCACCCTCGAACCCGTGGCCTGACCACGGCTCCCCCGTCCCGGCTCCAACCAAAAGGCACAGGTCGAGCCGGTGGTCCCGCGCGCCCGTCCCCGACTTGATTTTCGGATCAGCGGCCTTCGGGACATTGTTCGTCGGGTTCGCTGCCCGGCCGGTCGGGGCAGTGATCTTTGGGCATTTCGGAGATCGGCTCGGGCGCAGGTCCACTCTGATCGCGACGCTGATGCTGATGGGGATCGGGACGTTTCTGATCGGCTGTCTGCCCACTTACGCCATGATCGGGACGGCCGCGCCGGTACTGCTGACCCTGTTGCGGGTGGTCCAGGGCATCGGCGTGGGCGGTGAGTGGGGCGGCTCGGTGCTGCTGTCGATGGAATGGGGCTCGACCCGGCGCTGCGGGCTGATGGCCAGTTGGCCACAGCTCGGCGTGCCCATCGGGCTACTGCTGTCCACCGGCATGGTCACCTTGATGTCCTGGGCCACCGGGGCCAGCTTTGCGACCTGGGGGTGGCGGGTGCCGTTCTTGACCAGCCTGGTGCTGGTGGTCGTGGGCCTGTACGTGCGGTTGCGGGTACCCGAAACCCCGGAATTCACCCAGCTCACCCGGCAGGCGGCCGTCGTCCGTCACCCGGTGTCCGAGGCCATCCGCTACTACCCGCGGGAGATCCTCACCTCAGCCGTCGTGCGGATCTCAGAGCAGGCGCCGTTTAACCTGTTCATCACCTTCGTGTTGACCTATGGCACCCAACACCTTGGTCTGCCCCGGGATGACCTGCTCCACGACACCCTGATCGCCGCGGCGATCGGCCTGGTCAGCGTGCCCTTGTTTCGGCTATTTGTCCGATCTGATGGGGCGCCGGCTGGTGTACGGGATCGGCATCCTGGCCACCTGCGCGTACGCGTTTCCCTACTTCGCCCTGCTAAACACCAAAGTCCCCGGACTTGTGCTGCTCGGCATCGTCGTCTCGCTGCTCTGCCACGACCTGCAGTACGGCCCGCAGGCTGCGTTGATTGCCGAAATCTTCCCCACCAACGTGCGCTACTCCGGAGCCGGGCTGGGCTACCAGCTCGCCTCGGTGATCGCCGGCGGTCAGGGTCGACAGCACCTCGTCACCGCGCTCCTGGTCGAACTGGATCCGCACAACGCCGCACCTCAGTGGCCAGCCAGGATGCCCGTGAGATTGGGGCTCCCGCGTCGTCGTGCTGGATGTCATGGTTGTGCCAGGTCAGTGATTCTTGTTGTGCTACGGGGTGCCGGCCGCACCTGGGGTGATGAGGATGTCCATGGCTACGCCTGCCCCGTCCGGCAATGCGTTCGCTGACTCAGTCGTGGTGATCACCGGCGGTGCATCCGGCATCGGGAAGGCTACGGCGGAAGCCTTCGTGTCGACCGGCGCGCACGCGGTGCTGCTCGATCACGATGCACCGGGACTGACGACTACGGCCAAGGCCCTGGGTGCCGCGACCGCGGTGCATGGCAACGTCTCACGGTGGCGGGACTGCCAAGCGGCCGCCCGGGCCGCTCAGGTGACCGGCCGCCCGGTGCGGGCGCTGGTCAACAGCGCCGCGACGTTCCTGGCCAAGGCCGAAGACGCCACCCCGGCCGACTGGGACACCAGCCTAGGAGTAAACGTCAAGGGCACCGCGCTGATGGCGGCGAGTATTGCACCACTGCTCCGGGCCGCCGGCGGCGGCGCGATCATCAACCTCGCCTCAGTCTCCGGCTATATCGCCCAGCCCCACCGCTGGACCTACAACGCGACCAAGGGCGCGATACTCGCCCTGACACGCTGCCAAGCACTCGACCTTGCCCGCGACAACATCCGAGTCATCAGCGTCTCGCCAGGCACGATCTGGACATCTGAGCTCGACCGCATGACTCAGGGCGACCGCACCGCCTGGGAACCGATCTTCGCCTCACAGCACATGCTCGGCCGCGTCGGCGAGCCGCACGAAGTCGCCAACGTCATCGTGTTCCTGTGCAGCCCCGGAGCAAGCTTCATCACCGGCGCCGACGTCCTGATCGATGGAGGATATCTCGGAATGGGGCACGACCAGCCCCACACATTGATCCAATACACCGGACAGGAGCACGACGCAGACTGATGACACTGGTCGGGCTCGGCCACGCGGTGCGTCAAGACCGAATTGCCTCATTCCGCTTGTGATCGGGTGATCTATCACCCATCGCGTATCAGCGACGTCGTGCGCAGGCTCTGTCGAGACCGGAGTGGTTGGTTGGGTCCCAATGTGCGATCTCGTGGACTGACGTGCACCTCGCCGTGGTGGGGTCCCGGGAATAGATCCTGGACGTGCTTACTAGCCAGAATTGTCCCCGACCTGCTACCCCACCCACGTCGGTGTACCGCTCCGAGGTCCCGTCAGGACAGCGCCGTGAGCCACCGGCGCACGGCTCGTCGGCTTGACAGATGCACGACCCGCGACTCCGCGCCGGCATCACCAATGGCGCTAAGGACTCGCTGCCGTCCGTCTCGCGGGTAACGCCAGATCCACTGGAGAAACTCCAGGGTGATGCGTTCCGGGCAACCAGATGCCATGTCCGGGCGGGACCTACCACGCCACCGCCAGGTTCGCCACAAGACCCGTGGAATGGTCACTCGACGAGGGAGATCGAGAAACACGACATGCTGGGCCCGGGGCAGCCTCACGTCCAAGCTCCGGCTGTAGTTGCCGTCCATGACCCAAGCCGGTTGGGCCGCCAGCCGGCTTAGCTGCGCACGCCAGCGGTCCAGGTCTGTCGGTACCCATCCCGACATCCAGTAGTGCTGATCAAGGTGAATCAACGGCAGCCCAAGTCGATGCGCGATCTCGGCCGCGACAGTGCTCTTACCAGCCCCACCACCACCCACCACAAGGATTCGTCGCCAAATCGGACTCTCATCGCTCATGAGGGCCCACCCACCTCCAGAGTCCCGTCGATGGCGTGCACCAGCACTCTGCCATTTTCGTGCTCTGTCATTTTCGTGGCCAGGTCATTTTCGTGGCCGGGACCGTCAGCCCACTTGCAGTTGAAGCAGTTGAAGCTTGGAGTCGTCCAATCCCACGTCGAAGGTGCCCGGCTTGTTCGCGGTGAAGGCAACCGACGCGGTGCTGGCCGCCGGAACCTTGACCGTGCGCTCGAAGCCATGCACGTGGATCTGGTCGGCCACGTCGCTGCTGACCGAGATCACCACCGGGGTACCCAGGGGCACCGTCACCTGGCCGGTGTCGCCGGTGGCCTTCCCGCCATGGACCTTGACGCTGAGCGTGCGGACGGTCGGCGCGGCCGGCGCCGGCGCCCGTCCCGGTGCTCCCGCCGTGCCACCTGGGCTGGAACCGGGCGCCGTAGCGGCCCCTTGCCCGCAGCCGCCGAGTACCCCGATCAGCACTGCCCCCGTAACCACCGCAATCCCGACACGACCCATGGCGTCCCTCCACAGTTACCGTCTGTGCTAAGGCGATCAGCCTGCCATAACGAGCAAGGCGGCCGTGGAGAGCCATCTCGCCGCGTTCGTGTACTGCGGGACCGCCGGCTCACCGCGGACTCGTGGTCCGTCGCGGCTGCGTTCGCTCAGCCGGTCGCTATGCGGTCGGCGACGGTGCGGCGGCGACGCACGGTCACCATCGCGCCGTGGCGCGGCACCATGGTCACGTGCCGGGGCCGCACCGGTTCATCCGGCGCGGTGGTGGGGACCAACTCGACTCGGCGCAGCACTTCCCGCAACACGGTGCGCATCTCCACCTGGGCGAAGGTGGCGCCGAGGCAGCGCCGGATCCCGCCGCCGAAGGGTAGCCAAACGGCCGGATCGGGCCGCTGGTCGAGGAATCGCTGCGGCCGGAACTCGTCCGGATCGGGGTAGTGGCGGCTGCTGTGGTGCACCAGGTTGATGCTGGGAGCCAGGATGTGGCCGGCCGGAATGCGGTGCCCGGCCAGCTGCACCGGGGCGATCAGTTTCCGGCCGAACTCGAAGACCACCGGCCGCACTCGCAGGCTCTCCTTGCACACCGCGTCCAGCCACGCGTCATCGCCGTCGGTGGCGGCCTGTGCGGTGCGGTGCAGCAGCGCGGGATGGCGGGTCAGCCGCTCGAAAGCCCAGGACAGCGCGGTGGCAGTGGTGTCGTGGCCGGCCAGCAGCAGCGTGACGAGCTGGTCGAGGAGCTCGTCGTCGGCCATCGGGGCGCCTTCGCCGTCCACCCCGCGGACCAGCATCGCCAACGCGTCGGTTCGTTGCCCGAGCTGTGGATCGGCCCGGCATCGGGTGATCTCGTCGGTCAGGAGCGCTAGGGCCGCGGCGCGGTGCTCGATGCGGCGGCGCCACATGCCGAAGCGGAGCAGCACTCGCGGCGGCGGGATCAGCTCCAGTGGCGTACCGATATCGAGCATAGGTGGCAACGCCGCCCGCAGCGCAGCGAGCCGGCGTTCGTCGTGAACCCCGATGACGGTGCGCAGGATGACTTTGAGGGTGAGTTTCTGCATCCGGGGAAACAGCGGGAACTGCTCGCCCACCGGCCATCGGGCGACCTCGTCGACGGTGATGGCGACCATCTCGGCTACTTGCCTGCGCACCGAGTCGCCATGAAACGCCGGCAGCATCATCGCGCGGCTGCGACGGTGGCTGTCGTCGTCGAGCATGATGATCGACTTCGGTCCGACGACCTGGCTCAGCGGGGCGGCCGCCTCCCCGGCGTGGAAGATCGCCGGGTCGCCTCGCATTACCGACCTGATGTCATCGGGGTCGGTGACAAAGACCAGGGTGCCGATTCCCGGTATCCGGGTGGTGAACAGCCTGCCGTAACGCCGGTGGCAGAACTGTACATATCCCACCGGATCGAGCCAGATCAGCGCCGCCTGGAGAAGGGCCGGCA
This sequence comes from Pseudonocardiaceae bacterium, assembly GCA_050701375.1. GTDB lineage: Bacteria > Actinomycetota > Actinomycetes > Mycobacteriales > Pseudonocardiaceae. Next base: position 4,877 of record JBOHFC010000181.1, read on the forward strand.
GCGGCGGGCCCGGGGGCGGCGTGCTCACCATACCCTTGGAATATACATACGTTTGTCTAGCTCCGGTAGTATCCGCATTATGGGACACCGGGAGGCCCTGCTCGACGGCGCTCGGCGCTGCTTGCTGGAACGGGGCTACGCGCGTACCACGGCCCGGGAT
>JBOHFC010000182.1:0-6773 GCA_050701375.1 Pseudonocardiaceae bacterium
TCGCAAGCATGCTAGCGTCCTGCCGTCGCACCGAGCATGGTCCGACACCAGCGCCGCTAGCTCAACTGGCAGAGCAGCTGACTCTTAATCAGCGGGTTCGGGGTTCGAGTCCCTGGCGGCGCACCACCTGACCGGCGGTTTCCTTCATCAAGCGGGGATCTGCGCCCTGATGTGATGACGTGGTGATGACATCAGTTCCGACTGGACCTCGGTACGAGCGACGCTGCGGCTTCGGCTGCCGCCGCCGCGACCGCCGGATACACCGATGTGTAGGTGTCGCTGGTGACGGTGATGGACGAGTGCCCGAGGGTCTCTTGCACTACCTTGAGGCCCACGCCGGCGGCGAGCATGTTCGACGCCGCACCATGGCGCAGGTCGTGCAGTCGCACCGGGGGAAGATCGGCTGTCACTACCAGCTCATGGAACCGGTCGGTGATGCCGGCCGGGTGCAGCGGTTCTCCATTTTCCCGGGTGAACACCTTGCCCGAGTCAACCCACGCCGAGCCCCAGGCCATCCGTTCGGTTAGCTGGGCTCGCCGGTGCGTGCGCAGCGCGGCGACCGAGCTGGCGTCCAGCGCCACCGTTCGCGCGCCGGCCTCGGACTTCGGGTCATCCTCAATGACTTCCCACCCCAGTTGCACCCGCTGACGCCGCACAGCCAGCACTCCCCCGTCCAGATCAACGTCCTCCCACGCAACCCCCGCCGCTTCACCCCGGCGCAGCCCACGGTAAGCGATCACATGGAACAGGGCGTAGAGCCGGTCGCCAGCGGCGGTGTCCAGGAACGTGCCGAGCTGGTCCGGTCGCCACACCATCACCGCAGACGGCCGCGCCGCAAGCTCCCGTGCCTCAGCAGGCGAGGCACCGCTGCCTAGGTGCGCGGCCACGGCCTCACGCCATCGGGCCTCCCGCTCAGCCGTCCACACCAGGGCCTTGGGTCGCTTCCCTGCTGGCAGCTTCACCAGCGACGCGACGTTCACCGTTACGAGCCCCTGGCGCATCGCGTCGGACAGAGCCGAGCGCAGCGTGGCACGCACCCGTTGCCTGGTTGCATCGCTCCCAGCTACCTCGGCGAGCATCTCCGCGACATGCTCTACCCGCAGCGCATCCAGGCGGTGGTGCCCCAGGTGCGGGATTAGGTGATGCTCCAGGTGCCCGGCGTAGGAGCGGCGGGTATTGGGCCGGATATCCCTCTTTGCCGTTAGCCACTCGTTGAAGTACAACCCAGCGTTGATCCCGGTCACCTGCACGCCCCGGCTGATCTTCGTCTTGACTCGGTCAAGTTCCGCCTGCGCGTCCGCCTCCGACGTGAACCCACCCCGGATATGTCGGTTTCGCTTGCCAGTAGGCCCCGGGTAGCTCACCAGGAAGTACCAAGTACCGTGCCGAGGGTTCCAGGTGCCGTCCTTGCGGTGCAACCTCGGGCACCGCGGCCCCAGCTGCTTGCCGTCCTCACGGAGGCACCCGCACCTCTTGAACGTCGAGCCCTTCACCGAGCGTCACCATCCTGGCCGGTGCTGGTGTCGATTCGTGCGAGCACCTCGGCGATCCGATCTTCGACAAGCCGGGCAACCTGCGCTTCGAGCTCCCGCGGGCTGAGAAGCCGTTCCATCCCGCTCTCTGGGGTCTCCTCCATCCATTCCAGCCAGTTCGCGTCACCCGGATGCCCATCGGAGGTCGGCGCGTGCAGGGATGGACTGTGCGCGGCGACCCAGCTGCGCACGCGCTCACTAGGGGCAGTGATTCGCGGAGAAACGCTGTAGGGAACGTCGTTTTCGAGCGGCACGAGTAGGTGGAGGGGTGCGACGTTGAGGACGTAGGCGAGCGTCAGCCACTCTTCAAGGCTTATCGATTGCCGGTGGCCACTCTCCAGCTTCGCCACGGTGGCTCTGTCCCACTTGACTCCGTTGGCGGCCATCGCAGCCGCGAGCTGCTGCGCGGTCATCCCGCGCCTGCGCCGAACGCGTCGCATTCGTTCTCGAACGGTCTGGGCCGGGTTGGTCGGCACCTCGGGGTGTTCCACAGCGGAACACTGTAGCGGTACGCCGGTGCACGGAGCAAACACGTGCAACCCAAGCCGACCCGCCTCAGCCGCGTGAGCACCGTTCCGTGATAGCGTGATCAACACACCACAGTAGAACTCAAACGTTCCACACAAGCCTCACGGAGTCGAGACCCATGGCGATCAAGACACCCATGACCCGCACGGAGTTGATGGCTTTACCGCCCAGTGTTGCTGTTGAAACAGCGGGCAGGGCGCTCGGACTGGGCAGAACGAAGAGTCACGAGCTGGTCCGGGCCGGCGAGTTTCCGGTACGCGTTCTCCGCTTGGGGAACGCGTACCGGGTTCCCACCGCAGACCTGCTCGTCCTGCTCGGCGTCGAACCTGCCGAGCCCGGCGGTGCGGCCTGAGTTCGCAGCTCACTCCATCCCAGCTGCGACGGCCTACGGAAAGCCCATGACCACCCAGATGCGAAGAAGCGGCCCCACCAGCGGCGGCGGGGCCGCCCCAGAGATCAGCTGCGACGCTGAACCGAACGGTCACCACCCTACCGTGCAGATCCGGCGCCGCCGCGCTGCGTCCCGGCGATGTGAGCCGCTGCCCGGCGGCCGTCGGGACCCGTGGGGCGACGAGTCAGGCGACTGGACTGATCCTGCGCTGGACAGCTTGGAGGTTGCTGCCCAGCACCTGACGGCCCTCGGTCTGTATGGGCGGTGGCAGGCGCCGGAGCCGGCGCGGGCGTCACGAGGGCACCACCGGCCTGCGCAGCGGGACAGTGGTGCGCGTTGAGCTCGCTTTCCGAACTGATGGTGGGACCGTCATCTGAGCTTCCCGGTGCAGCGATCTCGCGCCGGATGCTTGCCGAGCGGATCGCCCCGGAACACGGCTTCCGGGATCCGTGTCCGCTGGATGAACCACCCGGTGACTACCACGAGGAAGGCTCGACCGCCGAGGACGAATCGGCCGGCCAGCGCGCCTACAACCGTGAGTTGGCTGCTGAGCTCCGGCGCCTCCGCATCCGGGAAGCCGCCCGGTGCGCGCTGCGAGCTGAGCAGGCTGGCACGGGTGATCGGTCCGCCCCGGTGCTGCTCTCCGACCTCCTTGCCGAACCCGAGACCCCGACCCGCTTCCGCATTGCAGGCCTGCTGCCGGTTGGCGGGCGCGTGATCCTGGCAGCGCAGTACAAAGCGGGGAAGACCACGCTCACCGGCAACCTCACCCGGTGCCTTGCCGACGGGCAACCGTTCCTCGGTGAGTATGAGGTGACCCCACCCGCCGGCCGGGTGGGGCTACTCGATACCGAGATGAGCCGGGGCACCCTGCGAAGCTGGCTGCAGGACCAGGACATTGCCGACCCGGCCCGCGTCGCCACGTGGTCCTTACGGGGCCGGGTTGCCACGCTGGACCTGCTCGACCCCATCGGACTCAGAGAGTGGGCTCAGCAACTGCGCACGCTGAGCACCGATGTCCTCATTCTGGACTGCCTGCGCCCGGTGCTGGACGCCTTCGGGCTTGATGAGAACACGGACGTCGGCCGGGTCCTCGTGGCCCTCGACGAGCTGGCCGATCGAGCCGGCATCGGGGAACTGATCGTGGTTCACCACATGGGCCACACCGGCGAGCGGTCACGTGGCAGTTCCCGCCTGCGGGACTGGCCGGATGTCGAATGGCGGCTGATGCGGGAAGACGCCGACAACCCGGCCTCGCGGCGGTTCTTCTCTGCGTACGGCCGCGACGTTGAGGTGCCCGAGTCCGCGTTGCACTACGACCTGGCAACCCGGCACCTCACGCTGGCCGGCACCGGCAGCCGGTCCGTTGCTCAGGCCCACAAGACGATACCGGCGCTACTCAAGCTCCTCGCCCGGCATCCTAGCGGCCTGTCCGGACGCGCGATCGAACGCGTCCTGATCGAGGACGGGCACCCCCGCGACGCTATCCGAGAGGCCCGCGCCCTCGCCGAGGCAGACGGCAGCACGTACACCGAATCCGGCCCGAAGCGGGCAACGCTCCACCTATTATCGCAGGTAGGGAGTGCGCGGAGTGCGCGGGACGATCCACACCGCGCACCGTCCACTGAGGATGAGTCAAGGGACGCGATCTCCCCGCGCACTGAATCCGCAGGTCACAGGCGACAAACACCCGGAACAACGTCAGTGCGCAGCAGTGCGCGGAAAGATCATCCGCGCACTGCTGCGAGTGAGTGCGCCACACCACCCCCTTTAGGGGGTGGCGCTCTCACGGCGCACCCAGAGACCCAAGCCACCGCCGACCGGTGCCGCGCACTGACTTGCTCCCGGTGCCAGCAACCCGCGGAGCGGCTAATCGCTGGCCGCTGCTCATCGTGCGCTTACCCCGCAGGAGATGCCCCCGACGCCGAAGATCAGATCTGGTGACCCGCGAGAACGCCGAAGCCCGCGGCCGCCGATACCTCGTCGAGGGGCGGCTCATCATCAGCTGCGTCGATGGCGACCTTGTCCGCGCCACCTGCCGGGGCTCAGGCGACGTTCACGACCTCGGACACGACTGCGCCCGGGGCTGGTGGTGCTCCTGCCCGGCGCGGACCACCTGCAGCCACCTCCATGCCCTCGGGCTCGTCGCGATCCGGAGACCCCGGTGACCAGACCCACGGCCCTCAACGACCGTCACGCCGCCGGCTCCTTGCGGCCCGCCATCCAAGACGCAACAACACCCGCAGACGAAAGGAACTGATCAGGCATGACGAACAGAGCGGCCGACCTTCTCGTTGAGGTCCTGCTAGCGCAGCGTCGGGAGCACCGAGCTGACCAGTTGAAGGCCGCGTCCACCGAGGTACTGGCCAAGGCGGCCGTCGCGGACGGCCTGGACCGGCAGCTGGCCGCCGGCTACCGCGACCGTGCAGCCCGACTATCCCGCGACGCCGCGACCCTCACCGAAGGAAACCAACCATGAGCCAGCAGCTGAGCCACAAGAAGATCCGGACCACAACGGAAAATGGAGAACAGAACATGGCAACCCTGATCATCACCGACCTGCACGCCCGGCGCGAACAGCTCACCACCCAACTCGACGCGCTGAAATCGCAGAGAGTCGGAGTAATCGACGACCTGCGGACGGTCGAGGGAGACTGGCGGTCCGCGCTACAGGCAGGCGAAGACACCGCGCTCCCTGGTGAACGGCGCCGGCACCGAGCAGCCGACCTCGAAGAGACCGACAGAGCGATCGCACAAGTCACCGCGTGGATCGAAGAAACCGACGTTGAGCGGAGACGCCGGGTCCCACACGAACAACTCGACCGCGACCTCCAGCAACTCGCCACCGACCTCGCGGCCTACGACGAGCACCGGGCGCAGCTCGACGGTGCCCACCAGACCGCCATCGACAAGGTGACCGCTGCCGCCGAGGAACTGCACGACTTGATCAACGAAGCCCGGCAACGCCACGACGAACTCGTCGGCCGATCCGGCAACCTCCGCTCCACCGCCACCCAGCTCGACCGACCCGACGTCACCGTGCCAGCACCAGCGAACTGGACACAGCCCGTCGAACAGACACTGCGCGGCACCGGCGCACCATGGCGCGTTTACTTGACCTCGGTGCAAAACAGGACACCGGAACCTCTGGCAAGGGAACTGGGCAGCGCCGCCGCGGCAGCCCTCGCCAACCGCATCCGAGCCGAGCAGCGCGTGCACCGAAACATCCGGTGACAACGAAGGTCCGACCCTCCGTGACCTTCGTCGTCACGGAGGGTCGGAATAACCTTAAACCCAACACCATAGGAGGTGACGCACCGTGAGTACCACTGCCCGCGACAACCGCGGGAAGTTCGCCCGCACTCTGCGCGGTGCCGAACGCGACGCTGAAGCCTGCCGTCTGCGGGCCAGCGGGCACAGCTACAGCCAAATCGCCCAGCAGCTCGGATACGGCAGCAAGTCCAACGCGCATCGCGCCGTCCAGACCGCGCTCGACAGCACCGTGCGGGAGGGTGCTGACGAGTTGCGTGGTCTCCAGCTGCTCGAATTGGACGCCATGGCGAAGGCCGCTTGGGGCGTGTTGCACCGTGAGCACATCCTGGTGAGCCACGGCCGGATCGTGCTGGGTGCTGGCGGACCGGTTCCCGACGACGCCCCCGTGCTTCAAGCGATTGATCGTTTGTTAAAGATCGCTGAGCGGCGGAGTCGACTTATGGGTCTTGACGCACCGACGAAGTCGCGCCTAGAGGTGCTCACCATGGATGTGATCGACGAGAAGATCGCCGAGCTGGAAGCGGAGTTGGCCGCCTACGATCCCGACGGGAGAGACAGTGACTGACACAGACGAGGATGAGCAGCGGGTCGCTGAGATCGATGTCGCGGAGGGTGAGCTGATCCGGACCGCTGAGGACGGAACGTTATCGGCGTTGACGCGGGTCAGGGTGTGGGACCTCATCCGCAAGCTGTCGGAGGAGAAGGCCGAGCTGTTGCAGCTTGACCAGGCGACCTGATCTGCTCGAACGGGCCTCGCCGGTGCGGATGCCCGGCGGGGCCCGTTCTCGGCTTTTCGAGGCAGTACGGCGGGGCCCCCGCACCTACGCTCCACGGGAGCGCAGGATCGTCCCGGTGATGAAGCGGAGGAGGGTCCCGGTTATGACGGGTGAGGGCGGGAGTGTCGACGACCGAACGGTGCCAGAGGTCATCGAGGGGCTGCGGGCGCTGGTGAAGGCGATCGACGCGGGACGGATCGAGGCGACAGCGGTCCAGCGAGCGTACCTGGAGGGCGCAATGGACACACTGACGGCTGTCGCAGAACGTTCGCA
>JBOHFC010000183.1:0-4584 GCA_050701375.1 Pseudonocardiaceae bacterium
GATCCGGTCCCGCCCGGCGCTATCTCGCCCAGCATCATGTTGAACAGGGTGATGCCGCCACCGAAAGGAGTCAGGGAATCGTGCGCGGTGTTCACCGCGCCGGTGGAGGTCAGCGTCGTCGACGAGGCGAACAGCGCCGACGCCGGCGACCCGAATCGGACCTCCTTGCCCTCCAGCGCGGCGCCCGGGGCCATCGCCGCCGGGCTGTGTGCACCGGATTCGAGGTAGCTCAGTCCCGCGGTGGACGCGGCCCACAGGACCGCCATCACCCCCACAACCACATATCCCTGGCGGTTATCACCCACCATCTTGCCGAACGTGCGTGGCAGCGAGAACGAGATCACCAGCAGCAGATAGATCTCCACCAGGTTGGTCAACGGGTTCGGGTTCTCAAACGGATGGGCGGAGTTCGCGTTGTAGAAACCACCGCCATTAGTGCCCACTTCCTTGATGGCTTCCTGAGACGCCACCGGACCACCCGGGACGGATTGATGCGCACCGGCCAACGTTGTGATGTCATGCGAACCGGCAAAGTTCTGCACCGCCCCACCGGCCACCAAGACCACCGCGAATACCACAGCGATCGGCAGCAGCAGCCGTAGAATGCCCCGAGTCACATCCACCCAGAAGTTACCAACTCGGTCGGTCTGCGAGCGGGTGAAACCTCGGATCAGCGCGATCACGACAGCGATGCCCACCGCAGCCGACCCCATGTTCTGTACCGCCAACCCGGCCATCTGCACCAGGTGACCCATCGTGGACTCACCCGAGTACGATTGCCAGTTCGTGTTCGTCACGAACGAGGCAGCGGTGTTGAAGGCCTGATCGGAACTCACGGGTCCGAAACTCAACGACAGCAGCAGGTGATTCTGCAGACGCTGGAACCCATACAGAAATAACATCGAAACCGCAGAGAATGCCAGCAAACTGCGCAAATACGTCGACCACCTCTGGTCGGCGTCGCAGTCAACCACCATCAATCGATACAGGAACCGTTCAACGCGCCAATGCTTCGGCGAGGTGAAAACGTACGCCATATAGCCGCCCAACGGCCGGTAGGTCACCGTCAAGGCCAACACCAACAAGCCCGCCTGCAACCACCCAGCCGCCGCCCCGCTCATCAAAACCGCTCCGGCCGCACCAAGGCCACCACCAAATAGACCACCAACAACACCGACACCACCAAACCCACGATGTTGTCCCCACCGACAACAACTCCACCCCGGGCGACCAAACTCAGCACCGCGAACACCACGATCATCAGAAGGACGAAGATCACATCGGCCATCCCGGTTCCAATCTCGACGGATCAGCCCGAACGTCCGCGACCCGACGAACACGACGAGCCGCTCCGACACATGTGGGTGAACCAGCAATCACGGACGAGTAAAGACTCTCCGGACCCTCCCCGGGCAGATTTTAACGGCTTTCTAACGCCGTCATCCCGGCCATTAACGGTTCTCTGACAGTCCCCATTCTTGCGACTACAGAAAACGCATCTCCATCACGGTAAGTCACCTGGGTGCTGGCGATGAGCCGATGCACGCTGGTGTCCAGCCACTCCTCCCGGCGCGGCCGACCGCCGCCCGGACATCAGCGCGTCCAGCACTCCGAGCACCGGCCCGAACCACCAGCCAGTACAACAGTCCAAGCATGCTTGCGGTGAGACAGTGAGCCGTCCGCCTCCTCGCTGACTTTAGGCGGGGGAACTTGCTCGCTGCACAATGCTCGGACTAGGAAAACTGATCAGCTCGAACACCAGCCCCGCTGATTGAACTGGTGCCGCCGCCAAAATCTCGACCTTGAGATCGTTAGCCGTGCACGTCGATCTGGTGCAGTCGCTGGACGCCTTACGCCTCGCGGCGGCATTATAGCGAGTCGGACGTGTCTGCGGGTACTGTAAGGACATGCGTAAGCGGGTACGAGTGGCAGTTGCTCTCGTCGTCTGCCCGCTCATTCTCTCCGGCTGTGGCCTCGGAGCCCGGCCGGATGGCCTACCGGCGGCTCCGGGGGACGCCGGCACAGCTTCCGGGAGTCAACCTACAGACTCGAACGTACACGGTCCAGCTCGCATTGTTGTTAATGAATTCGAGTTTCAGGAGGCCGGCCAGGCTACCGAGGTAGATCTGGAATACTCCCCCGGAGTGAGCACCATCGACCTGTCCGCCAGCCGCCGCCAGCCCTACGACCTGTCCTACGACCATTTCACCGGTAAATTGAAACCGATGGATGGGGTAACGGTCTTGCGTTATGAAGATTGGGACCACGGATTACTGGGGGGGCGTGAGCCCGACAAGAGAAGTGACTACCCAGGCGAAGAAGACTGCCGCAAGAAGCGTACCAAGGAGACGCCTGAGTTCAATGAAGACGACCTCAAGAACAAACTCAGCATCTTCTGTATCAAGACTGCCCAGGAACACGACGGCTTCCTCATTATCAAGCCGATCCCTGACCAGAAACCAGATGCATACGACGTCTACAGCTATATCTGGGTCCGCTGATGTCCATGGCAGAAGAGCGGCGTCAAGTCCAAGGACTGCGACGCGGGACGCGCACCTGGCGAGCGGCACGCCGGGCGGTCTTTACCGATGGGTCCTCGGACGCGCACCCCGCATGCCTGCGCCACGCCTGCGTGTCAACGTGGCTCAACGATGGCGTACCAACCACCCAGGTCGCGGAGTGGGCCGGGCACAGCCGGCTGGACCAGGTGGGTCCCTGACCTCGAACTCCCAGGTCAGGGACCCACTTAGCTGATAGCACCGATGTAGCCCCGACGGGATTTGAACCCGCGCTACCGCATTGAGATGGCGGCGTCCTAGGCCGCTAGACGACGGGGCCGCGAAAACGCGATGGTGACATTCGCTGGGGTACCAGGACTCGAACCTAGACTAACTGAACCAGAATCAGTCGTGCTGCCGATTACACCATACCCCACCAGGTGTCCGTCTCCGGGCCCCACGGACCCGAACTAGCACCGGGCACGGATGTTAGTCGACCACGGGTGCCGGCTTCCACTTGGCTGTCGTTTGGGCCGCCAGCTGCCCGCCCGCACGTCGGGTGAGTAGGGCGGGAAGCTCGGCCAATCGCCCGATCACCGAGATTCCCGCGTCTTGGGGAAGCGTGCCGCAGCCAGAGCGGTCCAGCCAAACCCCATGCAGCCCAGCATCTCGCGCGCCCTCGGCGTCGGTGTCGAGTCGGTCGCCGACGTGCACGGTCTGGGCTGGATGCACTCCGAGGGCACTGCACGCCCTCCGGAAGATCGCGCGGTGCGGCTTGGCCACTCCGAGCTCGCCGGAGATCAGCACCGCATCGAAGGTGGACTCCAGCCCCAGCGCGCCGAGCTTTGCCCGTTGATGATCGCCCGCCGCGTTGGTGATGGCGGCCAACCGCAGGCCGAGCATCCGCAGCGCCCTCAGGCACGGCAGGGCGTCGTCGAAAAGCTGCCAGGCTCGTCGTACCGCCGCGGCTCGCCGCTCCTCGCGCCGCACGACCTCGCCGTCGCAGAGGTGCTCACCCCGGCAGGCAAAGAAGTCCTTGGTGCGACGCCGTCGCATCAGGTCGAAGTCGACCATCCCTGCCAGGTAGTGCGCGTAGTGCTCCTCGGTCAGCGCACACCATTCCGGCCAGGCGTCGTCAGTCCCGAGCAGCTCTCGCAGCCCGGCGCGAGTCGACGCTTCGTAGTCGACCAGGGTCGCGTCCACGACGAAGCAGACTGCCATTACCTCCCGGGGAACCGACGCGACAGGGCTCAACTCGGGCGCGAGAGTCACCCGGTGCACGTTAGGTCCTCGCGAGGCCGTGGGGACTCTGCTGACCTGGTGAAAACACGTAACGATTCGTGTGGTGATAGTGGTCACTCTCGGCAATGTCCCCGCCGCGTCGGGTAACGAGGCGGTACTTGAAGGCCAACTCAGGCGGTAGTGGCGACCCCGTGATGGCGTAGCGACGCGTAGATCATCGCGTCCAGCAGCGCCAGCCAGGAGGCTTCTACCACGTTGCCGTGCACGCCAACGGTGGTCCAAGATCCTGTGCCGTCGCTGGTGTCCACCAGCACCCGGGTCACTGCGTCGGTGCCGTGCGTGCCGGGCAGGATCCGCACCTTGTAGTCGGACAACTCCACGTTCTCCAGCCACGGTAGATGAGCACCCAGGGCCTGCCGCAATGCCCCGTCCAGTGCGTTAACCGGTCCGTTGCCCTCCGCCGTGGCGATCACCCGCTTGCCCGCCACGTGCACCGTCACCGTCGCCTGCGCGACCACCTCCCCGCCGGTGGCGTGATCCACTATCACCCGGTAGGACTCCAGCTGACCCGGCGGAGCGGGCGGTACCTCGTCGACCTCGTGGCGCAGCAGCAGTTCGAACGAGGCGTCGGCAGCCTCGAAGGACCAGCCCTGAGACTCGAGCTCCTTGACCCGGACGGTGACCGCACCGATCTCAGCCGAGCGGCCGGCCAGATCAAGCCCGAGCTCGGCTGCCTTGAGCTCGATACTGGCCCGGCCGGCCATCTCGGTCACCAGCACGCGCTGCGAGTTGCCGACCACCGTGGGATCGAGGTGGTTGTACAGCTCCGGATCCACCTTGATCG
>JBOHFC010000184.1:0-8956 GCA_050701375.1 Pseudonocardiaceae bacterium
AGATCCTGCGCGCGGTGGAGCGCAACAGCGCCCTAGCCCCGATCACCATCGAAGCCAGGGCCGGGCTGCTGGCCTCCCGGCTGACTCCCGGGCTACTGCGGGCGCTGGCTCGTACTGACCGCACCCCTCGATAACGCCATCACCGCCCGGAAGGGAGATCGGCGGATGTCTGAGCATCACCGCACCGTCACGGAGCCGGAGAATCTCGTGCTCCAGCCACGAGACGTCACCTTCGACTGGACCGACCTGCCCACGCACTGGGTACCGGGCGAGCCAGTGGTCACGCACACCTGCAACGTGCTGCACCTGCTGCTTCCCGAGGGAGAGCGATGGTTCGTCGACGTGTTCACCCGCGCCGTTCCGTCAATCCAGGACGACAAGCTGCGTGAGGAGGTGCTCGGCTTCATCGGCCAGGAAGCCATTCACGCCCGCTCCCACCAGGGCGTGCTCGATCACTGGAAGGCCGAGGGCATCGACACCGATCCCTACGTCCAGCAGGTCGATTGGATGTTCCGCAAAGCGCTCGGTGATCGCGACCTCTCGGGCAAACACCGCGAAGAATGGCTGATCGAGCGATTAGCCATCATCGCGGCGATCGAGCACATCACGGCCATGCTGGGAAACTGGGCGCTCAATGCAACCGCGCTGGACGCCGCCGGAGCGGATGCCACCATGATGGATCTACTGCGCTGGCATGGCGCGGAGGAGGTCGAACATCGGGCGGTGGCCTTCGATCTGTTCACCCACCTTGACGGCCGGTGGCACCGACGAGCGCGCGCCATGCTGGTCACAGGGCCGATCATGGCGTGGTTGTGGGTGCGTGGAGTCGCTTTTCTGATGCGCGTCGACCCGGAGCTGGGCGGCCGGATCAAGCCGCGCTGGGTGCGCTATTTCTGGGCGGGCCACCGGCGTCTGCTGCCCACCGCACGCCAGTTGATCGGGACCGCGTTCAAATACGCCCGGCCCTTTTACCACCCATCGAAGGAGTTCTCCACCAGCCAGGCCGTCGCCTACCTCGCCACGTCACCGGCGGCCCTCGCCGCGGAGACCTGAGATGGACACCGAGTGGGTCACCCCGCCGGACCTGCGGGGGCGTCAACGTGCCGACCGGATGTTCCGCTCACTGGGGACGCTGATCACCTTCTACGACTGGCTTACCGCCGCTTTCGCGCATCGTCCACCGATCCGCGGCGTCCAGCGCGATCTGAACCTCGTGGTGGAAGAGGTCCGCGTTGAGGCGCAGGACGTCCGCAGCTTGCGGCTGGTCGCCACCGGGGGTGGCGAATTGCCCAGCTGGCAGCCGGGCAGCCACGTCGACGTGGTCCTGCCCTCCGGACTGTGTCGCCAGTACTCGCTGTGCGGTGATCCCGCCGACAGCAGCTCCTACCGGATCGCGGTACGACGCATCGCCGACGGCGGTGGCGGTTCGCGAGAGCTGCACGACTCGATCAGCACCGGCAGTGCGCTGACCATCCGCGGTCCGCGCAACGCGTTCCCGTACGTGGACGCTGCCGGGTACCTGTTCATCGCAGGCGGGATCGGGATCACGCCGATCCTGCCGATGGTCAAGCACGCGGCGGCCGGTGGTGTGCCGTGGCAGCTCGTGTACACCGGACGCTCGCGGGCATCGATGCCATTCCTCGACGAGCTCACCGCGTTGGACCCGGGTCGCGTACGGGTTCGCCCGTACGACGAATACGGTTTTCCCCGCACGGGTGCGGAATTGCTGGAGTACGCACCGGCCGGGGCAACCGTGTATTGCTGCGCTCCAGCAACGACGATCGCCAACGTCCGTCGGGACCGTCCGGCGAGCGCGGCCGCGGCCGTGCATTTCGAGCGGTTCACCACCCCGCCCATCGTGGACGGCGTGCCGTTCGAGATCGAGCTGCAGCGCAGCAACCGAGTACTCACCGTGCCCGCCGACCGATCCGCGCTGGAGGTCATCCGCGATACGTTGCCGGACGTTGCCTACTCCTGCCAGCAAGGCTTCTGCGGAACCTGCCGGACCCGGGTCATCTCCGGCGAGATCGACCACCGGGATCGAGTGCTGACCGACCGCGAGCACGCCGACACCATGACGATCTGCGTGTCCCGAGCTCGTGGCGGCCGGATCGTCCTCGACCGGTAGCCCGCGGTCCGTCTAGCGGACGGTGACCAGGTCGACGACGAAAACGAGGGTCTCCCCTGGCTTGATCGCGCCACCCGCACCACGGTCGCCGTAGGCCAGGTGCGGCGGGATGGTGAGCCGCCGACGCCCGCCGACTCGCATGCCGACGATCCCATCGTCCCAGCCCTGGATCACCCGTCCGGTGCCGAGCCGAAACTCCAGCGGATTGCCCCGGTCCCAGGACGCGTCGAACTGCTTGCCGGTGGAGTGTGAGACGCCGATGTAGTGCGCCCTGATCTGCGATCCGACGACGGCTTCTGGACCTTCGCCGACAACCTGGTCCTCGATCACCAGGTCGGTCGGCGCTGGACCGTCGGGCACCGTCACCTCGGGGCGAGTCAGCTCGCTCACGTCGTCATCCTCCTCGTCGCCCCGCCGCCGTCGACGGGGCGCCTAATACTGGCAGCCTCCCGCCGCCGCAAGGGCGGCAGGGACGCGCCGTCGGGTCCGATCCTCTGAATCTGTTATTCTGAACAAGTGCGTGAGATGTCCGCCTCGGAGGCGTCCCGGAACTTCTCCGCCGTGCTGGACTCCGCCGAGCATGGCGAGACGATCGTGGTCACTCGCGCCGGTAAGCAGGTCGCCATGATCGTGCCGGCGCCGCGGGCGAACGGTGCTGCTCTGCGGGAGCTGTTTCGCCGCTGGTCGGGCAATCCCGCTTTGGATGACACCTTCGCTGCCAACGTGACCGGCGCCCACGCCGCTGCCTCGGCTGAGTTGGATACCGACCCGTGGCACGACTGATCCTCGACACCGGCGTGCTCATCGCGGGTGTGCGAGGTCAGCTGGACCTGACTGCGCTAGGCGACACCGACAACGTCGTAGTGCCCGCAGTGGTCTTGGCCGAGTACCTCGCCGGTGTTGCGCTCGAGGCCGACCCGGGCCGCGCTGCCGCGCAACGCGCATACCTCGACGCCGTGTTGGCAGTGGTCCCCATCGCCGACTACGACCACACCGTGGCCACCCACCACGCTGCGCTGCTGGCTCACACCCGCAGATCCGGTAAGCGGCGCGGTGCGCATGACCTCATCATCGCCGCCACCGCCCGCGCCAACGGACGCACCCTGGTCACCACCGATGAACGCGCCTGCTTCGGCGAGCTGCCCCAGGTGACCGCTCGTCTGATCACCGCCTGATTCTCGCTGCCCGCTGCGGACTGCGTAAGGTTCTGGTATGCCGCACGTGCGAATCGGCACCCGCTCCAGCCCGATGGCCCTGCACCAAGCTGAGCAGGTCGCCACCGCTCTGGCAGCGCTGGACTCCTCGGTCAGCACTGAACTGGTCAAGATCACTACCAGTGGCGACCAGTGGATGGGCGACCTCGCCAAGCTCGGTGGCAAGGGCGCGTTCGTGCGCGAGATCGACCGCAACCTGCTCGACGGCTCGGTCGATCTCGCGGTGCACTGCCTCAAAGACATTCCGGCCGACGTCCCCGTTCCGGAAGGGTTGACCTTCGCCGCTTACCTGGCTCGGGAGAACATCCACGACGCCGTCATCTCCCGCACCGGTGACCCGTTGGCCGAGTTGACCGCCGGCGCAGTCGTCGGCACCAGCGCCGTGCGCCGCGCCGCGCAGCTTCGCCTGCACTACCCGCACGTGGAGATCAAACCGTTGCGGGGCAACGTCAACACCCGTCTGATGCGGCTTGATGAGGGGCATTTCGACGCGATCGTCGCCGCGGTGGCCGGCCTGTACCGGGTCAACGAGACGGACCGGATCACCGAGATCCTGCCGTTGCACACGATGTGTCCGGCGATCGGCGCGGGCGTCATCGCGTTGCAGTGCCGCCGCGCCGATACCGCCGTCCTTGCGTTGAGCGGTCGGCTCAACCATGCCGAAACCCACCGCCACGCCACCGCCGAGCGCGCCATGCTGCACGCGCTGCAAGGCCACTGCAACTCCCCCATCGCGGGCTACGCCAGTACCGAGCCCAACGGCAAGCTTTCGTTGTGCGCCAAGGTCTTCAGCCTCGACGGCAGCCAGTGGCTCGACTCCCACCACTGGGGAGTGGCCGAAGATCCCGCTGCCCTGGGTTACTTCGTCGGCGCCGACCTACTGCGCCAGGGTGCCAGAGCGCTCATCGACTCCATCGCGCACTGACTCCATCACGCACTGACACTCCCGAGCCGGTGCGGTGGCTCGATCTGCTCACCCGTGCCCAGGCACTCGCCGACGGCGGTGGTCGGCGGATCCTGGGCATCGCCGGGGGGCCGGGCGCAGGCAAGTCCACGGTGGCGCGACGACTGGTCGCCGGGCTCCGCGCCGCCGCGGTGCTGGTCGGGATGGATGGGTATCACCTGGCTCAGTCGGAACTTCAGCGGCTGGGCTGCGCGGGGCGCAAGGGCGCCCCGGACACGTTCGACGCCGCCGGCTACGTCGCACTGCTGCGCCGGCTGCACACACCCGACGGTGGCACCGTGTACGCCCCCGAGTTCCGGCGCGCCATCGAGGAGCCCATCGCGGCCGCCGTGCCGGTGCCGGCCGGGATACCTCTGGTGATCACCGAGGGCAACTACCTCCTGCTCGACATCCCGCCGTGGTCCGCTATTCGCGAGCTGCTGGATGAAGTGTGGTTCCTGGCGCCCGACGACCGGACCCGCCGCAGCTGGCTCGCCGCCCGGCATCGCCGCTACGGCCGTACCCCGCAACAGGCAGCCGAGCGCACGACCGGCAGCGACGAGGATAACGCGCGCCTGATCGCGCCCACTGCGCTCCGCGCCGACCTGACCTCGACCCCACGCAGTTCTACTGAGTTGCGCGCTTAACGTGCCCCGTTTCGATGGTGATTCCGCGTCGCGGCTTGGCCGAGGATGACCGGGAGGTGGTCGATGCCGCGCACGGCCGTCCCGGGTGATCGATATCTGGGGCTCTGGGCCAGGCGCATGCCGGGGAACCGGCACAGCAGGCGTGGGAGCAGCACCTCCGCTTCCATCATTGCCAGATGCGTGCCCAGGCAGAAGTGTGGTCCCGCGGAGAATGCCAGGTTGGGCACGGGTGTCCGGGTGATGTCTAGTTGATCGGGTCTGTCGAGCAGCTCCGGATCGCGATTGGCCGAGCCGAGCAGGATCCACACGAGCGTTCCCGCTGGAACGTCTTCGCCGCCGATGCACACCGGTTCGTTTGCGACGCGTGCCGTCATGTGCACCGGAGGGTCGTACCGGAGCAGTTCGGCTACTGCGGTGCGGGGTGCCACCTTTCCGTCCCGGAGCGCAGCGGCCTGGTCCGGGTGGTCCAGCAACGTCCGCACGGCCGTTCCCAGGAAACTCGTGGAGGAATCATAGCCGGCACAGAACACGAAGCTCAGGTTGCTGATCAGTTCCTGCCCGTCGGACGCGCTGTCCGATGCGCTTTGCTGCGCCAGCGAGGAGAGCAGATCGTTTCTAGGTTCGGCTCTCCGCTGGCTGGCGGCTTCGGTGAAGAACTGGACCAGCTGTACGGCGCCGTTGTTGATTCTCCGCGTAAGGCTGGGGGTCTTCAGTGGTTCCAGAACTCCGGACAGTGCCCGGCCGGCCCATCCGAGCGATTGTGCGGCGCTGTCTTCAATACCGATGATGTGGCTGATGATGCTCACCGGGAACGGCAGCAGGAGCGTTTCGACGAGATCGACCACCTGGTGCGCGTCCGCACCGCTGGCCAGGCCCTCGATACGCCTCTCGGCAGCGTCCTCGATGAACCCACGCAGGTCGTTGATCCGGTCGCGGGCGAAATGGGTGGCGATCGTGTTCCGCATGCCGGTGTGTCGAGTCCCGTGCTGGTACACCAACCAGCGGGAGGCCAGCTGGACTCCTGATGGTTCACCGGACGAAATAGGGTTGATTCCCCCGCCGGGGATGGGCACAAGCACCCGATTGCGTAGAGCGGCCGAGCAGTCCTGGTAGCGGCTGAGCACGATGCCGTTCCGTAGGAAAGGCGGGTTGGACAACACCGGGGCGACGTCGCGGAGGGTCTTGTACAGCGGGAAGGGATCCTGATCTCCTCGTGGATACAACAGCTGTCGGAACGCTGTGAGCGCTGTCGAGCACGGAGCCGTCGCCGTGGTGTTCATGGTGTCGGGACCGGGACCCGCGCCTGCAGTTCCACGTGCTGCCAGAACCGCATCAAGGTATCGGCGGTGGCCGTTGGGTGGGTATCTCCCGTGTAATGGCCCGCACCCTCGATCACGGCGAGCTGTGCGCCGAGTTGGTCGGCCATCACCTGCTGTGTCGGCGCAGCCCATACGTCGTCGGCCGATCCATGGACCACGAGGATCGGTAGATCCGGTCTGATCTCACACACGCGATATTCGGCCACTGCACGGGAGAATCCTGCGATGAAACCGGCCTGGGGAGCCCGGAAGGAGCCGCGGAACCGTTCCATGGTGCGGTGCGAGATGCCGGCCTGGAGCGCCGCTTCACGTACTTTGTCGAACATCCAATCCGCGCCGCCACCCGCGAGCCCTTCCTCGACCTGTTCATGGAACGCGGGGGCGCAGGAGCTGGACATGCTGAGACCGGATCCGAGCAGCACCAGGCTCCGCACGCGATGGGGAAACCTGGCAGCCAGCTCCCGGGCAACGAAACCGCCGAAGCAGAATCCCACAAGGTGTATCGAATCGCGCGACGAAACCATTTGGTCGACTACGGACAGCAGGTCGTCGGCCATGCTTTCGATAGTGTAATACGCGCTGCAGTCGGGACCGTCTGATTCGTGCAGGCCGAGGTGATCGTAACTGCACACGTCATAACCGGCACGCGCGATTTTCCGCGACAGGGCCGCCCAGCGTTCCTTTTTATCGGCGAGCCCGCCCACCGTGATCACCGCACGACGGAACCCGTTCTCGACGCTCGGGTAGGTACGCAGACCGGCTATCCGGCCACGACCAGTGTCGATCATGAACCGGTGAAAATCCGATACGCGGCCACGGGCGCTCGCCGTGGTGCTGTTGGTTGTCGTGACGTCGCGCGTACCGCGATGGTCGGAAAGATGGGCTTCAAGCGCATCTGCGCCGGCAACCGCGCCTCCGCAATCGTGCAGAGCGTGCTGCATGGTGGTCAGGTTCGCGCGGACGTTCTCATCGGCCGCCGCCTGGTCGACTGCCGCCCGGAGCCGCTTTGCGGTGAGTTGGTCGAGCCCGAGCCGACGACCGAGGCCGAGTTGTTCGACACGCCGGGCATTGAGGGACTGCTCGAACATCTGAGGAACCGCCACCAGCGGAACTGCGTAGTACAGAGACTCCATGGTGGAGTTCATTCCAGCGTGGGTCAGGAATGCGGTCGCATGCCGGAGGACCGCGGGCTGCGGAAAGGACCTGCGCACCTCGAAGTTCTCGGGTGCTTGCTCGAATTCCCCCATGTCGACATGATCCCCGACGGCCATCGCGACCTGCCAGTGACTGTTCCCAAAGGCCTCAAAGCACATTTGATAGAACTCCGGCCGGTCGTTGAAGACCGTGCCCAGCGAGATAAACAGTAGCGGGGCATCGCCGTGCCTAGGTTGCCACTGCTCATCCGCGCGTTGCCCGAGTGAGGGACCGAGGAAGCAGAAGCGTTCGTCGAAGCTCCCTGCGGCGATCTGGAACCGCCGGGGAATAAATACCAGATTCAACGGAGAGGGCGAACCGCCCATGGGCTGCAAGTCCGTAGTCAAGCCGTGTTCTGCGGTGAATTCCGCCATGCTCCTGCAGAAGTCGACAAACCGCGGATGCTTGAACTGTTCACGCAACGAGAAGTTCTCATGACCAGCGAAGTGTGGAATCAGCGAGATACCGGGAATCGCGAGCTTGTCCGCGAGCACCCGCCCGGCAAAAGCCATCCCGTCGTAGCACACCGCATCCGGACGGTCGTGTTCAAAATGCTCGAACAGATGCGGGAAAGTGTTCTGCGCATCAGCGATAAAATGCTCAAGCGTGCGAGCTAAACTTTCATGAAACAGATCCACATTAGCCAGCAGCTTCGGATCAAATATTCCTGTGGGCAATGGGACGGGCTCGGCTCCAACAGCCTCAACTCGGGCGAGCATACTGTGCCCGGTGGCATAGCTGACCCGATGACCCCGCCGGACGAGTTCCTCGACCAACGGCAATGTTGGATTGATATGGCCGGCCGCAGGCACATTGACAAAACCGAAGTGCTTTCTCAATGGTTTCTCGACAGAATCGCGGTTCTGGTCGCACACGAACGATCTCGAAGAATCTTGTCGACTAGCAGCTAGCTCTGTGTACTGATCGCCAGCAGCAAAGCTCAGTGCGCCAGACACTACATCTCCTTGGGATAAGGTAGCCCGATGATCCGCGATCAGAAAGACCTGTGGCACCGCCGAGTCAGCTTGTCTTGATCCTGCCTAGCAGTGACGGCACATGGCAATCAGTAGTCACACGTAAGTCCTTCAGGCGTACTACGTACTACCCAGTGCTACGCACCTAGACTGAGCCGAATCTGACCGCCAACGGTCGTTTTTACGGCGTACCGCGGACCGCGCTCGCTCCACAGCGCCACCGACAGCCCACCTGACCTGCGTATACGTGCTTGAAGTACGGCTGCCATGCCTCGGCGTGGCGAGTGGAGGCGTTGGCGCTCTGACCGCAGGTCGCAGCGGGAGCCTGCACCAACACCAGAAATCGACCAGCTCGCGCCTCGTCGGGCTGGGATGAAACCCCGTTAGTGCTACGTACCTACTGCTGCGTACCTAGTACTACAGCCGCATCTTGGGATGTTTGATGCGTTGTCGCTGGTAGTGGCTGCGGCGGGCGCGGGTTTGGTGGCGTCGTCGCCAGTCTGACCAGTGATCGGCGTGTGTCTGAGAGTGTGTGTG
>JBOHFC010000185.1:0-7594 GCA_050701375.1 Pseudonocardiaceae bacterium
TTCACCACGTTCCTGATCGCGGTGCCCACCGGGGTGAAGTTCTTCAACTGGATCGGCACCATGTGGCGCGGCCAGCTCACATTCGAGACCCCGATGCTGTTCTCGATCGGTTTCTTGGTGACGTTCCTGCTCGGCGGGCTGACCGGGGTGCTGCTGGCGGCTCCGGCGATCGACTTCCATGTCAGCGACACCTACTTCGTGGTGGCGCATTTCCACTACGTGCTCTACGGCACGATCGTGTTCGCCACGTTCGCCGGGATCTACTTCTGGTTTCCGAAGATCACTGGTCGGATGCTCGACGACGCGTTGGGCAAGTTCCACTTCTGGGCCACCTTCATCGGGTTTCATCTGACGTTTCTGGTGCAGCACTGGCTGGGTGCGGAGGGGATGCCGCGCCGTTACGCTGACTACCTGCCCAGTGACGGGTTCACCACGTTGAACATGGTGTCCTCGATCGGCGCCTTCGTGCTCGGCGCGTCCACGCTGCCGTTCCTGTGGAATGTGTTCCGCAGCTACCGTTACGGCGAGGTCGTCACCGTCGACGACCCGTGGGGGTATGGAAACTCGCTGGAGTGGGCGACGTCGTGCCCACCGCCCCGGCACAACTTCACTGAGCTGCCCCGGATCCGTTCGGAACGACCGGCCTTCGAGCTGCACTATCCGCACATGATGGAACGGATACGCGATGAAGGGCACACCGGTGGCCGCAGCCACCCGGTCTCGGTGACTGAGAAGGTCGCCTTCTCGGTGCAGCAAGACGAGCTTGACGACCCACGGGACAAGTGATCGCTAACCCACGGACAACCCTGCTGGTAACGGTCACCGGGCGGGACAAGCCGGGGGTCGTGTCGGTGATCTTCTCGGCGCTGACCCGCCACGGGGTGGAGATCCTCGACGTCGAGCAGGTGGTGATCCGGGGCCGGATCATTCTCGGTGTGCTGGTGGCCACCACTGCTGATCCGGAGGATCTGCAGGAGGCTGCCGAGCAGTCCATGGCCAGCATCGGGATGCAGCTGGAGGTCGAGATCGGCGCCGGCGCGGTAGGTGCAAGCGCCCGCGGGTCCACGCATGTCATCTTGGTACTGGGCCGGCCGGTCACCGCGCACGCTTTCACCGAGACGACTCGCGCGCTCGCCGCATTGAACATCAACATCGACGCGATCCGGCGGATCGCGGACTACCCCGTGACCGGTCTCGAGCTGCTCGTGTCGGTGCCTGCTGGCGACGATCCCGGGGGCGCCGACGCCGCACTGCGCACCACGCTGGTCAGGCTCGCCGCCCACGGCGAGGTCGACCTCGCCGTCGAACGGGTCGGTATCGCTCGCCGCGCCAAGCGTCTGGTGGTCTTCGACGTTGACTCGACCCTGGTGCAGGGCGAAGTGATCGAATTACTCGCCGAGCATGCCGGCTGCGGGGCCGAGGTGCGGGCGGTCACCGAGGAGGCGATGCGCGGGGAGCTGGACTTCACCCAGTCCCTGCGTCGCCGGGTCGCCCTACTGGCGGGCCTGCCAGCAGGCGTGCTCACCGAGGTGACCAAGGCCCTGGAACTCACGGCCGGGGCACGCACGACGGTACGAACCCTCAAGCGGTTGGGATTCTACTGCGGAGCCGTCTCGGGTGGTTTCACCCAGATCGTGCAACCTGTCGCCGAAGATCTGGGACTGGACTTCTGCACCGCCAACGTGCTTGAGATCCACGACGGGAAGCTCACTGGCCACGTGATCGGCCCAGTGGTCGACCGGTCCGGGAAGGCCGACGCGCTCCGCCAGGCGGCGGAGCACTTCGGGGTCCCGCTGGCCCAGTGTGTCGCGGTCGGAGACGGCGCGAACGACATCGACATGCTCACCACCGCCGGTCTGGGTGTCGCGTTCAACGCCAAACCCGCGCTGCGGGAGGTCGCCGATACCGCGATCACCCAGCCGTTCCTGGACATCGTGCTGTTCGTGCTGGGCGTGACCCGCGACGAGGTGGAGGCCGCCGACGCCGCCGATGGGATGCTGCGCAGGGTGCCCCTGTGAGTGGGGATACGAGCTATCACTCGTATCCCCACTCACAGGCGACCGCGGACACCGTCGACGTGGACCCAGCTTGGGTGCGGGCAATGCCGCTGGTACTGCGGATAGAGCGGGAAGCGACCCCATCGCGCACCGCGCTGCTGGAGGCAGCCGCCTCGGCGGCGGTGGCGCTGTGCCTCGACGCGCGTTCGCAGCTGGG
This sequence comes from Pseudonocardiaceae bacterium, assembly GCA_050701375.1. GTDB lineage: Bacteria > Actinomycetota > Actinomycetes > Mycobacteriales > Pseudonocardiaceae. The sequence goes on from JBOHFC010000185.1 coordinate 2,215, forward strand.
CGGTCCGTGGCATCCCGAGGTGCAGCCCTGGGCGGCCGGGCGGATCCGCAAGGTCAGCCGCCGGGCCCGCGGCGCGAACTGGGTCGCAGTGACCGAACTGCCCGGCATAACAGTGGAGACCTGCGGTCCTCACGGTCGGGACGCGGAGGTGCGGGCGTTGTTGCCCTGGAGGGTCACCGACACCCCGAGAGCCGTGACGCGGCTGCAGGTCGGCGGTACCGACGTGCCCGGAGACGATCCCGGCCCGCCACCGGACGGGCTTACTGTGCTCTGGCTACCGCCACAGCCCGCGATGACCGTGGGCAAGGCCGCCGCCCAGGTCGGGCACGCCACCATGCTGCTTGCGGCGTTGCTCTCCGCCGACGGCCGGCTGGCCGAGCTGGACTGCTGGGCCGCTGCGGGTTATCGCTGCGCGGTACGCACGGCCGGCCCAACCCAGTGGTCCAGGCTGGCGGCCGGCGAGCAGCCGCAGCGGGCTTGGCGGGAACGCGGGATCCTTGCCGTGCGCGATGCGGGCTTTACCGAAGTGGCCCCGGGCACGATCACGGTCGCAGCCCAGTACCGCTCGGGTGTCACGTGCTGACGAGACGAGTGAGCGCGGCTCGGGCTACGGCGGGGTCGGTGGTGGGCCAGAAGGGGGGCAGCGAAGCGCGCAGGAATGCGCCGTAGCGGGCAGTGGCCAGTCGGGGATCCAGGATCGCCACCACGCCGCGGTCCTCGGTGGAGCGCAACAGCCGCCCAGCGCCTTGGGCGAGCAGCAGCGCGGCGTGCGTCGCCGCCACAGTGAGGAATCCGTTGCCACCGCGGGCGGCTACCGCGCGTTGCCGGGCCGAGCTCAACGGGTCGTCGGGGCGGGGAAACGGGATGCGGTCAACCACCACTAGAGACAGCGACCGGCCGGGCACGTCGACGCCCTGCCACAGCGACAGCGTGCCGAACAGGCTGGTCGGCTCATCCTTCGCGAACTGCTGTACCAGCAGGCCAGTGGCGTCGTCGCCCTGGCACAGGATCGGCAGGTCCAGCTTGACCCGGAGTGCCTCGGCGGCCTGCTTGGCGGCCCGCATCGAAGAGAACAGGCCCAACGTGCGGCCGCCCGCCGCAGTGACCAGCGCGGCGAGCTCGTCGAGGTAGGCAGGTGTCAGACCGTCGCGGCCGGGTGGGGACAGGTGCGCGGCGGTGTAGAGGATCGCCGCCCGGCGGTGCTCGAACGGCGAGCCCGCATCGAGCCCGGTCCAGGCTTGGCCGGCGTCGTCGGCTGGCGGCGGCCGCTCGGTGGCTGTTCCAGCAGCCGGTGCGCGTACCGGGGTGGATTGCGTAGACGATCGCTGCCGAGGCAGGCCCCACTGTGCGGCGAGCGCGTCGAACGTCCCGCCCAGCGTGAGGGTGGCCGAGGTGAGCACCACGGTGCGCTTCGCGAACAGCCGTTGCTGCAGCAAGCCGGCGACGCCCAGCGGCGCCACCCTCAGTACCCGCCCGCGTACGGTCTCCTCCGCCAACCACACCACATCGCGCCGGTCGGTCTCGCTGTCCGGGAAGGCGACCAGTACCCGAGCGGCGGCCGAGTGCAGCTGTTCCAGCGCGGTCAGCGCGAGCCGGCGGCGCGCGGCGGCATCAGGGTCCTCCCGTCGCTCGCTGCCCAGTGCGGTTGTGCAGTGGTGCGCCGTGTCGCGCACGGCGGCGAGGCTGCCGGCCACACCGGCGCCGAGGGTGTCCCAGCGCCGAGTAGCAGCGTCGCCGAGTAGCAGCGCCAGCCCGTCACCGGCGGCGGCCAGCTCATCGGCGATCTGCTGGTCGATCAGCCGGCCGCACCGGCGGGCCGCGGTCTCGACCATCGATCCGGTGAGCTCCTCGGTGGCCGCACTGGTGACCCGGTCGACCAGATCGTGCGCCTCGTCGATGACCACCACGTCATGGTCGGGCAGGATCTGGTGATCACCCATCGCGTCGATCGCCAGCAAGGCATTGTTGGTGACCACCACCTCGGCACGGCCGGCCTGGGCCTTGGCCTGCTCAGCGAAACAGTCCATGCCGACGGGGCAGCGAGACAGCCCCAGGCACTCCCGAGCGCTGACCGACACCTGCCGCCAGGCCCGGTCGGTCACGCCGGGCACCAGCTCATCGCGGTCCCCGGTTTTGGTGGTCGAGGACCATTCGTGCAGCCGGACGATCTGGCGGCCCAGCATCGACGTCGGCGACGCCGCCGCTGCCGCGTCGAACAGGTCGTCGCCCTCATCGAGGGGCCCGGCATGCACCCGGTGCAGGCACAGGTAGTTGCGCCGACCCTTGAGGATGGCGAAGGTCGGCGCACTGCCCAGCAGCGGCGCCAGCGCTGCGGCCAGCCGGGGCAGGTCACGCTCGACGAGCTGACGCTGCAGCGCGATGGTCGCGGTGGAAACCACCACGGTGGTGCCCTTAGTGACAGCGTGCCGGATCGCCGGAACCAGGTAGGCCAGCGACTTACCGGTACCGGTACCGGCCTGCACCGCCAGGTGCTCGCCGGTGCGGATCGCCCGGTCCACCGCCTCGGCCATGAGGAGCTGCCCAGCCCGCTCGCTGCCCCCCAAGGCATGCACTGCCGCTGAAAGCAGTGCCCCGACCTCAGTCACGGTGACGTGAGCAGCTGTGGTGGGGGCCGGCACGGCGGCCCACGCTACAGCCTGGTGTTCTCAGTCATGGAGCCATGTTGTCTGACGTCCGGAATTCGGTGCAGATCGGTGGGCGCGGGTTGTGCGGCGGTTCGCGCCGCGGTGACCACGACGGCGGTGTAATGCATCGTGAAGCTGCCTCCCAGCGCGTCGATGGCGGCGCCGATACCGGTTAGCAGCTCCTGCTGGTTGGTGGGCGGGACCTGGCGCTGGCCGCCGAAGGTGGGCACCTGGTCCAGCCACTCGTCGCGGGTGTAGGGCCGGTCCCAGCCGAATCGCCACTGCTCCGGGTCGCCGAACGCGCTCGCCTGCTGTATGGCGTCGGCCGCCTTGGTGCACAGCGCCGAGTAACTGTCCGGGCCGGCCATCCCGAGCTGATAGATCGGCGAGTCGGGCATCACTCGGCGGTAGACCGCGGAGAAGGCTTCGGCCACCTCGGGCGGGGGCTGGAACGCGTTCCAGAACACGGCCAGCCGCCCGCCGGGCCGTAGCCCCTGCGCCGCCTTGGCTGCGCCGGCGACCGGGTCTATCCAGTGCCAGGCCTGTGCGGCGATGACCGCGTCGAATGCTCGGCCGGCGGGGTCCCAGTCTTCGAACTTCGCCACCTCGACCTCGAACCCGAACCGTCGCGCCAGGCCGGCCATCCGCGCGTCGGGTTCGACCCCGAGCACCCGGCAGCCGGCCGCGTGAAACTGCCGGGCCGCTATGCCGGTACCGCAGCCGACGTCCAGGACGTCGCGGCCGGGGCTGGCGGCGAAGATCCGCTCCACCAAGGCGTCGGGATAGCGCGGCCGGGTCCGGTCGCCGGCTGCGCCAAGGGCGTCCTGCACCGCCACTTCGCCGACTTCGACGCCTTCCTCACCGAGCTCGTGGAAGACCGCATCGGCCGGATCGACAGCCAGGCCGCCGCCCTGCGCAACTTCGCCGGGACCGGCACCGTCGCCGGTAACCTCGCCGACGCGCTGACGGACCTGTTCGGATCAGTCGCCCTGGGGATCGTCGGCCTGGTCATCTCCCGGGATGGCCTGCGCGCGCGGTTGCGCCAGGCCAGGCCGACCGGCATCCCGGTCCTGAGCGAAGCCACGGCCATGATCGCCTCCTACCTCACCGCCGAGCGCGAACTGGGCCGCATCGCGGCGGATGCCGACGTCGACACGCTCGCGCCCACGTTGATCGGGGCCGGGCACCTGCTATTCGCCGTCCGGGAAGGCACCCCGCCGGACGCCAGAGCCGTCGAAAAGGTCGTGACCACGGTTATCGTCGGCGTCTTGCAAGAACCGCTGCGATGAACCGCCCAGCAGCAAGCCCGCATTCCGGGGATCGGACGCCGGTGCGTGGAAGAGCTCACGGAAGGGCTCAGTGTGTGCGTTGGCCCGCGTTCACTCGGCGACGTTCTTGCAGAGCCGGGTGGAGTGTCCCGACATGGCTCAAGATGGGGATTTGGATCAGAGGAATACGGTCGGGACGGCAGGCTCACCGGGGGACAGGCGCAGGCCGTCCCAGGGAAGGCTGGTCAGGGCCGCGGTGACGCGTTCGCGTCCATCCTGCAGGGTGGGCGGCGAGCCCACTGGTTGCCCGTCGCGCAGCAACGGCACCGGCAGCACCCGATCGTGTGCTTCGAGCTCTGGTTGCTTTCCCCGCAGGAAAACCACTTCCTCGACCGCAGTGCCACTTGGCTTGTACCGGCGCAGTGCACTCTTGGCTCCTCCCCGGGAGACCTTCGCCGTGCTGCGCTTGGCCACCGGTTGCCCGCTCACCTCGACCAATTTGTAGACCATCCCCGCGGTCGGTAGGCCCGAACCGGTCACGACCGACGTGCCGACCCCGTAGGAATCCACCGGTTCGGCGCGCAGCGCCGCGATCGAATACTCGTCCAGATCGCCCGAGACCACGATCTGGACGTCCGGCGCACCCAGCCGGTCGAGTTGCTCGCGGGCCTGCCGGGCCAGCTCCCCGAGATCCCCGGAGTCGATCCGGATCGCTTGTAGCCCCGAACCGGCGACCTCGATCGCGGTGGCGATGCCCTGGGTGATGTCGTAGGTGTCGACCAGCAAGGTGGTGTCCGCGCCCATCGCCTCGACCTGCGCGGTGAAGGCGTCCGCCTCGCTGTCGTGCAGCAGGCTGAACGCGTGCGCCGCGGTGCCCGTGGTGGGTATCCCATAGCGCTGCCCAGCGGCCAGGTTGGACGTCGCGCTGAAACCTCCCAGGTAGGCCGCCCGGGCGGCGGCCACCGCAGCTTCCTCGTGGGTGCGCCGGCTACCCATCTCGACCAACGGGCGCTGCCCTGCGGCGCTGGCCATCCTGGCTGCCGCGGAGGCCACCGCGCTGTCGTGGTTGAGCACCGAGAGCACCAGCGTCTCCAGCATCACCGCCTCGGCGAAGCTGCCGGTCACCGTCAGGACGGGGGAGCCGGGGAAATACAGCTCGCCCTCGGGGTAGCCGTCGATGTCGCCGCGGAACCGGTAGCCGGCCAGCCAGTCCAGGGTGCGGGCGTCGAGCATCCGGTGCAGGAACGCCAGTTGCTCACCGCCGAACTGGAACCGAGCCACCGCGTCGAGCAGCCGGGGAACGCCGGCGACGATCCCGTACCGGCGGCCCCGCAGTCCCCGCGTGAAGACCTCGAACGTGCAGCGCCGCGACGCCGATCCGTCGGCCAGCGCGCTGGCCAGCATCGTCAACTCGTACTGGTCGGTGAGCAGTGCGGTGCTGTTCGGGGTACACAGGGGCATCTGGAG
>JBOHFC010000186.1:0-5161 GCA_050701375.1 Pseudonocardiaceae bacterium
GCGTGCTCACCGTGCTGGTCTCCGGCCGGATCTCCCGGACCACATATTCGCGACGAGGCCCAAAGACCGGCAGCCACAGCCAGCGGTATCCCAGCACCCCCAGCGCGGCCACCGCGAGGACGGTGAACAAGGCCCGCATGGCGGTATCTCGAACCAGGTGGTTTAGCCACCAGATGTGCAACCCGCTGAGCACCAACACCGAGCCGGCCAGCGCCAGATGCACCCAACGCCACACCTCGTAACGCTGGCGCAGTCGTCTGCGCAGCACTGTCAGCGCGACCAGTGCACCCAGCGCCACGGTGGCACCGACGGCCGCGCGGGCCCGGTTCGGTGCGAGCACGACATCGAATAGCGCGACGTTCGCCGGCTTCGCCGCCACCACCAGGATGATGTGCAAACTCACCAGCAGGGTGACGGCCAACCCCACGAAGCGGTGGATCCCGAGTACGCCATCGATGCCCAACGTCCGGGTCAGCGAGCGCACCCGAGACGGCAGGACAACCGTGCAGACCAGCAATGAGGTGGCCAGTAGCCCCATCCCCACGGAAAGCTGGGACAGCAGCGACGAACCGTCGCGGGTACCCGGGCCATGGAGTACGGGAGCCAGCAGCGCAGGCGCCAGGACCACGGCGAGGAAGGCCGTTGCCCACAGGGTTCGTTCCAACTGGCGTCGCACGGCACGAACCGTATGGAGAAGTAGGTACCTAGCCGGCGCAACCTGAGAGTGTTACCGGCTCGAGGTCGCCCACTCGGCCGTGAGACGCGACGAGCGCCCGACCGTTACGCCGAATGGCCCAAAGCATTACGCCGAACACCGAGGCACGTCCTCAACAGCATTCGGTAACACGATGGGCCAGTCGGGTAATCTTGCCGCTCATCGATTGCCCAACGCCGCACGGCGCGGAAGCCTTGCCGCCGATGCAGCCCGATCAGCGGTCAACTGTTTCCCCACCCGGACCCGCTGCCAGCCTGCGGCACCCGGTCCTTCTGATGGTGCCCGTGCGGCAGACAACGAGCCGGGTTCTTCAGGCGTTGCGGTCCACCGGATTCGAGACCCGGATCCTCGACACCGTCCCGGAGGTACTGGACGCGGCGCGCGCCCATACCCTCGCGGCGATCGTGCTCGACGTCGCGCTGGCCGGCTCGGATCCTCGGAACTTCCTCGACGAGCTGCGCAGGGTGGCTCCGCAGCTGCCGGTGATCGCGCTGACCTCCCGCGAGCAACGGGAGCAGACGGTATCGCTGCTGCGGGGCACCTTGGACGATTACCTGACCACGCCGTTCCCGGTGGAGGAGCTGGTCAGCAGGCTGCGGCTGCGGGTCTCCGATCGGATGCCGGTGGACCGGACCGTGCTGCGGGCGGGAGTGGTCACCGTCGACACCACTCTCGGACTGGTCAGCGTCGCCGGCCGGCTGGTGACGCTGTCGCCGACCGAATATGCCCTGTTGATCGCGTTGGCCAGCCGGTCAGGCCAGCCGGTGTCGCAGGACCGGCTCACCACCGAGGTCTGGGGCGCGCCGAAGTCCTCCAACATCGTCGAGGTCTACGTCGGGTACCTGCGCCGCAAGCTGGGCGCCGACCGGATCCGCACGGTGCGCGGCGCCGGTTACGTCCTCGACGGTTGATGCAGCGTTTCCTGGCGGCTGCCCGAAGCGGCGATGCGGCCGGGCTCCGCTGATCACGGTTTGTGTGCCCTGAGCGACTGATGTTGTCGTTGGAGGCACATAACCGGTGATCACAGGTGACCGGCTGGCCACGTCGACGGACAGTGGCACCCGGGATGCCGAACATCGACAGCCACTCTGGTGACGCGGCTCGCCGGGCTGCCCGCGACGGTGCTGCGCAGCACCCAGTTCCACGACCTCATCGCGGCCATGTTGCGCCTGCTGGCGAAGCCGCCCGCGGGCACGTTGCCCTACGACGATGCCATCCGCGACTACACCAGGCGCCGCCCGAGTAAGCGCGTGCAGTGAACCCATCCGCATTCAGCGGGCTCAGCGGGGCAAAAAGGGGTCCGATAACCCCGCTGAGCCCGCTGAATGCGCAGGAGGCCGAACTGCTGCTCAGCTGGGCGTACCCGCACGGCCCAAGGCGCACCAGGCCGAGGCGTGGATCTCGAACGGCGCCGGTGGCAGCAGCTGCTCGCATCGGACCCGAAGGTGATCGCGCTGCCGCTCATCCAGCTGTGCGACGTGGGCACCAGTCGGTCCCACTAGGAGGGTGAGGGGCTCCCACCAGCCGGCGAAGGTGGCGAAACCGACCCGAACCGTCAGCGTCGTGGTCTCGATGTGGTGCAGTCCGGCCGCGTCGAACAGCTCGACCAGGTCGCCTTCCCGGGCACCGGCAAGCCTCGACTCATCCCGCTCATCTGGATCAAGGTCACGCACAGCCCGCCAGAACGCGGAGAGTGGGCCCTTGCCGCCGGCGTGATCCCACACGCATGCCGCAACCAGGCCCGCAGTTCGGGTGACCCGCGCCATCTCCATGACCCCCGCCACGGGATCGGTCATGAAATGCACGACCAGTTGGGCACATACCAGGTCGAAGCTTTCGTCCCGAAACGGGAGCTGTTCGGCGACGGCCGGACGGACGTCAATCTGAGGAAACCGGGCGCGGATCGCCACGACGAAAGACGCCGAGAGGTCGACCACCGAGACGGCGTCCGAGCCCAGTCGTTCGACCAGCTTCGCGGTGAGCGCGCCGGGTCCGCAGCCGACGTCGAGCGCCCGTTGGCCCCGACGGGCGCCGGTCAGCTCCGCGAACTGCGCCGCCGACGGCGCGGATTATTGACCCATGAACCGGACATAGGCGTCGGCGGTGACGTCGAAACTCACCGGATCTTCGACTTTCGCAGGGATAGCGCGAGCAGTATCACGGACAACGCCTCCAGTGACTTCCTGAGGACCGTGAGAGAACCGACAACCTCCGGCCTGATACCCACCGGAGGCCCCACTACCCGGGCGGCGAAAAAGAGGGCGAACAGGCCGGAGTTGACGCCGAGGGCGATCTTCGCCGCTTTGGGCCGGCCCAAACCGAGCGCGACAGCCAACCAGGCCTGAACAGCGCCGATCAGGCCGTAGACCAGGGCGGTCAAGCGATCGTTCCAATGGGTCGCCAGGTACACGAAGTGCAGCACCGCGGCGGCAAGCACGACCACAGCGGCAACCAGCTTCAGGAGTCGGCTCCGCCCGTATTCGGCCACGGGCCAACCGTACTGCAGCATCGCTGCCTCGGCGCAGTCGCGCGCTCACAGCGAACTCTGAGGTTGTGTGCAGGGTGCTCGCACATCACCGGGCCATAACTGGACGCATGGGTTCGCCGGACGGCTCTGGAGGGGTGAGGTGGGGTTGGTGACGGTGGCGAGGGAACGTGAGGTTGCGCCCGACGCCGGGGCGAAGCGGTGGTCGGTGGGGCGGACCGCCACGGTCGATGTGGTGATACCGGTGCACAACGAGGAACGCGCGCTGCCAGGTTGCCTGCAGGCGCTGCGGTCCTATCTGGATGATCAGTTCCCGTTCGAGTGGACGATCACTGTGGTGGACAACGCCAGCACTGATGGGGTCCTGCGGGTGGCGACTGAGCTCGCCGCGGGTGATGACCATGTGCGGGTGCTGCACCTCGACCGCAAGGGCCGTGGCCACGCGCTGCGCACCGCGTGGACATATAGCGATGCCGACGTCGTGGTCTACATGGACGTCGACCTGTCCACCAGCTTGGACGCGCTGTTGCCGTTGGTCGTTCCACTGGTCAACGGTCACTCTGACATCGCGATCGGTTCCCGGCTGGCCCCCGGTGCCCGGACCGTGCGCAGCCCGCGCCGGGAAGCGATCTCCCGGTGCTACAACAAGATGATCCGGCTCACCCACGGCGCCCGATTCTCCGACGCGCAGTGTGGGTTCAAGGCGGCCCGGACCGACGTCATCCGTCCATTGCTGGCACACGTCCACGACGACGGTTGGTTCTTCGACACCGAGCTGCTGCTGCTCGCCGAACACAACGGGTTGCGGGTGCACGAGGTGCCCGTGGACTGGGTCGAAGACGACGACAGTCGGGTCCAGATACTGTCCACCGCTGTGGGGGACGTTCGCGGGCTGGTGCGGGTGGCTCGGGCCAAGGTCAGCGGTGCGGCGCGGGTGGAGGACCTGCCGCGACGGCCGGCGCCGCGCTCGGCGCATCCCGATGCGGTGCTCGGCGCGAGGGCGGGCGGGTTGCTCTGGCAGCTGATGGCCTTCGGGGTGATCGGTCTGGCCTCTACCGCGGCAACCGCCGTGCTGTATGCGCTGTTTCGCTCGTGGTCACCGCCGTTGGTGGCGAATCTGGTCGCACTGGTGCTGGTGAACTTCCTCAACACCGAGGCCAACCGGCGGCTGACCTTCGCCAGCGCCGTGGTGTCCCGGCAACGGGTCCACTTGCAGGGGCTGGTCATGTTCGCGATGTACTACGCGCTCACTTCGGGGGCACTGCTGGTATTGGGAGCACTGGTCGCCAGCCCGTCGCGGTGGCTCGAGGTCGCCGTCCTATTGGCGGCCTCGGTCGTCGGCACCGGCGCCCGCTTCCTGTTGCTGCGCAAATGGGTGTTCCCGGCATGAGCGTCGAGACACCGCGGGCGGCAACCGCATCACGCGGGCCGGGCGGGGTTATCAAGCCAGATTTGACCACGCTGAGCCCGCGCAATGCGGTTCGGCCGCCGATGGTGTTGGGCGTGATCTGCGCAGTGGCGGTGGTGTTGTATGCGTGGAAAATGGACGCTGTCGGGTGGGGGAATCCGTATTATTCCGCCGCGGTGAAGTCGATGTCGGCTAGCCTGACCAACTTCGTGTTCGGCTCTTTCGACCCACTCGGCGTGGTGACCGTGGACAAGCCGCCGATGGCGTTGTGGCCGATGGTGGCCTCGGCCGCGGTCTTCGGCTATCACGGGTGGTCACTGCTGCTACCCCAGGTCCTCGAGGGAGTGGCAGCGGTGTTCCTGCTGCATCGCACGGTGCGGTACTGGGCCGGTGAGCACGTCGCACTGCTGGCCGCGCTGATCTTCGCGCTTACCCCGGTGACCGTGGCGATCAACCGGGACACCAATCCCGACACACTGATGGTGCTGCTGATGGTGGCCGCGGCCTATGCGTTGACCCGGTCGGTGCACCATCCGGGTCAGCCCGGCCGCGC
>JBOHFC010000187.1:0-7894 GCA_050701375.1 Pseudonocardiaceae bacterium
CACCAGACCTGTGGGTGACGCCGTGACGGTGAGCGCCGCGACGGCGACGGCGACGGCGAACACCCCCACCGAGCGGCGCCGGCGGGCCGACTCGGCTAGCACCAGAACCCCCGCGCTGCCCAGCGCGATCATCGGTTCGGGGCGCAGCGTCAGGCCGTAGGGCAGCCACCACAGCAGGTGCGCGGCCGCCACGGCCCACGCCACCACGGGTCGCCGCCCCACCCGGCCGAGCGCGGTGGCGACCAGAACCCGCAGCAGGGCGTAGGTCGCCAGTCCGTAGGCCAGCGGCAGCAACCGCATCCAGCCCAGGCTCCAGTTCCCCGCGACGGCGCCCCATGCCTGCATCACGTACTGGCTGGCCACGAACGGGTTCTCGGTGACGTTGAACTGGTAGATGACGTTGCCGATGTAGCCCGACTGCATGGCGTTGCGGGCCATCAGCAGATACCACGAGTCGTCGATGTTGACCGGTCCCGCTACCACCCAGAACCCCGACACCGCGACCACCGCCGCGTCTGCCCACGACAGCCGCGGCCGGACCAGGCCCGACCCCGCACCCCGGGACCACCGCCAGCCCAGCACGAGCAGCGCCGCCAGCGCCAGACCCTGCGCGAGCAGCAGCACCGTCTTGAGCAACGTGGGGTGCGACTGGTACCGCGCGTCGGTGTGCAGCTGCACCGACAGACCGGTGGTCCGAGCCGGCGACCTGATCGCCGGCTCAGCCGGCACTGCGTCGGTCTGCAGCTCGGCGACCTGGGGTACCAGCAGATCCCTGCGGGTGCTGATGCCTGCACCGTCCCGGGACACTCGCACCCCGCCGGCATCAGCGAGCACTTGGTAGGAGCAGGTCCCTCCCGGCAGCGCTTCGCGCACCACCTCGGCGCCGGACGCGGTGACCGTCAGGACGCCCTGAGCGGCCGTCACCACCAGGCCTTCGCCCGGAGCGGTGCCGACGTCGGCGGGCAGCGTGCGCAGCGCCTCACCCCCGCCCGGGCGCGCGTCCAACGCCCGCAATGTCGCGCAGGAGACCGTCGCGGTGAGCTGCAGCGGTCGGTAGGGCGACAGTGGCAGCACCGTGGAGCTGGGTTGCTGCCCGGCGCGTGGCCAGCTCACCACCGGATCATCGGCGATCACCGGCGCGAGCATCACCAGGATTCCCAACCCCCCGGTGACCAGCGCCAGCGCCGCGATCGCCCAGCCCTGCGGTCGCGGAGGACTATCGCGGCGAGGCACCGCGGCAGGGTACGACCCCCCGCTCAGTCACCGTCGCTATGGGGCGGATCGTCCGCAACCGGAGTCTGCGGTCCGCCCTGTGACAGGGCCTGGCGGATCGTGGCGAGGTGCTCGTTGTCCCAGGTGGTCGTAGGGTCGGGTTCGAGGAAGGCGACGGCGATACTGACGATTCCTAGTGCCGGCTGGGACCATTCGGCCGGGCCTACCCCGAACGGGTCGGCCTGGATGCGTCGGGTGGCTGTTTCCGTGCTCGCGAACGTTCTGATGACCAGACCCTGCATGGTGGCGCTGAGCAGGGTGGCCATGGTCTCGAAGTTGTCGGTGAGTCCGGGACGGAGCCGGTAGCCGAGAAGGCCCGCCAGCTGTTCGTAGGCACTGGAAATCCGAGCGACCAATTTTTGCTCTGACGCGGCGAGAGCAGTGTGCACGTCGTCGCGGAGTTCGCCGTCAGCAAGGCTGAGAAATGACGCGTGCAGAGCGATGTAGGTCCGCCACTGAGTCGAGGTGTAGATGGTCTCGAAGTCTCGCAGCGCCGACTGGCGCAGCATATCGACGAACAGACTGTGCCGGTGCTCGGCTGTGTCGAGCCGATCGAGATGGTCGCGCAGGAGTTGTCGAGCCAACTCCACGCCCGCCGCGCTGTCGGTGACGGTATCGAGACCCATCCCCTGGGCGAGCTCACGGAGCAGGTCGCTGAAGAACAGGTCCTTGTACGGCCAGCGCCGGTAGACGGCGCTGCGGGAGACCCCGGCGTCACGGATGACGTCCTCGAAGCTGATGTGCTCCAGGCTCACGGTCAACCCAGTGTCGTTGACCATGGCCAGCGCGGCGTCGAGCATCCGCCGGCCGGTCTCCTCATCCGGTAGCCGACGCCGTCGACGTGCAAGGCCGGTGGGCGCTGGTTGATTCCGGGGCATTCCGATACGCTCCAAACATGAGACATGAAGTTTTAAGTTCCGAACTTAGTTCTCCAAGATTTAGATCTCTTCATCGAGGCTACCAGCGCGACAAGCACGGGCCCCGGCGAGACGGCACACTAGATCGCAGCAGCGCGCCTGGAGCAAAACCTGCGTGGACGTTCTTTGCGCTCGTCTTCCTCCTCGCCATACCGTTTTGGGTCCTTGGCGGCCTTGTCGGGGGTTTGCAGGGCGCTCCGATGGGCCTCCCAGCCAGCGCGCTCCAATTCGTCTGCCCGGTCGTCGCGGCAGCGGTCCTGGTGTACCGCCAAGGCGGCACCGCTGGAGTCGTGGACCTGCTGAAGCGGACGGTCAGGCCGCAACTGGCGTTATGCAAGCCGTGGTACTTGGTGAGCGTCAGCCTTGTGCCGGCGGCCCTGCTGCTGTCGTACTGGGCGTTACGTCTGGCGGGACTGCCGCTGACCGGGCCAGTCTCGTCTGTGCGGGCGGCACCAGCTCTGCTGCTCGTGTTCCTCATCGCCGCCGCGTGCGAAGAGGCCGGCTGGATGGGCTACGCCGTCAATCCGTTGCGACGCCGATGGGGAGCATTGTCGACGGGCGTCGTCCTTGGGGTGGTCTGGGGTGTGTTCCATCTCGTACCGTTGCTTGAGGCCCACCGGACGCCGACATGGATAGCGGGATGGTTCCTCAGCACGGTCGCGGCGCGGGTGCTCATCGTCTGGCTCTACAGCAGCACTCGGAAGGCAATCCTGCCGGCGATCTTCTTCCACGCCATGCTCAACGTCGGTGGGTCATTCTTTCCGAACGATAATGAGGCGTACACCCAGATCGCTTTCGGCATCGTCTTGGGACTCGCGGCCGTCGTCGCGGTCGTGGTGTGGGGACCAAAGACCCTGTCGGGACCCACAGCACGCGCGTGGCAGCGACGTCGCCCGAGACCCGCGCCATGGCTGACCGCTGGTTGACAGGGAGATGCAACCAATTGCATCGCAACATCACACAGATCTTCAAACGGCCGTGGGACCCACAGGTGATGCCTGCTCCGCCACTTCCGCCCCATGAGGAGGTGGGTGCATCCATTACGTAGTTGCCTTATTTGGCAACCTCGAGCTGCTGGATGCCCCGAAGAGCCAGTGGTGCTCGTCGGGCACCGCTACGCCGGCAGCGTGATCACGGCGTAGCCTGCCAGCGGCCAGCACAGGTCACCGCGCCGGGTCGTGGTCCGCAGCGGACTGCAGCAGGCGTCGCTGCGGGCGGTAGCCGACGAGGCCACGCTCAACCTCGGTTCCGTCCGGCACTACTTCGACAACCAGCAAGAACTGATGCGCTTCGCTATGCAGTCGATGCTCAGTCCGAGCTGCTCCCGCTGGACGACACCCGCCGCGGCGAGGTGATCCCCTGGCTGGAGTTCACCACAGCGGCCAGGATCAACCCCGTGTTCGACGACCTGGCGCGCAAGTCCGCCGCCGGCACCAGGTCACTCGTGCGGCAGGTACTGACCGGAATTCTGCGGGCCGGACTCGACCTGAACGCCGAAACCGAACGGCTGGTCGCTCTCCTGGACGGGTTGAGCATCAACGCGGTGCTCCGCCCGGACCTGCTCAGCGCCGACGACCGCGTCGCGGTCCTGCACACGCACCTCGCCGAGCTGGAATCGACCTCGACGTGACACCAGCAGTCCTACGGCGCTAGGGAAGCGGCGGTTTGCTGGTGGAGTAGATCCAGTCGTGGAAGAAGTGGGTGAGGTCCTGGCCGGAGATCTTCTGGGCCAGCGCCACGAACTGCGCCGTGGTCGCGTTGTGGTGGCGGTGGGTCGATGTCCAGGTGCGCAGGATCTCAAAGAAGGTTGGGTCACCAACGCGTTCACGGAGGAACTGCAGTGCCATGGCGCCGCCGTTGTACACGCGGTCACCGCCGTTCACGGATGCTGGGGTGGCCGGGTACTGCCAAAACGAGCTGTCGGACGCGGAATAGATCTGCCGTGCTTGGTCGGCGATGGGTATGCCGCCGTGTAGGCCGTCCCAGTACCAGGTCGCCCAGGTGGCGAACCCTTCGTTGAGCCAGATGTCGGCGAAGTCGGTGATCGAGACGCTGTCACCGAACCACTGGTGGGCTAGCTCGTGGGCGATGGTGGTCTCAGGTTCGATCATGCCGTAGACCGGGCGGGTCTGGGTCTCCTCCGCGTAGCCCGAGGGTTGGCCGTCGATGTTGGTGTAATCGGCGATGGCACCGGTCGAGTCGAAGGGAAACGGGCCGAAGGTTTTGGTCCAGAAGTCGGTGACCTGCGCGGTGGTGTCCCAGAAGTAGGACAGTGGGTCGGCGTGTTGTGTGGTCAGCTGCGGGTCGACGGCCACGTACTCGGGGATGCCGTCTGGGGTCTGTCCCGATTTGATCTGCCAGTGCCCGATGTCGACGGTGGCTAGGTAGCTGGCCATCGGGGAGGGCTCGTTCCACTCGAAGGTCGTCGACCCGCCGTGTGTCTGTGTCGAGGTCAGGCGTCCGTTGGCGATGACTCCCAGGGTGCTGGGCACCGTGACCCGGAAGGTGTAGCTGGCTTTGTCCGAAGGGTGGTCGTTGTTCGGGAACCAGGTGTCGGAGGCGATGGTGTCGTCGATGGTAAAGGCGCCGTCGTTGGTGGGTAGGAATCCGGTGGCGGTGGCGCCGGTCCCCACGGGTTGTGGAACGCCTGAGTAGCTGACGGCGACGTCGAAGCGCTGTCCCGACCGTAGGCCGTGGGCCGGTGTGATGATCAGCTTGTGGCCCTGCCGGGTGTAGCTGGCGCTGCGGTCGTCGACACGCAATGCCGTGACGTTCAGGCCCTGCAGATCCAGATCGAAGCGGGACAGATTCTGCGTGGCCCGCGCGATGAGGTGGGTGGTGGCGTCGATCGTGCTGGTCGTGGGATTGAAGGACATGTCCAGGTCGTAGTGAGTCGAGGTGTAGCCGCCGTTGCCGTAGTCCGGGAACCAGTGATCGCCGAGACCACCCGGACCCGGTGTGAACACCGGGCCAGCGCACGCGCCCGCAGCCATCATCACGCTGGCCGACGCTGCTGCGAACAGCGCGGCCCTGGTGACAGCTCGCCGATATCGAGGACGGCCGACCGCCTTGCGTGCCGAGGTCGTCGTTGTGACACGAGACATCATGATCACCGTTCGTAGTGGTGTCGCGATGCGCGATGGTGTGTGTGTCGACACCCGTCGACGCGAGGTTTCCCTTCCGGCACGATCGTTCATGAAACGCTGGCACCAGTCGACTGAGTTATCGACTCGACGTGCGGTACACGGAGACTTCGAGTGACCGGACCCTCATCAGGTCTCGTTCGTAACGACACCGGGTTCTGTATCAGGCTCGTAGAGTCGGGGCAGTCATGGGTCGTTGCGGAGGTTGAGTTGTGAGAGCTGTCGTTGTCGAGAAGCCAGGCGGTCCTGAGGTCCTTCGGGTGGTCGACGGGCCGGCTCCCTCGCCGGATTCGGGTGAGTTGTCCATTGATGTTGATTTCGCCGGAGTGGGGTTCGTGGACACCTTGTTTCGTGCTGGTGTCTTCAGCCTGGCTCCGCCGTTCATCCCCGGCATCGAGGTCGCTGGACGAGTTCGTGAGCTCGGTGCAGGCGTGGACGGGTTCCGGATCGGACAGCCGGTTGCCGCCCTGCTCAACGACTTTGGTCGCGGCTCCCGCGCTGGCGGGTATGCCGAAGTCGCGGTGGCTCGCACGGGGATGGTGACTGCCGTGCCCGAGGGAGCCAACCTCGCTTGTGTGGCTGCGGTGTTGGTCAATGGTGTCACCGCGTGGATCGCGCTGCATCGTTTGGCTCGGCTCCAGACCAGCGACGACGTCGTGGTACTCGGTGCCAGTGGTGGCCTTGGGGGCGCCGCCAGTCGGCTCGCCGCGATTTACCGGCTCGCCGGGTAATAGGCGTCGCCGGCAGCGACGCCACGCGTCGCTTCGTACCCGTGGAGTGCACGGACGTGATCCTCGCCGCGCAGCTTGGCACGGCGCTGACCGAGATTACCGATGGTCGCGGTGTGGACGTGGTCATCGATCCGGTGGGTGGCCAGCTCCGCGCCCAGCTCTACGAACGACTCGCACCCTTCGGTCGTCTGATCGTGCTCGGCAACGCCAGCGGGCAGGATCAAGCGCTCTCCAGTGATGCGGCCTGGCACGGCACCCGGCATCTAGCCGGTCTCAGCCTGGGTGGAATCGCCCACCTCGGCACCGCCCAGATCAGCGCTGCGGTCTCGACCGTTGTCAATTTGGTGCACCGCGGTGTCCTACACGAGCCACCCCCTACCCCAATGCCGCTAAGTTAAGGCTCTCCAAGATCGTCTCTTGACTCTGCGAGCTGCGGTGATGTCGAGCATGGAGATCAACTTCTCTGCCTAACTTAACGGCATTGCCCCCTACCCGCCTACCGGTCAGCCAGGTGAGCGAGATCCACCGCGCGCTGGAAAACCGATGCGCACCGCCCAAGACCGTGCTAGCTCTACACGACGACACCTAATATCCAGGATTTCTTGCGGTGTTACCAGGACGACCTCCGCGAAAAGCAGGTCAACCTACCGACCCTGCCGCCTCACCCGCGGCGTAGACAGCGACGATGTGGGGATGGTCGAGTTTGGCCGCGCTATGTGATTCGCGGTCGAAACGCCTGCGGAACAGC
The DNA here is from genome assembly GCA_050701375.1 of Pseudonocardiaceae bacterium. GTDB lineage: Bacteria > Actinomycetota > Actinomycetes > Mycobacteriales > Pseudonocardiaceae. The sequence goes on from JBOHFC010000187.1 coordinate 6,812, forward strand.
TCGTCGCCGGCCAGCATCGGGGCCAGGATCTTCAGTGCGACCTTGCGGCGAAGCTGCACCTATTCGGCCAGCTAGACCACGCCCATGCTGCCGCACCAGAGCTGCCGCTCGATCCGGTACCCGGGAAGTTCCGGCATAACGTTTGCCGGGTAGTGACCCACCTAGTGCTTCACCCATCGTGCCATGACCCCCGCTGCCGCACCGATACCCCAGAACTGCGCGCAGGTATTCCTGACACGCCCAGATTGCCATGTATGTCTAGAGCACGCCACGATGTGAGCAGATCCTTCGGGCTCGTCGTTCCGCTCCGGCAGAGGTCTCAGTTACTAGGTGACCTACCACGATCACTATGTCCCTATCGCTCACAGAACAACTAACGTGGCATCGATCGTGAGTATTCGCGGAGCAATTCGGCCCACGCGGCCATTTGTTCCGGTTCGGCTTGAGGGAGCCTGCCGCCAGCTCGCTCAACGAGTACAGATGCTGTCGCGATGAATCCGACAGTGAGCGATCTGAGGATAGCATGAGTCGCGTGGTCATATTGCTTGGCTACCTCGCCGAGAAATTTCTCGAAGATCAGCGGATCGACCTCACATTCATCCTCGATGATGGCGCCGAGCCCTGAATCGAGGGTTGAATACGGAGGCTATGGCCTCCGCTTGTTTCTTGAAAATACGCGCGACGGTGTGGAGGGGTCCCAGAGGACGTTGTCCTCGACTTGGAACAGGCAGCTCATGGTGCCCACCTTACCGCAACTTGCACGCCAGGGCGCGCGGCTTCCCACTGCTTTACAGCTTCTTCCACGGCAGCCTTGAACTCTGAGGTCGCTCCAGACTTCGTGAAGCCAAGCCCTAGTGGCGAATTCTCATAACCTGGTAGATACTGGCGCGCCCGAACATAAGAGTCGAGTTTTCTGAGGACGTGCTTCTGAATCCAGTTCTGAGTATTCATCCCTGCCCAGCCCGACGGCGTGTTCCCTGGTTGGCTTGCCCGTGGGTGCTGTCCATGAGCTCGACGCTATCGACGTTTTTTCGCCTCGGAAGGTCGCTGGTGTCGAGTTCACGGGGCCTGGCAACGGCACAC
>JBOHFC010000188.1:0-13552 GCA_050701375.1 Pseudonocardiaceae bacterium
ATCACCGGCAACCCCTGGACACCACCGCTCACGGCGCCCACCTGACCACCGAAACCGCAACTCACATCACCACGCCCACTCCGCCCACGGTCGCTTCGCCATGCCCTTCGGGACGTGAATGTTTACCTTCCCATCTCGCTCACCACGCCCGGCCCATCCGGCAGTGCTGGACCGACGCGACTTTGTCGAGGCTGCTCCCACCCTTCCCGGCGATCCCCGGCTCAGGCTGCCTCCAGCTTTCCCTCACCGCTACGACGACGAGGGAATGGACGGTCTCTCACCTCCATCGGAAAACAACAACAGCAGCGCCTCGTGGCGCACTCGAAGAGTTGGTAATGGTCAGCATTGACGCTGCGTTGCTCTGGACGCGGTGGGCGCTGCGACGCCTGGGCCACGTCATTCTTGGTCGGCCCGAGAACCTGATCCGCGATCTCCGTGGTTCGCATTTCCACCGTGGCGATCTTGCCCAGCGTCTCCAGGCGGTTCGGTTGCCTGAGCTGGACGAAGCTAACCAGTCGCTGCTCGGCGTCGCGGTGGCGCGACGGGCGATGAGGGAAACCTTTCTGGTGATGGATGAGGGGGTCGAGCGATGTGCTCAGACCAAGGACCTTGTCGAGTGGCCGGAGGCATATCGGGTCGGGCTGGTCAACGGGCTGCTTATCAACGCCGAAGGGCAGTTCGAGACGAACTCATGGGCCGTCAAGCAAATCGCCCTCCTTACGATGTCGTTCACCGATCCGGGCAAGATCTTGTCTGAGGTCGCGGAGAAGTCCTGGCACGCAGGTCTGTCCGCGCGGATGGACAGTGACAAGACTCGGCAGAAAGTCCTATCGGCCATGCCAGAGACGAGCTGGCTGCCAAGCGCCGCGCAGTCCAGCTGGAATAATCTTCGAGAACGACTGCTGCGCCCCTTCTAGAACGATCTTGGCTTGTGCTCCCGCGTAAGGGACTCTGCCCTCGCCGGGCGGGCAGGTCTCCGGGATAGCCAGAGCGCTACAACTGCGGCTGGGCCGGAGGGCGGGTGGGCATCCCCTCGACCTCCCCGAGGGCTGGCGTGTGGTCGGGCTGCGCCAGGTCGACGGGATGCCACACAAGTCCCTAATGTGCAAGATCGTCGGTGACCCCGTCGCCACACTGAGGAGTGTGTAGAGGCAAACTCATTCCGAAGCTCCTGACCAAGAATCAGATGTTTCGGCGAGCGGGCACACCATCGATCGGATCGCTACCGAAGATCCCCTTCGTCTACATCAGTTGGTACATCAACGGCTACGGACGACCATGGACGTCCTCGGACCTGAACCTGACGATGAGGCCTGACCACGGACAACTTGCAGGCCGTCGTGCTGGCTGAAATATTCAGCACACCGGTACACGACCGTCAACAGGTGTGACTTGTGGTCCCTCGAGTGGGTCTCCGTTGAGGTAAGAGCTTGCCGGGGTATAGTATTGCCGATTCCACGGTGGACTGTCGACCAGGTACCACCAGCCAGGTTGCACGCTGGCCGGCGCATTGGGGTCAAGGAACCGGCAGACCACCTCTATCTCTTGACCAGGCAACACACGAGGACCCTCCCCCCTGAAACCACGGGGGTCCCGAAAGGTAGTCGTTCCGGCCGGGTTGCTTGTGTGCACTTGCTCCGGAAAGGTCTTGCCTCCCGGTGTGCACGTAGCGCAGGTAGGCTGAGGCATTTTAGCCTCTCCCGGCATTGCTCCCACGGGCGGTGATGGGGCGACTGGTGTGTGGTTTGGTTCATGATTGATCAAGGCAACCGTTACAGTTGCTATTGCGGCGATCAGCGCGGCGATGATGGAGGCAACCAGACCGATTTTCGCGGTCGCGCGCACCCCATCGTCACTTGTCCGTCGCTCATTCCCGCGACTCGGTCGCACCGCCGGACCTGAGTGGGACTTTCGGGGACACATGATCATCCTTTGTTCGCTTACCGCGCCTCACCTGATTACCAAGAGACGCTGAGATGGCGTCCCTTTGGACGATATGGGGACCTACCGAGCTGATCTATGACCATACCTCCTGGCATCTGCCATCCCGCCAGACAGGCGATCAAGGTTCACACCGAAGAGCACAACGAATCCAAGATCACGACACCCCCGTGCCTCCAGCGGGCCTACGGGCGAGATGGTCCCAGGACCGGCCACGAAGGTGGCGAGTAACCAACGGCGCAGGCATCTCGTCGCATCGGCACTCCTGGCCTACCCCGGAACAAGCCCGCCGACGGGACGGGATCCCCCCGTTGTCGTCCCTCCTGTCCTGGCCGACCAGCAGGACAGGTCAACCAGCCCGACCACCATCGGTCTGATCAACTCCACCCTTTACCTACCTGAAACAGCCGCCAACCTCCGATACCAACACGTACAGTCCAGAAGCGTCCGCCCTGGCCAGACGAAGTATTCCGGCATAACCGACACTGCCCGGTAGCGGGTCCTGGTAATCGCTAGAGCTCGCAGGTTCGCGTACTGGGGCGAGCCGGATGAGGTTGAGAGGAACAAACTGCGGGCGCTCGCCGCCCCGCACCCCGGCAGGCCTCCAGGATGGCCGGCGTTCCGCAACGAGCTCCGGCACGGGGCAAGGGATTAGACGGTGTGGCATCGAAGTTCGCTTCAGTCAGGGTCTGGGTGGCCATAGCATCCCTTCCTGTCGTTGCGCCGATGCACCACCGTGCACGTCGATGATCTTGCACCTACCTGAGCATCCGGCCATGATCAACCCTGATCTGAACTGATCGTCTTTACCTGTCCAGCTGAGAAGGACAGACGACTGTCCCCCACGAGCCGGACCCTGCAACCTTGGCTAAGTTGCGTAGGAAACGTCATGTGGCAGCATTGCCCATCTCTGGGGGCCATGAGGTCCCCCGTGCTCGGCGCCGCGCTGCTGGCCGCTGCGTGACTGACGACCCCTTGATACGATCCCGCCCCGTCGCTGTCGCGGCGTCCGGTTGAGAAGAAGCGTCCCGCCGGCCGTGTCCGGCACAAATCGGGTACAAACCACATCACCCACCACCACCCAACGTCGACCAACATCGACCAACATCGACCAACATCGACCAACATCGACAAGCGTCTCCACAGGTGAAAGACCGCTCCGGCGGCTAAGGCCCTGGTCGGCGTTGTCTCAGCGGCGCTACATCAGCAAACGCAGCGCGGTCGACCCAAAACATGCCCTCGCCGGGCGGGCAGACCTCCGGGATGACCGGCCACCAGCGCGGGCGGGACTGGGTTGGGTGGACCGGGTGGGGCATCCCGTCGATCTCTCCCCCAGGGCTACCACACGCCGCAGCCTAAGATCGTTGCTGGCCCAAAAGGATGTCCAGGTTGTAGGCGGCGGTGGTGTGGCCGGCGGCGGCGGCGGTGCGGTACCAGGCCACGGCCTCGTCGACCTCGCCGCATTGCTCCAGTAAGAAGCCGAGGTTGTAGGCGGCGTTGCTGTTGCCCGCTTTGGCGGCGATGCGGTACCAGGTCGCCGCGTCGTCGAGGTCACCGCGCTGTTCGAGCAGCACGCCGAGGTTGTTGGCGGCACTGATATTGCCGGCTTTAGCGGCGGTGCGGTACCAGGTCGCGGCGTCGTCGAGGTCGCCGCGTTGCTTGAGCAGCAGGCCCAGGTTGTAGGCCGCGGTGGCGTTACCGGCGTCGGCGGCGGTGCGGGACCAGGCCACTGCCTCATCGAGTTCGCCGCGGGCTTCCAGCAACAGGCCGAGGTTGTTGGCGGCGTCGGTGTTACCGGCCTCGGCGGCAACCCGGGACCACTGTGCCGCCCCGTCGAGATCGCCGCACCGCTTGAGCAGCAGACCGAGGTTGAACGCCGCGGTGGTGTTGCCGGCTTCGGCCGCGGTGCGCCACCACGTCTCCGCCTCATCGAGGTCGCCGCGCTGCATCAGCAGCACGCCCAGCACGGTGGCAGCTGCGATGTTGCCGGCTTCGGCGGCAGTGCGCCACCACGTCTCCGCCTCATCGAACTCGCCGCGCTGGGCCAAGAGCAGACAGAGGTAGTTGGCGGCGTCGATGTGGCCGATTTCGGCGGCAGTGCGCCACCACGTCTCCGCCTCATCGAACTCGCCGCGCTGCACCAGCAACCGGCCGAGACCGGTGGCGGCGTCGGTGTTACCGGCCTCGGCGGCCGCGCGCCACAACGTCTCCGCCTCATCGAGTTCACCGCGCCGTACCAGTACCAAGCCCTCCACGTAGGTGTCGGACTCGGCGGACGGGGTCGCGGCCGGCATGATCAATTACCCACCGCCTGAAGCGCTTGCTCAACGTCAGCGTGACCCACGACGTCAGCCCAGGTGATCGACAGCCATCCCGAGAAGTCGACCTCAGATGGCTCCGTGATGTGTCGTGCCGGCTGTACCGGCCGTGCCAGATGCACGACCGCCGCTGCCCGCCGGTCACCCGTGACCCCGAGCACCCGCCGCTCCAACTCGACACTGGGGATCCTCTGCGGGACGGAAAAGCCCAGCATGGTGCCGACCTCCTCGGTCTGCGCGGCGGTAGTGGCGCATATCGGGCAGTCAGGCAGGTGCGCGGCGACTAGGGACTCTTCGGCGGGCTCCAGCGCGTGCAATGCCCAGCCTACCGCCAGCTCACGGTACGGGCAGCCGGTAACACAGTCCGGCTGGCCGTTCATCGGTTCAGCTCCCCCACCATGCGGGCCTCTGCGACCAGGGCGTCGGGACCCAACTGATCGGTCAGCAGCGAGCGCAGCCGCTGCACCGCGGCGAATGTGCGGGACTTCACCGTACCCAGCGGGACACCAGTCAGAACAGCAATCTCACGCTGAGTGTGCCCGCCGAAATAGGTCAGGGCGAGCACTCGCCGCTGCTCGACCGGTAGGCGATGAAGTGCCGCGCGCACGTGGCCGGCCGCGATCCGCGCCATCGCCGCCTGACATGCGCCTGGCACCGAGCTTGGCGACCAGTCCTCGCCCGCCTCCGAAGCAGTGACCATCTGTCGCCGGATGGTGGTCTCTTTTCGCACCACGTCCACCGCCCTGTGATGGATCAGCGTCAGCAGCCACGTAGCGAAGCTACCTCGGGACGAGTCGAACCGGGTCGGATCACGCCACAGGATCAGGAAGACATCCTGTACCACGTCCTCGGCCAGCCCCTCGTCCACGCAGATCCGGCGGGCCAGCGAGTAGCACGGGCGCCCGAAGCGGTGATAGAGCTCGGACAGTGCCGTCCCGTCGGCATCCCCGAGTCGCTGAACAAGTTGGGCGTCGGAAGGTCCCTCGCCCACCCTCGGAGCCGCTGGCACCGGCGCCGAAGTGCCAGGCCATCGGTCGAACCGGGGGGCACTGGATCGAGCCTCATCGGCCACCAGAGAGATCCTCACGTCTTACCCAGGCCGGTCGCCACCGACCGGTTCCGGCTTGTTGCCCCAGGGTATCCGCGCAGGCGGCGGGCAGCACGACAAGCAACAATCTTTTCCGGCCGCTGTTCGGAACAGGCTCAGTCCTGGAAGCGGTACCCCATGCCGGGTTCGGTGATGAGGTAGCGGGGGCGGGCCGGTTCTGGTTCGAGCTTGCGACGCAGTTGTGCCAGGTAGACCCGCAAGTAGTTGGTTTCTGTACGGTAGGTGGGGCCCCATATCTCGCTGAGCAGTCGACGCTGGGAAACAAGCGCGCCGCGATCCCGGACCAGGAGTTCGAGGATGGCCCATTCGGTGGGCGTCAGGTGCACCTGCGCTCCGCTGCGGCTGATCACTTTCTTCGCCGCCAGATCGATGCTGAAGTCCGGTGTGGCGACCACGGTGTTCTCCTCGGTCGATGAACCAGCCACGGATCGGCGCACGGCGGCCCGCATCCGGGCGAGCAGTTCGGGCATGCTGAACGGCTTGGTCAGGTAGTCGTCGGCCCCGGTGTCCAGTGCATCGATCTTGTCGGTGCTGTCGGTGCGGGCGGAGAGCACGATGATCGGCACGGTGGATCGGCTGCGTAGCTCGACGATGACCGCGGTGCCGTCGAGATCGGGTAGGCCGAGATCAAGCAGTACCAGGTCAGGGTGTTCGTCAGCGCCGGCTCGCAGTGCTGCCCGGCCGGTTTGGGCGGTGCGTACGGCGTAGCCGCAGGCGGTGAGGTGAATGCTGATGGCGCGCAGGATGTGCGCGTCATCGTCGACCACGAGGACTCGGGTCGTCATGTCGGGCGCGCGGTGAGGTCGGCCACCGTTGCCGGTGGAGTCGGCCCGAGGGGAGTCGGCCCGAGGGGAGTCGGCGCAGCGGGAGTCGGCGCGAGGGGAAGGATGATGGTCATGGTCAAGCCACCGCCGGGGGTCGACTCGGCCCGGATGCGGCCGCCCATCGCTTCGGTGAAGCCGCGAGCCACCGCCAGGCCCAGGCCCACTCCCGGGCGCGACGCACGATCGCCGAGCCGCTGAAACGGCGCGAACAGCGACTCGAGCGCCCCGGTCGGCAGGCCGGGGCCACGATCGCTGACCTGCAGCTGCACCTCACCGCCATGCACCGCCGCCCGGATCACCACAGAGGCGCCGTGCCCGTGGCGCAGCGCGTTGTCGATGAGGTTGGCGACCACCCGTTCGAGCAGCCCCGCATCAGCGAGCACCGCCGCCAGCGTGTCATCGACTTCAGTGGCGACCAGATGCCCGCCGTCCACAGTCGACAAGGCGCGGGCGACGACCTCGTCGTAGCCGACCGCGCTCAACTGCGGCAGCACGGCGCCGGTGGCCAGCCGGGCGGAGTCGAGCAGGTTGTCGACCAGGCCCTGCAGCCGGTCCGCGGACTCCTCGACGGTAGCCAGCAGTTCGGTGGTGTCCGCGTCGGACAGTTCCAACTCCGGATCGCGCAAGCTGCTCACTGCGGCCTTGATCGAGGTCAGCGGCGTGCGAAGATCATGACCGACCGCGGAGAGCAGGGCGCTGCGCAGCTCGGTGGCCTCTGCCCGGCGTTGGGCGTCCAGCGCCTGAGCCGCCATCTGCTGGGCTCGCAGCGCGAGCAGCGCCTGACCCGCCACCACCTGCAGTACCCGCCGGTCACCGACAGTCAGCGTTCGACCAAGCAGCGACAGGTGGACGTCCGCGTCGATCGTGACGTCCGCGTCGGCGTCTTCCGGTGCCGCAACCGGATCCGGTCCAGCACTGGCCACCCGCTGCCAGCCGAGGCGTTGACGCTCAAGCAGCGCCACCGAGGTGGCTCCGAAGGACTCCCGCACCTTGTTCAACAGCAGCGGCAGCGGCTCGTGACTGGTCAGCACAGCCGCGGCGAACTCACTGAGCAGGCTGGCCTCCGCCCTGGCCCGGGAGGCCTGCTCGCCGCGCCGCGCCGCCTGGTTGACCACCAGCGCCACCAACACCGCGACCAGCACCATGACGGCGAGCGTGATCACGTTCTCGTTGTCCGCGATCGTGAAGGTGTACAGGGGTGGCGTGAGGAAGAAGTTGAGTAACAGCCCGGACGCTACGGCGGCCAGCAGAGCGGGGCCCAGCCCGCCGATCAGCGCGACCACGACCACCGCCAGCACGAACAGCATCACGTCCGTGGGTAGCCCGAACAATCCCCGGCCGGCTACCGAGATCAGCGTCGCCAACGCCGGCAAGGCGAGCCCGAACAGCCAGCCCAGCAGCTTGCGACGGCGCGAAAGCCGACCTCTCGCGGTTTCCATCAAGTCAGTGTCGTCCAAGTCAGTGTCGTCCAAGTCAGTGTCGTCCAAGTCAGTGTCGTCCAAGTCAGTGTCGTCCAAGTCAGTGTCGTCCCGACTGCGGTGTGGTCCCAACTTGCTCCGGGGTCGCCGCACCCAACCAGCCCTGGTCGGCAACGCCCAGGTGATAAGGCACGTTCACCACCACCACGCCAGGGGTGAACAACAACCGCCCCTTCAACCTCAGCGCACTCTGGTTGTGCAGCAGGTTCTGCCACCACCGCGTGGTCACGTACTCCGGGATGAAGACGGTGATGACCGAGCGCGGCTCGTAGCGGCGTAGTTCCCTGACGTACTCGACGAGCGGTCGGGCCAGATCGCGGTACGGGGCGGCCAGCACCTTCAGGCGCACCGGAAGATCGCGCCGCTCCCACTCGCCGACCAGCTCCCGGGTGTCGTCGGCGTCCAGTTCCATGGTTACCGCTTCCAGGACGTCAGGCCTGGTGGCGCGGGCCAGCGCCAGCGCTCGTAGAGCGGGGCGGTGCAGCCGCGAAACCAGCACGATCGCGTGCACCCGGGCCGGTAGCGTGGGTGCCACATCCTCGGCGCTGATCTCCCGGCTCACCCGGGCGTAGTACCGGTTGATCCCGCGCATCACGAAGAACAACAGGATCATCGCCGTGACCGCCAGCCACGCACCGTGCGCGACCTTGGTAGCGAATACCACGACCAGCACCACCGTGGTCGAGACCGCACCCACCAGATTGATCGCCTGGGAGCGGCGGATCGACCGGCGCCGGCGGGGCCGCCGTTCGTCGACCAACTCCCGCGTCCAGTGCCGCACCATCCCTACCTGGCTGAGTGTGAAGCTGGTGAACACGCCGATGATGTACAGCTGGATCAATTTGTCGATGTTCGCGTCGAATCCGACGATCAATGCGACGGCCACCCCGGCGAGCAACAGGATCCCGTTGGAGAACACCAGCCGGTCCCCGCGGTTGTGCAGCTGCCGAGGTAGGTACCGGCCCCGGCCCAGTATCGAGGCCAGCACCGGGAAGCCGTTGAACGCCGTGTTCGCGGCGAGGATGAGAATGCCGGCGGTTGCGGCCTGGAACAGGTAGAACAGCGCCGAGCTGCCCCCGAACACCGAGGTCGCGATCTGCGAGATCACCGACGGGTTCCCGTCGGGCTGTGCACGCGCCTGTAGCCGCACGGCCAGCAGGGTGATCCCGGCGAACAGAACCACCGCGATCACGCCCATCAGCGTCAGGGTCAAGGCCGCGTTGCGGCTCTTGGGTTTACGAAAGGCCGGTACCCCGTTGCTGATCGCCTCCACCCCGGTCAGCGCGGTACAGCCGGATGCGAAGGCCCGCACCACCAGAATCAGCGTGAACACCCCACCTACCTGCACTGTTGCCGGCACAGGCTGCGATGCCGTCTCGGCCGACGGCAGAGAGCCACCCCAGCCCTTGACCGCCGCCACCAGGAACATCAACACGGTCAAGCCGATGAACGCGTAGGTCGGCACGGCGAACGCCCGACCCGACTCCTTCGTTCCGCGCAGGTTCGCCAGCGCCAGCACGACGATGAACCCGACCGACAGCGCCACCGCATGCGGCGCCAGCCCCCGCACCGCTGAGGTGATCGCCACGACGCCGGACACCACTGACACCGCGACCGTCATCACGTAGTCCACCAGCAACGCGCTGGCCGCCACCAGCGCGGCCGTCTCGCCGAGATTGTCCCTGCTCACCACGAAGGCCCCGCCGCCGTTCGGGTAGGCTAAGCAGGTCTGCCGGTAGGACGCTACAACCACCACCAGCAGCACCACCACGGCCAGGCCCACCCACGGTGTCTGGGTCAACGCGGCGAGGCCGCCGGCCGCCAATACCAGGACGATCTGCTCGGTCGCATACGCCACCGAGGAGATCGGGTCGCTACAGAACACCGGCAACGCCAGCCAGGTAGGCAACAGCGTCTCGCCCAGCCGGGCGCTGCGCATCGGCCGGCCGACGAGCAACCTCTTCAGCACCAAGCTCACGTCACCGAGCCTCGCACCGCCAGCACGCGCCGGCACCGATCTTGACGCTTTCCTAACGACCCGCGTACTCGCCCTCGGAGACCGGTGCGCGGTCGCAAGTTCAGCCGGCGGCCGATCCCAGTACCGCACGGCCCAGCACCATGGTCAGCCGGGGGGTGAGGGTGCCCCGGCGGATGCCCGCCGGGAACCAGTCCGCCAGGGTGGGTGCAGCCATCACCCGCACGTCGATCCGGGCCAGCCGGGCCACCCCGTAGGAGCTGGGTCGCACCGACCACACCGTGCCGTGCGGGCCGAACTGGACCAGCGCGAGCAGCTTCGGTACCAGCATCGGCACCATGAGCAGGCCGGCGGTGGGGGTGGCTTCGACGCGCCAGTCGTCGCCGTTGGCTGCCATGGAGGTGCCGGCAGCCGGCTGACCGTCGAAACTGGCCAACGTCTTGGGCAACGCCCAGTTGGTGCGCCCGCCGACCACACTGGCCGGGGAGTCGACGGCGATGAACGGGATATGAGAGAACACCGTGGTGCCCCGACGGTAGACAACCGCCCCGATGACCTCCCGGTAACGCCCGACGGGGGTGCGCAGGTACCGGATCAACGCTCCGACGGTGGCGATCAGCGTGGCGCCGGCCGAGACCTCCTTCGGCACGACGGCATCGATCGCCGCCCGGGCCCGGTCATCCGGCCGATCCGTCCACAGCATCGCGTCAGCAGTGACTCGCCACGGCGCCGGTGGGGCACTCGCGGGCAAGGTCACCAGGTCCTCGTGACGCAACGCGGTCTCCGGCGTGCCCGCCAGGTGAACGAAGTCGCTGTGCACGTCGTCAACTCCTCGGTGACCGCCCGCCCGACGCAAGGTCGGTACGGCGACGCGGACTGCCACCCATCCCGACTCCGGCGATCGTAGAGTACGGATCGGGTTCTTCGACCGCTGTTTCAAGAGTCAGCGGGTTCGAGGGGTGGGGACCGGAACGCCGGTGGGGTGGCCTGGTTGGGCCAAAGGGATGCTCCACTGCTACCTGTACGTGGTTACCCGAACAAGTTAGGTACAGCTACGGATTGCCACGGACGGTCGCACTGGGCACTTTGGGTGACATTGAACCCGGCACTGCCGCCGGCGAGGTACCGCCACGCCTGGGCGACCAGGACAGCCTTTCCTAGGGGGATCCGATGTCTGATGCGATGAGCTTTGCTGAACTCGCCCAACAGCACGTGGAGCTGCTACCGGCACGTACCGTCTTGTCGTTGTGCCGCGCTGACATCGACGGCCTCCCCGGCGCCGGCGGCGACCCGGGTACTCCCGGCGGCAAGGGTCAGAGCTATTTCGGCACCAACATGTGGGCGCTGATCACCGGCTACAACCAGTCCGACCCCTCCAGCAACGCCGGTGTCACCGGCAGCAAGAACGGTTAGCGGCGGGCTCTTACGAGGTCGCGCCCATGACGCAGGCCATACACAGCGCCCCCGACGGGACGCCGTTGATCGTCAGGCCCTGAGCGGGTATGCGGTGACCACATAGTGCCTGAGCGTGGCCGCTGGCGGCGGCGAGGTTGACACCAGCGGGTGGCAGCAGATGCAAGTGCCCGTCGTCGGGGCCGCGCGCCCACCGCAGCTGTTCGACGCTCGACCCCCCGCCCCGATCGCTGGGATCCGGCTGGTCCACCCGAGTGGGTACCGGCGCGGGACGGTCTTGCGGTCGACCGGCCGGGCTCCTGCTGGGAAACTGAGGCTCGGGTATCCGCAGGGCCGCCAGGTGCGAAGCGCCGCGCGACGGCGCGGCGGCGACGAGCCGCGGCTCGCCTCGGATCTCCCAATCCGGTGGGGCCTGGTCCACAGTCAACTTCCCGGTCAGTAGTACGACAATTCTGCGTGAAACTCCGCACGCCTGCCAGACGCACGGGCCAAACCGTCATTGCTGATCGACACCCTGACAAAACCATCAGCGAGCCTGCCAGCTTTTCGGGGAGCGTCCGGGTAGCCTCGCCAGCGACCGTCCCGACCACAAAGCTCTGGCGACGTCGACTCAGTGATTGAGTCGCGCCGCTCGCGCTCCGTCGGTCGGGTCAGTTCGTGCTAATCGGACGGTGGGACATGTATCAGTTCGGGGGACTATACATGAGACGTCTCATGACAAAACCGGCAACCGAAGTGGCGTTACGCGGAGACCCGGCGCCGTTGCGCTGGCTTGTCGGCGTGGAGCTGGCCCGGTACCGCAACTCGGCCAATCTGTCGTTGACCGAGGCCAGCCAGCTCAGCGGAATCAGCAGAGCCAAGCTCGGCCATCTGGAGACCGGGCGACAGCAGCAGGATCCGCACGACATCGCCCGGCTGCTCGCCGGCTACGGCGCCGGGCAGGCCGACATCGACCGGCTCACCTCGCTCACCAGCCGAGCCGACGAGGCCAGGTGGTGGGCGCCGTGGGCACAGGTCGTGCCGGATTGGTTGAAAACGTTCGTCGGCCTGGAGGGCCTGGCCGAGAGTGAGTTCGTCTTCGAGCCGATGCTCATCCCCGGCCTGCTGCAGACCGAGCAGTACGCTGCCGCGGTCACCGCCAATACACCGCGCGTTCGCGCCGACTACAGCGAACGGTTCGTCGGCTTGCGGATCGCCCGCACCCGCCGGCTCACCGATACCGAACGCCCACTCCGGTTGCACGCCGTAATCACAGAGGGTGCGCTGCGGCTCGCGGTGGGTGACCCGGAGCTGCGGCGCGCCCAGCTTCGGCATCTGCTGGCAATGGCGCAACTGCGCACGGTGACAATCCAGATCGTCCGTCCTGAGGACGGTCCGCACACCGCGCTGACCGGCCAGTTCGCGGTGCTGGGCTTCGCGAACGTGCGATCGATCGGCTACGTCGAACTCCATGACGGTGCGGTGTATCTACAAGATGCAGAACAGGTTCAGTCGTATACCATGGTGGCTGAGGATCTACAGCGAGTTGCCCTAGACCCTAACGAGTCACTCTCATTCATCCAATCAGTCGTCGGGGAATGAAGTTCGGAGGCACACACTGTGTCTAGCGTATTACTCCTAGCCGCCACTCCGTGGCGCATCAGCAGTTTCAGCGGCAACAACGGAACCTGCGTCCAAATCGCCGCCTTGCCGGATGGCCGCATCGCGGTACGCAACAGCAACCGTCCCGACGATGGGGTGGTGCTGTTCACTCCCGCCGAGATGACCGCTTGGATCCACGGCGTCAAAGCCGGCGAGTTCGACGATCTCACGACTTAGCAGACGTGAATAGCCAGCACCGCGATGTCGTCGTCGGTGGGTGCCTCGGCCAGTAGGTCGTCGCACAGCGGCTCGATGACGTGGTGCGTGCTTGCGGCGACGCGGGCGACGAGCGCACTGAGGTTGGCGGTCAAGTCCGCGCCGCGACGTTCGATCAGGCCGTCGGTGTAGAGCAACAAGGTCGATCCGGCGGCCAGGGCGATCGCGCCCTCGGTGTGCCTCGGAGTCTGGGTGCAGACCAGAGCGGTGCCGGCCGCCCCGGACAGCAGCTGAACATCGCCGGCGGTGGCGAGCAACGGGGGCGGGTGCCCGGCGCTGGCCCAGCGCATCGTCCATCGGTCGTGGGTGCGGGTGAGATTGACATAGAGCAGGGTCGCGAACGGCGTGATGGCGAGCCGGGTGTTGATATCGGCGAGCCGGTCCAGGATCGCGGCCGGTCCCTCGTCGCGATCCAGGGCCAAGCCGCGCAGCGTGGCCCTTAGATGACCCATCGCCGCGGCGGCGGTGATGTCGTGGCCGACGACATCACCGATCACCACGGCTAGCTGATCCGTACTGCGCTGGAAAGCGTCATACCAATCACCACCGACCTCGTCGCGCCCGGCCGGGCGGTAGCGGGCGCAGATCTGCAGCCCGGTCACTGTCGGCGGTTCGGTGAGCAGGCTGCGTTGCAGCAC